>NZ_JABBDZ010000013.1:0-105221 GCF_012847305.1 Devosia sp. MC1541
TCGTCTGACGTAGCGGCCTGGAGCCGATTGTCGGCTCACTGTCCCAACTACGACGCTTTTAGTATCTCTGACGAACGGCAGCTTTTAAGTAGTACTACAAGGCCGCTTGACGTCTCAAATGGGGGCGTTTGCTGAATGTCCGCTTTGGGCGGTGTATGATCTAAAGTAGCCATTGGTTCGGCGGGATACCTAGGTCTCGGTTAGGGCCGAAAGCGAACTGGCTGTTAATAAGCACCGCTGGCGAGAAAACGCATTGCATCTTCCTCGGGGTCCTCGAAGCCTTCGGCTTTCATTGCAGCGTTGTTCGGGACGTAGTACACGCCACCCGACTTGACAGTTGTCCCACCATAAGTGGCGGACTTTTCGAGCAGAATGACCTCTGCGTCATTGCCGATGGCTAGAATCGCCGCAGCACTTGCCGCGCCACCAGAGCCCACGATGATAACATCTGTAGTGTCGTTCCAGCCGCTCGTTGCAGCGACTTCCTGGGCCAGGAGGGGCGCCACTGGCCCCAGAGACACTGCAGCCTCGGCGCCTGCGGCTGCCAAGAAATGTCGGCGAGAGAGCCGAGGCTCCAGCGCTTCGTTTTCAGCCAAGTTAAATACCTCCCATAGACAAACTGGCCGTTGGTGATCTTTCCGGCGGCACCTGATCGTGTTGTGGTGCCGATGCCTATCCCCACGGACGACCGACGAGCGGACCTTACGTGTTGCCGACCTGGTGGATAATGATCCGGGCAAACTCGAGCGGGTTTCGGCCGCGCTCAAGCTCCCTGCCCAGAAGAACAACCGCGACCATGTTGTGATCATCATTGCCCTCGAAAGGGCCCTAGAAGGGCTTTGACTGGCTCTGGCGCGCTTCAGCAATCTGCTCGCCCTGCCCGACGCCACCGAGGAAGCGGGCGCAGCAGGGTGGAAAAGATTCAATGCCAATGACGCTTTTCGCGCATCAGCTCCAGTTGCGTCGGGTTCTGATGGACGGATTCTGTCGCTTGTCGTTACAACGGAAACTGACGGGATTAAAGAAATGCCGTGCCAAACTCTAGGCGGGGTTGTTCTTTTTCTATGTCCAAAAGTTCGTGGAGATTTTCAGGTTACGGATGACTGTAAGTAGAAGCTATTTCGAAAACCATTGATGCTACATTTTACATAAAACTGAACTCTTGTATGGAAGTTGGGCCGTTATTTTCATAGTAAATCGGGCTAACCTGCGACTTTTTGTACATCAGTTCTAAACAGGGTGCGTCGGAGGATAATTTAAAAGTACGATTATTCTGCGTATTTTCGAACGCCGGAAACCCTAAGCGTCAGATTTTAATCTACTAATACCAAAGTCTTATAGGTGGCGGGGTGCTGACTGCTGCCACATCATCGCCCATATTCCTCGACCGCCCGCGAGGCCGCTCTCAGCGGTCCTGGGCTAGTTGAGAGGAATTTTAATGGGCCAGAATACGCATAAGGCCGTCATTGCTGTGCTGGCGGAAACGTTGCCAGGGGAACGCCGCGTTGCATTAGTGCCAGCAGATATTGGCAAGCTCGCCCAATACGACATCGTCGTTGAGGCTGGTGCTGGCCTGAATGCTGGCTTTGTAGACGAAGACTATAGCGCTGCCGGTGGCAAGATCCTTGCGCGCGCCGAGGCAATTGCCGTCGCCGATCTGGTTCTGGCCGTCCGCGCACCCGATTTCGCCGGCTTTGCCCCCGGCAAGGTGGTGATTTCGCTTGGCGGCCGCGACGCTGCCGTCGCCGATGCCGCGGCCAAGGCGCAGATCGTCCATCTCGGCATGGAGCGCCTCCCGCGCATCACCCGCGCCCAGAGCATGGACGTCCTGTCGTCCCAGGCCTCCATCGCCGGCTATTCAGCGGTTCTCGAAGGCGCACGCCATCTCGATACCCTCCTGCCGATGATGACGACCGCCGCAGGCATCGTCCGCCCGGCCAAGATGATCGCCCTCGGCGCCGGCGTTGCCGGTCTGCAGGCCCTCGCTACCGCCCGCCGTCTCGGCGCAGTCACCTATGGCTTTGACGTGCGCGAAGCCGCCCGCGAGCAGGTTGAAAGCCTTGGCGCTGAGTTCGTCTTCCCCGACGTTCCGGATGCAAAGGCCGAAGGCACTGGCGGCTACGCTGCCGCCCAGAGCGACGACCAGCAGTTCCGTCTGCGCCGCGCCCTCACCGAGGCCCTGTCGCGCACCAATCTGATCATCACCAGCGCCCAGATCCCGGATCGCGTCGCGCCGATCCTCATCGATGAGGAAACCATCGCGGCCATGCTTCCCGGCACGGTGATCGTCGACATGGCCGCCGAAACCGGTGGCAATGTCACAATCACCAAGCCCGACCAGATCGTTCGCCACGGCCGCGTCACCGTGATCGGCCCGACCAATCTGCCAAGCTGTGCGCCCACCGATTCCAGCCGCCTCTACAGCGGCAACATGCGCACCCTGCTGACCCATCTCTGCAAGGCGGGCCCGCTCAATTTGCAGGCTGGCGACGAAATCCTCGATGCCCTCGCTGGCGATCAGGCTCTGCCTGCTCGCGCAGCCTCTTAACACGGAGGCAGGTTCATGCCCGAAACAACGACCATCCAACTCTTCGTGTTCCTGCTGGCCAGCTTTGTCGGCCTCATGACCATCCACCGCGTGCCGCCCCTGCTGCACACCCCGCTGATGGCGGCGACCAATGCGATGTCCGGCATTTCGCTCGTGGCATCGCTGGTTCTGGCCGGCGCCAATCACGGCTGGCTCGGCACCATTTTCGGCACCATCGCCGTGGCCATGGCCATGGCCAACGTCGTCGGCGGCTTCCTGATCACAGACCGCATGCTGGCCATGTTCAAGACCGACAACAAGAAGGCCGATAAGGCAGCGAAATGACCGATACCTTTATTCAGATCGCCTACCTTGTAGCGGCATTCCTCTTCATCAACGCGCTGCGCGTCCTCGGTCGTCCGGAAACGGCGCGCCGCGGCATGCAGATGGCAGCCCTCGGCATGCTCATTGCCGTGGTGGCAACGCTGTTCCACGCCCGTATCGTTGAATATCACTGGATCGTGGTCGGCATCTTCGCCGGCGCCGCCATCGGCTATCCGCTCGGCATGTTCGTGCCGATGACGGCCATGCCCCAGCGTATCGCCATCAGTCACGCTTTTGGTGCGCTGGCTGCAACCCTCGTGGGCCTGGGCGAATACCACCACGGCTTCACCACCAATCACCTCGATAGCGGCCACGTTGCGGCCCTCGCGCTCGAAGTGCTTCTCGGTGGTCTGACCGTCACCGGCTCGATCATGGCGGCCGGCAAGCTGCAGGGCTGGTTGCCGCAGAAGCCGATCACCTTCCCCTTCCAGAACATCTCCAACTTCATCCTGCTCGGCATTGCCGTCATCGGCTTTGTCTGGATGCTCATAGTGCCCGATGCCTGGCCAGTGTTCATCGTCATGCTGGTCGTCTCGCTGGCCATCGGCGTGCTCATCGTTCTGCCGATCGGTGGCGCCGACATGCCGGTGGTGGTGTCGCTCCTCAACGCCTATGCAGGTCTTGCCGCTGTCGCGACCGGCTTCGCGCTCGACAACAACATCCTGATCATCGTCGGCGCACTCGATGGTGCCAGCGGCATCATCCTCTCGCTCGCCATGTCGAAGGCCATGAACCGTTCCTTCGCCAACGTGCTGTTCGGCGCCTTTGGTTCGGACAGCGTAGCCGCGACTGCCGCAGATGGTTCGACCGGCGGCGAAATGAAGCCGGTCTCGGCTGAAGACGCGGCCCTGCGCATGGCCTATGCCAAGCGCGTGGTCATCGTCCCGGGCTACGGCCTCGCCGTTTCCCAAGCCCAGCATCAGGTGCGCGAACTTGCCGACCTCATCGAAAAGCGCGGCGGCGACGTCAAGTTCGCCATCCACCCCGTCGCTGGTCGCATGCCCGGCCACATGAACGTGCTGCTCGCCGAAGCCGGTGTCGCTTACGACAAGCTGATCGACATGGAGGAGATCAACGAGAAGTTCCCGGAAACCGACGTGGTGTTGGTCATCGGCGCCAACGACGTGGTCAACCCTGCCGCCAGCACCAACCCGTCCTCGCCCATCTATGGCATGCCGATCCTCAAGGTCTCGGAAGCCCAGAGCGTCATCGCCATGAAGCGCGGTCCGGGCAAGGGTTTCTCCGGCGTCGAGAACGAACTCTTCTTCGACGAAAAGACCTCGATGCTCTTCGGCGACGCCAAGCAGTCGCTCGTCGAACTCATCTCCCAGGTCAAGGAAGCCTAAGACTTCTTCTAGCACCGACAAACAACAATACCGCAGTCCCCCAGGCTGCGGTGTTTTCGTGTTTGGGGCTAAGAAATGTTCGTGACTAACCTTTCGTAGATCAATCGTTCTGCGAGCGCTTCGGCCTCTTTACCCCGCCTGAGGACAATCTCTCTGGCCTTTTCAAATAGCTCGTCCAATTTTGCGCTGATCGCTTCATTAAGACGACGAATATCGCTCGAGTTTACAGCTTAAGCTGGGGCATTCTGGTCGGAAATACGGGCCTTAGTTTGTGAAATTGAAGCAGCTGCATGTCGGAGAAGGGCGCGGTTGACGACACTAGGGCAGGGCCGGCACATCATCGATGCCGCGATGCCGCGATGCCGCGATGCCGCGATGCCGCGATGCCGCGATGCCGCGATGCCGCAAAATTTGAGTTTGGCATGGAGCGAAGTGCGGCTGCTTTTAGGAGCTGTCGGCAGTTGAACAAATGTCTGAAATGCGGGCGCATAGCTGTCCCTGACCCGTAGGTTGCCTAGCACAATCTGGATTTGATTATCCAAGAAAGGGTGCCGCGACGGCGGCCGGCGAATGTTTTTCTCCACTTCCCGCCAGTCGCTCAGATATTTGCCAATTTGGTCGTCTTCCTCAATATTTTGTCACACAAACAGACCCAAATTCGCGTTAGGTCGCCAACCTTGTTCGGAGGTACAGGTGTTGATGCTGGACGCGAGGTGCGACAAGACTATGGTTATGGCCTAGATTTGACCACTCGCCCATTCGCCATAATCACCGGCATATGCATCCCGTCGCCCTGCAAAAGCGAGATGTCGGACAGTGGATTGCCGTCAATGACGATAAGGTCTGCGAAGGCCCCTTCGGCGATGATGCCCGCCTTGCCTTCGAGGTGGCAGAGCTTGGCGCCGACTAGGGTTGCAGATTGGATGATCTCGGCTGGCGTGAGCACCTTGGCGAGCAGTTCAAATTCCATGCAGTGATATTTGCGCAGTTCTCCCAAGAGGTCCGAGCCGAATGCCATTGGCAGTCCGGCATCGCGCATGATTTCAAGCGAGCGCAGGCCGCCAGACCGAACAGTGTCAATCTTCGCAAATTCGGCTGCGCCGAGGCCCAGCGCTTCGCCCTCGAGTGCAAGAGCGTCGTAGGCAACCAACGTTGGAACAGCGATGCAGCCCTTTTCAGCGGCAAGCTTGGCAGTGTCCGGCTCGATCAGGTTGCAATGCTCAAGCGAACGCACGCCCAGCTCTACGCAGCGGCGGATGGATTTGTCGGTGTAGACGTGGGCCGAGACATAGAGCCCAGCATTGTCGGCTTCTTCGACCATCGCTTCAATTTCCGCACGGGAATATTGGATCGAGTGGATTGGGTCGTTCGGCGAAGAAACCCCGCCGTTCCTAGATTGGGTCAACGGTCCTGAAGACGAGCTCGGGCAGCTCCCGACCCCATTGCGGCCGTATCGTCTCAACATCCTCGCGCCCGAAAGCTCGCGTCCGATGAACCTCCCTTAGCTCCTGCTATCATCTTTCATCGAACTTTCGGCGGGAGCCCTTGATGTAGTCTTTCTGCGCCCGTGCCCATGATGCCAGCGTCAACAAGGGTTCGTGGAGAGACCTTCCCTGCTCGGTCAGTTCGTAGTCGACCCGCGGGGGGGGGGGGGGGGCGAAGGCTGTGCGTGTGACGAGCCCGTTGCGCTCCAGCCCTCGCAGGGTAGTCGTCAACATCTTGTGGGAGACGCCGGGTATGGCCCGCTGGAGCGCGTTGAACCGCATCGGTCCATGCGTGGACAATGCGCCGACGATCATAATCTCTTGAGGGAGTTGCTTTTAGCGCTAGCACGCTGGTCGGGATGCGGTGCACACTTCCGCTGGCCACTGCGCATAGTTCAAAGGTCGGCTTCACACCGCGCCTGCGTCACCCGCAATTTTGGCCCAAGGCATTAGGTAACGTTGCGAGTCGGTCGCTAGATGCGCTTTATCGCCGGCGCCAGCGGACGTGCACAGTCGTCGTAGTCCGACCATGCGGAAGTGTCTCGCAGCAGGGCAGGGACTGTCCGAATGGTGAAGCGCTTTGGATCCAAGTCGGTCCGCACCTGGTTCCAAGTCAGCGGCATCGACACGGTTGCTCCGGGTCGAGCACGAGGCGAAAGTGGTGCTACCGCCGTCGCCATCCGATCGTTCCTCAAATAGTCGAGGAAGATGCGACCATGACGCTGGTTCTTCGCCATTTTGATAACAAAGCGATCAGGGCTGTCCAGGGCTGCCTGCAGGCAAACGTCCCGCGCGAAGGACTTGGCCTCATCCCAGGAAAGTTGCTTCCCGCGACCAACTGCTAGAGGCGTTACCACGTGGAGACCTTTTCCGCCGGTAGTCTTGCAGAAACTGGCGAGACCCAATTCGTCAAGGCGATCACGCATTTCGCGCGCAGCTGCAACGACCGTCGCGAAAGGGACATCAGGGCCGGGATCGAGGTCGAAGACTAGACGCCCCGGCACCTCTGGACGACCAGGCGCACAATTCCAAGGGTGGAGCTCCAGACCACCGATTTGGGCGATGGCAGCCAGCGCCTCAACGCGATCGATCTGCAAATAGGGCTTCTGGTCGCCGAAGACTTCCACAAGGCTTAAAAGGTTCGAAGTTCCAGGCATCGCGTGGCGCTGAAAGAACTGCTCACCGACAATGCCGTCGGGTGCCCGAATGATCGAGCACGGCCGACCTTTGATGTGGTCAATCAGCCATTGACCAACAGCTTCGAAATACTCAGCTAGATCGACCTTGGTCACTGGACGACCATCCCCAGCATCGGGCCAAAGTTCCTTATCGGGACTGGAGATCAAGACACTCATAATCGGGACCTTTTCGCCTTTGCGATAGGTCTTTGCTTTCGACTTTTCCTGCAAGTTATCGGCGGGGTCGGGAGTCTCGACCTTCGCCGGCGAGGCAGACTTTTCGGCAACCACTTCCTTGGCCGGTTTATCCTCGCGAAGCCCTTTGAAACTTGCATGGCGGACCTGCCCGTCACCTGTCCAGCCCGCGAACTCGATTTCAGCGACCAGTTCCGGCTTTAGCCACACGATTTCGGAAGACTTCTTCGGAGCGCCGACACACGTGAACGGGGGGGTGTCGGTTTCGAGCGCGTTCAATCGTGGTACCAGAGCTTTGAGCTTTTCAGCGCCGTAGCCGGTGCCGACACGGCCGACGTAGACGAAATGTTCTCCGCGATTGACGCCTACGAGCAACGATCTGAAGCGTCCATTGGTGGTGGAATATCCCCCGATAACGACCTCGTGGCTGGCTCGGCATTTCGATTTCAGCCAGAAGTTAGAGCGGCCGGAGATATACCGGGCATCACTCTTCTTGCTGACGATGCCTTCGAGCGACAAACGGCAAGCACTTTTGAGCACAGCTTCTCCTCCGGCCTCGAAATGTTCGACGAGCCGCAAGCGGGGATCGTCACCTGCCTCGGCCAAAATAGATGCTAGGCGCTCCTTTCTTTCTAGGAGTGGTAGGTCTCGCAAGTCTTGCTCGCCCTCAAAGAGGATGTCGAAGGCAAAGAATACAAGCGAGCTCGTTTTGCGTTCCGACAGCGCGGCCTGCAAAGCGGCGAAGTCAGGGGCGCCATTTTCGTCTAGGGCACAGATTTCGCCGTCGATGATGGCGTTTACCACGGATCGTCCCGCCTCTGCGATTTCGGGATATTTAGCGGTCCAGTCTAGCCCTTTGCGCGTTTTAAGAGTGACCTTTCCGGCTTCTACGCGCATTTGAATTCGATAGCCGTCGAACTTTATCTCATGGATCCAGCCGCCCGACGCTGGAGGCCGCGACCCATTTTCACAGAGTTGCGGTTCGATGAATGCTGGAATCGTCACGTCTCTAGTGGATCCGGACGATTTCTTGAATTTGCGCTTCTCCGCCGCCTGGCCGCGCCTGCTGTCCCAAACGGCGTCGGCGTCGTCCGCCTTTGCCAGTATGAAGGGCTTCGGCTTCCTACCTATGCTTGCAGAGATTGCCTCCATGGTGCGCCCAGACGCCACCGAAGTCATATGCTCATCGAGGATGATGGCTCCATTTTCCTCTACGGAGTGATCGTCACGGTGCTTTATCAGCAGCCAGTTTGTGCGCTTGCTACCATCGCGATCATTGCGGAGGCGGACAAGGACATAGCTTCCGTGCAGCCGTTCACCGAACAGGGTGAACTTCAACTCACCTCTGGCAAGGGCCTTCTTCGGCGACGCATCGCCCTCCGGCTCCCAATAGCCTCGATCCCAGAGCATTACGGTACCTCCACCGTATTGCCCCTTGGGGATCGTGCCTTCGAAGTCGCCATAGTCGAGCGGATGATCCTCCACCTCCACAGCAAGGCGCTTGTCTGACGGGTCGATGGAAGGGCCACGTGTCACGGCCCACGATTTTAATACCCCATCCAGCTCCAGACGCAGGTCATAATGCAAACGGGTCGCGTCATGCTTCTGTATTACGAAACGCAAACGCTCCGATCTTTTGATCGGGATTTGACCGCTAGGCTCCTGGGTTTTCTTGAAATCCCTTTTGCTCTTGTATGTCCCGAGTTTGTCGCCAGCCATTGCCCTTGAATCCTGCTCACAGCATTGCGCCGAAGGAGGTCTTCCAGATGCTCCTCCAGCTTCTGATTCAAAGCTTCAACCCGGTAAACGTTCCGCTTCTGCAAGGGGGGCATGGTCCGGTTTCACTGCGATTGTCGGACGAGGAAGGAACTTTGAATGGCACGTCTGGAATTCATTCCATCAATGGAAGCGCGAGCCTTCTCGGCATTTCGTATGGCTGGCTGAGATGCCAAAGTTCATCTTCCGACAGGCGACGTACCGTCCAGCTACGCTGCTATTCGACGGACGAAGGAACGGGAATTACCAACGTCCGTTTTACCCACGTCATTGGAGGAATTGGTATGGCTGCACGGGCTGTCTGGAGCGGGGCGATTAAGATCGCGGAGATTGTATGCCCGGTGAAGATGTACACGGCGGCGACCACTTCCGACCGCATTTCTCTCAATATGGTCAACCGCAAGACGGGGCATCGCCTGAAGCGCGTATATGTAGACCAGCAAACTGGCAAGCCAGTCGAACGCGAGGACCAAGTTAAAGGGTACGAGACCGGCGACGGCCGCTATGTGGTGCTTGAACCAGAGGAAATCTCGGCGGCGGTCCCTCACAGCGATAAGGTGCTGAAGGTCGAAAGTTTCATAGCCTGCGGCCAAATCGAAACGACTTTTTTTGACAAACCGTACTACCTGCTGCCAGCCTCTGATGCCGCTGAGGAAGCCTTTATCCTGCTTCGCGAAGCGCTGCGAAAAGAGAAAGCGGCGGCCATTGCTCACACAGTGCTCTTCAGGCGCCTTCGGCCCGTATTCATCCGGGCACACCGGAAGGGCCTCATCGCCACTACCCTGAATTTTGACTATGAAGTCCGCTCTGCCAAGCAGGCGTTCGAGAAACTTCCTAAGCGAAAGCTGGACTCCGAAATGATCGAATTGGCTGAGCACATTTTGCAAACAAAGGCGGGCACTTTCGACCCAAGCAAATTTGATGACCGCTACGAGGATGCCTTGGCGGATCTTGTGACGGCTATCGCGGAAGGCCGCAAGGTAATCCCGCTCAAACGGCCGGAGCCGACGAAGAAGAATGACCTCCTGGAGGCACTGCGCATGAGCGCTGGCGACAAGCAGCAGAGATCATCGGGGAGTGAGACGCGGACAGGCAAGGCAACGTCCGCCGTGGCGAAGGAAAAGAGTGCAGCGCCTCGCAAGAAGGCGGGCTAGCCTCCCTGCTTTTTCCTCGGCGATGACCCCGGCTTCCCCGCGAGGCTTTTCTTGAGGGCCGCCATTAGGTCAATGATGTTGTTCGACTTTGCATCTTCGGTATCATCGTCCTCAGCCTTAATTTGTTTGGCGGGCTTATGGGCTTTCTTGGACTTGATAATCTCGAGCAGGCGCTCATGAACCGGATCCTCGACCATCGTCTCAGACCACTTGGTGGTGCGATCCTGGATCAGCTTCCCAACCATGGATAGCATCTTCTTGTCGATGGGCCTTTCGTCGACCTGTTCCCAATACTCTTCCTCGTCACGGACTTCATCGCCAAAGCGGAGGGTCCAGAGGACGATGCCCTCGTCCCAGGGCTGGAGCATCACTGCGCGTTCGCGGCCGCGGATAACGAGCCTTGCTAAGCCGACAACACCTTTGTTCGCCATTGCCTGGCGGATCACGCTATAGGCTACTTCGCTGATCTCGGCGTCCGGAATCACGAAATACGGGCTATCAAAGTAAGTCCACTCCACTGAATCTGCAGGAACGAACTCTCCGATGTCGATTGTCTTGGTGCTCTCAAGCTGAACCGCTTCGAGGTCCTCCTCTTCGAGGATGACATAATCCTCATCGCCCCTCTGGTATCCTTTTGCCTGGTCAGTCTTATCGACCGTCTTGCCGGTGACGGAATCTACATACTCTGTATAGATCCGATCCTTGGTATTGCGGTTAAGCGTGTGGAACTTGACCTTTTCGCCTTCCGTGGTCGCCGGCGTCAGCGTTATCGGGCAGGTCACAAGCGAGAGCTTCAGATATCCCTTCCAATATGGACGCACGGCCATCGTAATCTCCTCAGGTCAACCAATGAACGTTGGCGAGGCGCCTGCGTTCCAGAGCCGAGTGCAAAGGTGCTAGTCTCGAGTGGGAGCGCCGCCACATGCATGCGGTGAGGGGATATGCGCCTTGGGCGTATTTTGCCTTCAATCTGGCCCAACGTGATTCTGCGTTGATCCTTCAATTCCCGCCGTGGTTCATACAGCCCGGGCGAAGTTCTGCTTTCGGGCAAAGCCATCTTAAGTCCGCGCAGAGCCCGGATCGGAAAACCTTATAGCACGAATTGGTGTCTCAGTCGATAAAACCGTAATAATAGCATGTACTTAACTCAGTAGCGTAAGTGCGCTGATTATTGGGTTAGGGAGACTATAAATGTTCAAAAGCATTGTGAAAAAGTTCGCTGGCGTAGCGGCTATTGGACTACTAACTGCGGGTAGCACATTCGGCCAATCGGAAATGCCGACGCTGAAGATGGCCCTGGCGGTAGCAGATATGGGCTTCAATCTGACGCCTAACTCAGTCTTCAAACTGGCCAAAGATCTCGGTATTTTCGAACAGCACGGCGTCAAAGTTGAGTTTGTTACCCTCGACGGCACCCCGCAGGCTGTAGCAGCGCTGAATTCCGGGGCTGTAGACATTGCTGATATCACAATCGACTCCATGCTTCGCCTTAGGGCCGACAATGGTGTGCCGGTGCGTGGGTTTCTAGCAAACGGCAAGGGCGGCTCTTTCCTGATTGCCGGCAAGTCAGAGATCGAAAGCGTGGCAAACCTAGCTGGACGCAGCTACGCCATTGCGGACAACGGAAGTCTCGACCACATCCTGACGGTTGCCATGCTGCAGGCGACGAACAATGCGGCGCCGAACTTCGTAGCAATCGGCGCACCTGACGTCCGCGCGCAGGCGCTGGCTGTCGGGCGAATTGATGCCACCACTGTCTCCTTCGGTACCTATTTGTCGATCGCTGATACGCCCGGCATTCATATCATCATGAACACGGATGAATTGGGCACGTTCACCCCGTCCCCTACCAAGTTGATCTCCGCAACAGAGGAGACACTTGAAACTAAGGGCGACGCAATTCAGCGTTTCACCAATGCTGTTGTTGAGACCGCTCGTTTGATGCATGACAACCCAAACCAGTGGGTTGAAGCCGCAGCTGCCGCCCGGGACGACTTACCGCGTGACCGTATTCAGGCCATTTCCGGCTTCCTGAAGGCTCAGTGGTGCCTCGACGGCTGCATGGACATGGACAATCTCACCTATGTTGTAGATCACATCTATGCAGATCGCGACTTTGAAGCCGTTACGCGTATCCCCGCCGCGGACATCTTAAATCTAACCTTCGCTCAGAAGGCCAACGAGACGCTCGGCGCGTATTCACCCACGACGACGCCCTGAGGTTTTATCCGCAGCGCATAATCGGAACGCGCTTAGATAGTGGCTGTACGATCTAGATAAATGATAGCGTCAGCCGGGCCTCGATTAGCATGGTTCGGCTATCGCTTACGTAATGATGTTCCCAGAGGGGCCCCAGACTGTCTGAGTGGCAGCAAGGGACAAAGCTGGGGCTAATGACATCGGCACGAAAGATGAGTAGCGACGTTCGCTGCGTGGGCCGACTTCCCTTGTCCGCTTTTAGAAGATTTATCGAACTGCGCTAACGTCTGAGATGAGGGCGCACTGCTGACCGGCCGTTTTCGACCCCATTTCAGCCCTGTCCGTCGTCAGATGCTTTGGCTCAGATCTGCGCCTTGATTAGCGGAGAGCACTGCTCGTCGTTCGGTTGATGTTATGCTGCAAGCCTATGGTGCATCAAGCGTCGATGCTGGATTGCTTTGCGCTTGATGTTTTCACGCCTTTTGATGATGGCAGGTGCTCTGCCGAAGTAGGCATCTGCGGGTGTCACATTGTCGAGGCTCTCGTGATAGCGCTTATGATTGTAGTGCTCAATGAAGGCCTCGATCTGGCTTTCGAGGTCACCCGGCAGGAAGTAGTTCTCTAGAAGGATCCGGTTTTTCAGCGTCTGGTGCCAGCGCTCGATCTTGCCCTGTGTCTGGGGATGAAGCGGAGCGCCTCGGACATGATCCATGTCATTGGCTGCGATATAGTCGGCAAGCTCCTGGGCGATGTAACTGGGTCCATTGTCACTCAGCAAGCGCGGCCGATGCTGCACACGCGCCTGATCGCAGCCTGAAGCTGCTAATGCCAAGTCCAGAGTGTCGGTGACATCCTGAGCCCGCATGGTCGTGCACAGTTTCCAGGCAATGATGTAGCGGGAATAGTCGTCCAGCACCGTGGAGAGATACATCCAGCCCCAGCCGATGATCTTGAAATAGGTAAAATCGGTCTGCCACATCTGGTTGGGACGGCTGGTCTTGGTGTGGAACTCATTGGCCGCCTTGATCACTACGTAAGCGGGGCTGGTGATGAGATCATGGGCCTTGAGAAGCCTGTAAACGCTGGCTTCTGAGATAAAATAGCCCCTCTCATCGGTGAAGCGAACCGCCAGTTCGCGCGGGCTCAGCTCGGAGTGCTCCAGAGCCATCTCGATGACTTGGTCTTGGATACCGGTCGGGATACGGTTCCAGACCCGGCTTGGTGCCGAGGATTGATCCTCCAGCGCCTCAGGGCCATCGTTCAAGTAGCGATCGTACCAACGATAAAAGGTCCGCCGCGGAATACCCAACCGGTCCAGCGTCTGTTTGGTGGGGAGATGCGATTGCTCAACCAGCCGGATAATCTCGAGCTTTTCAGATGCGGGATATCTCATTCGATATCCTCCCCCTCCCCGATCATGCTTTTTTTAAGCAGGCGGTTCTCGAGCGTCAGATCCGCAACGCATTCCTTGAGCGCGCTTGCTTCCCTGCGTAAATCCCGAACCTCATCATTGGTGGCGGCACGAGTTGTGTCACCAGCCAAACGTCGCTTGCCAGCTTCCATGAACTCCTTTGACCAAGAGTAATAGACGCTCTGGGCGATGCCTTCACGCCGGCACAGCTCAGCAATGCTGTCCTCGCCACGCAATCCATCGAGCACGATCCGGATCTTGTCCTCGGCGGAAAAGTGTCGTCGTGTCGCGCGGCGAATGTCCTTCACAACCTGCTCTGCGGATGATTTCGTCTTCGTTGTTTTCGTCGTCATTCTGGGTCTTTCGTCACTCAGACGAGACCAGAACTCTCCTTAAATCGCAAACCCATTTCTGAGACACAGGTGCTGATGCCGAACAGTCCGTCTCCCCGTGGGATGGATCGACGGAGGTAAGTCGTGAGCCAAATCCTCGACATCACCATGGGCGACCCGGCTGGCGTCGGCCCTGAAATCGCAGTCAAAGCCGTGGCGGAAATGGGCGCCAACGAACGTGCGCTCACCCGTATTTACGGCAATCGCGCCATTCTGGAAAAAGCCTGCGCCATGACCGGGGTCTCGATTGATCTCGATGCGGTTGTGGTCAATCTCGACATCGAAGGCCAAGAGCTGGAGTGGGGCAAGCTCGACCCGCGCTGTGGCGATGCTGCTTTCCGCTTTAGCGAAAAGGCTGTGCGTGATGCGCAAGCCGACGAGATCGGTTGCATAGTGACAGCGCCGATCAATAAGGGAGCGCTGAACCTCGCAGGGCATCACTATGACGGCCACACCGGCATGCTGGCAGCACTGACAGGGCAGAAGTCCGCCTTCATGCTCCTTGCATCTGACCGCCTCAAAGTGATCCACGTCTCGACCCACGTGTCGCTGAAAACGGCGATTGATCGGGCGACCCCAGACCGCATACTGGCGACCATTCGCGCAGGCAATGAGCACCTTAAGCGCATGGGCTACGAAAATCCGCGCATCGCTGTGGCCGGGATCAATCCGCATTGCGGCGAGTCTGGTCTATTCGGCACAGAAGACGATGTGCAAGTGGTGCCTGCCGTGGCTATGGCCAAGGCGGAGGGCATCAATGTGCAGGGACCGATTTCGGCCGATACAGTCTATCACCGTGCCTATACCGGCGCATTTGATCTGGTGATCGCGCAGTATCACGATCAGGGGCATATCCCGATCAAACTCGTGGCTTTCGACACCGCAGTGAACGTGTCGTTGGGCCTACCGATTGATCGGACCTCGGTGGACCACGGCACTGCTTTCGACATTGCCGGCACCGGCAAAGCCAACCACGTCAACATGAAGTCTGCGATTGCCTATGCGCGTCGCCTTGTTTCAGGAAAACCAGCATGAACCCCGCCACTGCACTGCCCGTTTCGGGTGTTTTTTGCGCTGCGGCGACACCGGTTTTACAAGACGGAGCTCCCGACCAGTCGGCATTCAACACCCACGCTAAAGCACTCATTGAAGAAGGCTGCGATGGGGTCGCTCTGCTTGGCACGACTGGTGAAGCCAATTCGTTCAGTATCGGCCAGCGCATGAGGCTGCTCGAAGGCGTTATCGCCTCCGGCCTTGATGCCAAGCGCTTGCTACCCGGCACCTCCCAGACCAATGTTGCTGACAGCGTCACGCTCGTGCGCCATGCCGTGGATGCGGGCGTAAAGGCCTGTGTGGTGTTGCCTCCGTTTTACTACAAGGGCGTGAGCGACGAAGGTCTGTTCCGCTTTTACGCTGAGGTCATCGAAGGCGTTGGGAGCGATGATCTGCGGGTCATTCTCTATCACATTCCTCCCATCGCGCAGATCGGCATTTCGCTTGAGCGGACGGCACGTCTGCGCGAGGCATTCCCCGGCGTTATTGTTGGCGTCAAGGATAGCTCGGGCAAGCTAGAAAGCATGCAAGCCTTCGCCAGTGCTTTTGAGAATTTCTCAGTGCTGGCGGGTGCAGATCCATTCATGTTGCCGCTGCTGCGTTCAGGCGGAGCGGGATGCATCACCTCCAGCTCGAACCTGATTGGCGCGCATTTGCGTGTTGTATTCGACAATTGGTTCGACACTGCACAGGCCGACAAAGTTGAGGCGGCGCAGGCCCGGATCAACGCATGGCGTGACCTCTCGAACGCCTATGTCCAGTTGCCGACGATCAAGGCCATGTTGGCTCGGCGCCGCAACCATGCTGGTTGGACGCGTGTACGTCCGCCGCTGGTGGAACTGACCGAAGCGGAGATCGCAACCGTCTGGGCGCAAATGGATCGTCTGGAGGCGGAAGACAATGGCTGAGTTCGCTTTATCTTTGTCGCGCGCCATTACCCTGGTGCAGCCGGCGCGACTAGAAATTGGCGCGGGCACGGCGTCTCGCTTGGGTGAATGGGCGACGGGGCACAATCGCATCCTCGTCGTCGCGATGGGCCCAACTGTGGCATTCGTCGAACGCCTAAGACTTCAGGGCGAGGTGAGCGTTTACACCGATTTACCGCCTGAGCCCGATTTGCCAGCAGTGAATGCCGCCCTCGCGGCCGCGCGTGCATTCAAGCCTGACCTCGTGGTCGGGCTTGGTGGTGGTTCTGTGATGGACGTTGCCAAGCTCTTGGCGGCGCTGTGGGATAAGGATTTATCTATCCCCGATGTCGTCGGGGCAGGCAAAATTCCGGGTCGCTCGACGGCGTTGGCGCAGATCCCCACCACATCTGGGACGGGGTCGGAAGCAGGCATTCGCGCCCTTGTGACCAATCCGGACACGCTAGCGAAGATGGCTGTCGAAAGCACGCATATGCTTGCCGATATCGCCATTCTCGATCCGGAATTGACCTATTCGGTGCCACCCGCCGTCACGGCGGCGACTGGCGTTGACGCAATGGCGCACTGCGTCGAGGCTTTCACCAATATCAAAGCTCATCCGTTGATTGACGGCTATGCGCGCCTTGGGATCGCACTGGTCGGGCGCTATTTGAAGCATGCCGTTGCCGATGGCAGCGATACCGAAGCGCGTGCCGGGATGATGCTGGCCTCTTACTATGGCGGCATTTGCCTTGGCCCGGTGAACACCGCTGGTGGCCACGCGCTGGCCTACCCTTTGGGAACGCGCCTCAAGCTGCCGCATGGCTTGGCCAATGCGATCATCTTCCCGCATGTGCTGTCCTATAATGCCAAGGTATGCCCGGAGAAGACCCAAGAGATCGCCGATGCCCTTGGGTTCGACACAAGCACTGAAGCGACGCTGTTGCAGTCGAGCCTAGCCTACTGTCGTGAACTGGGCGTAGAGATGTCACTACGAGCCCACGGCGCTAGTGCCGATCAACTCGGCTTGTGGGCTGAAGAGGCTTTCGCCATCAAACGGCTGATCGACAATAACCCCCGTACATTTAGCCTGAGCGACATCGAAGCAATCTATCGCTCAGCGCTTTAAAGCGACGAAACCTCCCACAATCAACCACTACCTGATTGGTGGGAGGTCGTTCATTTTACTCGCAACACCAAAGTGTTTTCGAGAGTGCGATGAGGCAACCGTGCCTCGCAGCTTGTCGGAGCCGCCCGGTGCGGATTGGCAGTTTTTTGAAATAGGGAACTCGTCCGCAACGTGGTCAGCAGACTACCTCTTGCGGAGTGCGATTTAACGGACCTGCTCTCGTGCACACTGGCTCCGATGCGTTACAGACGCGTCGAACTTCTCCGGGCTACCAGCCGGGGCGGCACAACAAAGTGCTCCGCCTCGACACGCCCCTTGATACGCTCGACAACAAGGCGTGCTGCTTGCAGGCCGAGGAGTTCCCCCGATTGGTCGATGCTCGAGAGACTGTTTTGAGCGAAGTCGCAGTACATGGTGTTGTCATAGCCGACGATGGCGACGTCCTCTGGGATCCGTAGACCCAGTTCGGTCGCCACACTGATGACCTCAAGGGCGATGAAATCGGTCCAGCAAAAAATTGCGTCGGCTCTGTTTGGCCCGAGTAACATTCGCCTGGTAGCGAGCTGCACGTCACGCATCACCTGTGAGCACGGGACGATGGAAATGTTTTTGCCCAGACCAGCCTCCATCATCCCGCGTCGGTAGCCCATTTCGCGTTCCGAAATGATGGTTGATGTGCCGGTCATCATGCTCAGCATAGCGATCCGCTTGTACCCGGCTGCCGCGAGATGTTTGACGGCTAAAAGCCCTCCCTGCTGATCAAAATTGTTGACGGTGTCGAAATGCTTGGCGTCAGGGTCGTGATGACCAATTGCGACCATAGGTTTTTTGCTGGCGATATAGTCCAAATTGGTGCGGCTTTCCGTAGAGCCGACCAGAATAATACCGTCCATCTGACGGTCTACCATCGACTCCACAACCGTCATTTCTAAGGCTTCGTCCGATTGGCTCAGGCCCATCATCACGCGGTATTGAGTGCGCTCTAGCGCATTGTTCATGCCGACCATGATGTCAGCGAAGAATGGATTGCGGAGGTCTGGCAGGACAACGCCCAGCGTATAAGTTTGCCCTCTCATCCCGCGTGCGGCTGCAAGCGGCCTGTACCCCAGCTTTTCCATCGACGCGCGGACTTTGGTGCGCAAGTTTTCTGAGACGCCATAAGCATCCCGAAGGACTTTTGAAACTGCAGCCACGGAGACGCCTGCGTCCGAAGCAACGTCTTTAATGGTCACACGAGCAGACGATGTGTCCTGTTTTGCCATTATCAGTCTGTCCTAACGCATTGGATGCCATAGATTAAATCGCACGGCTCTAGGCAGCCCGGTGCCGCGCGACATTATCTATAATTGCATATTGCCAAACCTACAATTTCGTAGAACGATGCACGTAGAACATTCTACAAGATCGCTATAGCGACATGTTCTTAGGGAGGAAAAGGCGTGGACCACGCATCCAATTTGCATGCCCAGATTTCTGAGGCCGATCACCATATTTGGACCGCCGAAATGGTCCGGCCTGATTGTGACCAAGGTGTGGGTACAGGTGCGAGTTTCATCGCTAAGACATTTTCGGTTTCGGCAACTGGTGGCACGACGCTGTTGCGCATCAGTGCCTTGGGTCTTTACCGGGCCTTTATCAACGGGCAGCGCGTCGGCCAAGATCTCCTGACGCCAGGCTGGACCGTCTATGACAAGCGCTTGAGCTACCAAACTTACGATGTCACGGAATTGCTTATCCCGGGAGATAACCGGGTCGAGATCTGGTTGGGCGACGGCTGGTACCGCTCGCAGCTCATGTGGGGTGAGTACCCCATTATCAACACTTGGGGCGACAAGATCGCCGCGATCGCGGAGCTATCGCAGGACGGTGCGGTTATTCTCTCCACCGATGCTACGTGGGAAAGCGGTGAGCTGCCTGTCCTTAAGTCCGGAATATACTTTGGTGAGATTTTTGACGCGCGGGTAGTGCCCAAGGTGACCGCAGGGACAAGCGCCTTGCCGTTTGATCCTGCGATCCTGGTTGCGCATGAGACGACCCCTGTCAGGGAAATGGAGCCCCTAGCAGTTGTCAGATCATGGATCGAGGCAGATGGTGCGACCGTCTACGATTTTGGTCAGAACGCCGGAGGCAACGTCGCGTTCACGGTTTCTGGTGAGGCCGGTGCTCGTATCCGCGTCGACCATGGTGAGGTGCTGGATCAGGACGGCCATTTCTACAACGGCAACTATCGCACTGCCGAAGCCCGTATCGAATATGTACTGGCAGGGTCGGGCGAGGAACATTATCGCCCATACTTCACCTTCCAAGGCTACCGCTATGCTCGCGTAACGATAGAAGGGGCGGCGAAGGTCCTCGACATCGTTTCCGTGCCGATGTCGTCGGTCACTGAGGTCAAGTCGAGCTTCACATCGTCCAATCCAATGGTGGACCGTCTCTTCCTCAACACGATTTGGTCTCAACGCGCGAATTTCATCGAAGTGCCGACAGACTGCCCGCAGCGGGACGAGCGTCTGGGGTGGACCGGTGACGCGCAGGTCTTTGCTGGCACCGCTTGCTACCTTGCAGATGCACAAGGCTTCTTCCGCAAGTGGATACGTGATCTTGTCGCTGATCAGCGCGCTGATGGCGCGATCCCACATGTGTGCCCCGATCCAACCCGTCAAAACGACGAGCATTATCCGGGCTTCTTCGGATCGACCGGCTGGGGCGACGCCATCTACCAAGTTCCGTGGCAGATGTATCTTCACTACGGGGATACGGAGATTTTGGCTGAAACTCTCCCCGCGATGGTCAAGTGGGTGGATTTTGTCTGGTCAATCAGCGATGGCCCGATTGTCAGCCCTCCACGAGAATGGGGCGCTCGGGGCTTTAGTTTTGGCGACTGGCTGCAGCCAAAGGGGCCAAGTGCTAAGCCGCTTCCAACAATCGGCGATGACGCCGCCGCAACGATTTACCTCTACATTGCAGCAGCTCAGGTTTCTCAGATTGCTGACCTTGTCGGTGATCATGCCATCGCTCAGCGGATGCGAAAGATAGCTGACGAGGTGAAGGCCGCTTTTGCGCTTGAATTCATCACGCCCTCAGGCCGTCTCGCCTACGATGACCAAACATCCTATGCGCTGGCCATCGTTCATGACCTCATCCCCGAGGCGAAATACGAGGCGGCAAAACAGTATTTCCGTAACACCATATTGCGGAGCGAGCGCCGCATTGGAACCGGCTTCATTGGCACGCCGGCACTCCTACCCGCGTTAATCAAGATCGGCGAGTGGGCGCTGGCGCGCGACGTTTTCCTGCAAGAGGACGTGCCCGGCTGGCTTTATCAGGTGAAGATGGGGGCGACCACTATTTGGGAGCGGTGGGATGCTATCCAACCCGATGGGTCGATCTACAACCCGCAGATGAACTCCTACAATCACTATGCCTATGGGTCCGTTTGCCAGTGGCTGCTGGAAGGCGTGGCTGGCTTCCGCCCAGACGCGCGAGAGCCTGGGTTTAAGACGATCGTTTTCGAGCCGCTCATCTTGCCCGAGTTGTCACCTGTTCGCGCTCATCATGACAGCCCGTCTGGGCGCATCTTGGCCCAATGGGAAATCAACGGGACGAGCGTGCGATACGACATCGAAGTTCCTGAGGGGAGCCGAGGAGTACTGGTGTTAGCGCACGACTATCACGACGCAATTTTGGACGGGCAGGGGATAGAGGCCAGGGAGGCTCCACTATCGTCAGGTCCGCACACCATCACTTTCACTTACGACCCGCCCTCGCGCGACGTGATTGCGCAGAAGCCAGTGAACGCCAACACGCCATAAGCGTGTCGGATCGAAAAAGGTCCAAAAAGGATCCTTGGGAGGAGGAAACCAAATGAAGACGAAACTTGGTGCCATGTTGGGAGCCAGCACGCTGGGAATGTTCCTGTTGGCGACGGCCGTTCAGGCGCAGCCTACCGGAACGCTTACTTTCCTAGTCGACAACGGTCCCCAGTCTCTGGCCGCTGCCGAAGCTTGGATTGAGGCCTTTACGGCAAAGAACCCCGGCGTAACCATCGATATGGAGGTGCGCCCGGGTGGCAGTGAAGGCGACAACATCGTCAAGACCCGCCTTGCAACGAGCGCTATGGCCGATGTGTTCTTCTACAACTCGGGCTCGCTATTCCAAGCGATTAACCCGACGCAAAACCTGATGCCGTTGACCAATGAGCCGTTCCAAGCTGGAGTTCAGGACAGTTTTAAGTCCGTAGTGTCGGCTGGTGGTGAGGTCTATGGCGCGCCATTCGCTCCCGCTATGGGCGGCGGCATTCTCTACAACAAGCCTATTTACGCTGAACTTGGCCTCGAAATCCCCAAGACTTGGGCTGAGTTCATGGCCAATAATGAGAAGATCAAGGCCGCTGGTAAAACCGCTGTGATCCAGACCTATGGTGATACTTGGTCGAGCCAACTCTTCGTCCTCGCAGACTTCTTCAACGTTTTGGCCGCCGAACCGGACTTTGCGGATAACTACACTGCGAACAAGGCCAAGTTTGCAACAAGTCCCGCAGCGACGCGTGGCTTTGAAAAACTGCAAGAAGTTTATGAAGCTGGCTATCTCAACGCCGATTTTGGTGCCGCCACCTATACTGACGGTGTTCGCATGATTGCCACGGGCGAAGGCGCGCATTACCCAATGCTGACCTTTGCCATCGGTGCTATTGCGGAAACTGTTCCGGAACATATCAACGACGTTGGCTTCTTTGCGCAGCCCGGTGATAGCGCGGACAGCAATGGTCTGACCACCTGGATGCCGGATTCTATCTACATCTCGAAGAACGCCGCAAATCCTGAACTGGCTAAAGCGTTCCTTGCTTTCGTTGTGAGCCCAGAGGGCTGCTCGGTGCGCAATGATGCCATCGGCGCAACTGGCCCATACATGGTTGCCGGCTGTGAACTCCCGGCTGACGTGCCGCCCGCGGTCGCTGACATGCTGCCCTACTACCAAGAAGGTGGCCAGAACGCTCCGGCGCTCGAGTTCCTCTCGCCGGTCAAAGGTCCTGCGCTTGAGCAGATCACGGTTGAAGTGGGTTCGGGCATTCGCAATGCCGCCGATGGTGCCGCGCTCTACGACGAAGACGTCCGTAAGCAGGCGCTCCAGCTCGGCCTCGCTGGCTGGTAATCCATAGGTCTGTTCCGGGGGCGTCGCTCCCGGAACACTCTTCTGCTGAGGGTGGCATGGCTTTCGCTCAACCGCACACGCGCAAGCACAGAAAGCAGGCGGCTTATCCCGCATGGTTCCTGCTGCCTGCTGCTATTATTTATACGATCTTCTTTCTTGCCCCCACTTTTGCGTCGCTCTATTTCAGCCTGACACGTTGGACTTTGTTTGATGCCACCTTCATCGGTCTCGACAATTTCGCCCAGTTTTTTAGAGAGCCTTTTCTCGTTCAGGGGCTGGTCAACACGGTCGTCTACGCCGTCATTACCTCCGGCTCGAAGGTGGTCATCGGCATGCTTCTGGCAGTCCTACTGACCAGCCAGATCGTGGCCCGTGGCTATCTCCGCTCAATTGTCTTCTTCCCGGTGTTGGTGTCGACCGTCGGCGTTGGCATCACCTTTACTGTTCTCATGCACCCAACAACGGGCATGATAAATCAGGCCCTGGCCGTGTTTGGCGTTAAAGGCCCAGGTTGGCTTGTCGACCCTAAGCTTGCCCTGTTCTCCGTCGCACTCGTTGATGTCTGGAAAGGCGTGGGTCTTGCCACGGTCATTTTTATCGCAGGTCTCGTTGCCATTCCGCGCGACTACTATGAGGCCGCTCGGATCGACGGCGGCACGAAGCTGCAAAACTTCTTTTACGTGACTTTGCCGCTATCCCGTCCGGCCACAGTGACGGTCATTACCCTGAGCTTTATCAGCGGATTGAGAACCTTCGACCTCATCTGGGCGATGACCAAAGGCGGTCCGGGCTTTGCCTCCGATACCATCGCCTCAGTCATTTACAAGCAATACCAAGCCGGTTTCTACGGCCTTTCGACGGCGGGCAATGTGGTCCTCTTTATCCTGATCGCCGTTCTGGTCGTGCCGCTCACCATGTTCCTCAATCGTAAGCAGGGACACGAATGAAATCGCGCGCCCCACTCATCGGCGGCATAGCCGCTATCGCTGCCACTTTCGTGGTTTTTGTCATCCCCTTTGTTTTTATCATTCTGATGGCAATGAAGGATCGCAAACAATCCGCGCTGCGCGACTTCTCTTGGCCCAATGGCTTCCACTTGTTCGACAATGTCATGGAAGTGGTGAAAACGCGCAATTGGATGATGATCACCGCCTTCATCAATTCATCCATCATCACCGTGTTGAGCGTGACGCTCCTCGTCGTTTTCGCGGCTATGGTCGGTTACGTCTTGGCCCGCCGCAAATCGCGTTGGAACGGCCTCGTTGAGTTTCTCATTCTTGCTGGGTTGATGATCCCACCCGCAGTCGTCCCAACGATTTGGTTGCTGCAAGGGCTAAAACTCTTCGGCACGCTTCACGGCATGATCCTGATTGAAGTGGCCTACAATCTGCCGTTTTCGATCATGCTCTATCGAGCCTTTGTTTCGACCATCCCTCGCGATCTGGATGAGGCTGCGATCATCGACGGCGCCCGCCCGTTAGACGTGTTCTTCCGGGTGATCCTGCCGCTGCTCTGGCCCGTTACCGTCACCAATATTGTGGTGCAGTCCGTTGGCATCTTCAACGACTTCACCAACCCGCTTTACTACCTGCCGGGCAATGGAAATGCGACGGTGCAGCTGACCCTCTACAATTTCCAAAGCCAGTTCAACACGGCTTTCAACCTGCTCTTCACGAATATTCTGCTGATCACCATTCCACCCCTTCTGGTCTTCTTGTTCTTCAATCGTCAGATCGTTGCCGGGATGACCGCAGGCGCCGTTAAAGGATAACGCCATGTCCAGTTTGAAACTCACACAACTGCGCAAAAGCTATGGTGGTCTTGAAGTTATCAAGGGCGTGGATTTGGACATTGAACATGGTGAGTTCGTCGTCTTTGTAGGTCCGTCCGGCTGCGGGAAATCTACGCTTCTGCGCATGATCGCGGGCTTAGAGGAAATCACCGGCGGCGAGCTTGCCATTGGCGATCGTGTCGTCAACGACGTCGAACCACGCGACCGTGGTATCGCCATGGTATTCCAATCCTACGCGCTCTATCCGCACATGACGGTCTACAACAATGTTGGCTTTGGTCTGAAGCTCGCAGGTGTGCCGAAAGATATACGTGACAAGAAGATCCGTGAAACGGCCCGCATTCTGCAAATGGAGCATCTGCTCGATCGGAAGCCCAGCCAGCTATCAGGTGGTCAACGACAGCGCGTCGCGATAGGCCGGGCGATCGTGCGTCAGCCAGAAGTGTTTCTGTTCGATGAGCCTCTCAGCAATCTCGATGCTGCGCTGCGGGTCGACATGCGCATGGAGTTGGCCAAGTTGCACAAGGATCTTGGTGCGACAATGATTTACGTCACCCACGATCAGGTTGAGGCGATGACCTTGGCCGACAAAATCGTTGTTCTTGATGGGGGCGTTGTTCAGCAGGTTGGCTCACCGATCGAGCTGTACAAAAAGCCAGCGAACCTATTCGTGGCTGGATTCATCGGGTCGCCAAAGATGAACTTCACACCTGTCACGGTTGAAAAAGTTGATGGGGCGAGTGTCACCGTGAGCGGGCAAGATCTCGTTCGATTGACCGTTCGTCGCGAGACGGTTGGACTAAAGCCGGGCGACAAGCTCACCCTTGGGATTAGGCCACACGATCTGAAACAGGCGCAGTCCGGTGCGATCGTTGGTCGGATCGGGTTGGTGGAGCGGTTAGGCAATGAGACGGTGGTGAACTTAGAACTTCCCACCGGAAGTGCATGGCTTGCCGTTCTCGACGGCGATCGGCCGCTACAGCGCGGCGAAAGCCTTGCTCTCGACGTGGATGCTGAAAGCGTACGGTTTTTCGATGATCAAGGATTGGGGCTCGACTAACCAGTTTACTCCCCAATCACGACCCCAAGACCTACACTGGCTGATGTCCTTATCAGTTGACGCGTGACGTTGCATGGGCGGAGGCGCAGATCGCGTTCATTTTGAAGCAGGTCGAGGACCATCGCCGGGCTAATGCCTTCGGGGTGAAACGCTTCCGCCAGTTTGACTAAGAAAACTCGACCGAAAGTGGCTCGATGCCGATCGGAGCCTGGACACAGCCATCCGACCACTACTGAGCGCACACCCCCGGAAAAGCCCTTGGCGGATGGGCCATTCTCGGGTGCACGCCACCTCAGAGAAAACGACATCAACGGGGGTTCCAATAATGGGAACTGGTCAGCTCCCATGCCTAGATGCCTCCGCCATACCTCACCCGTTTAGATATTCCCTGTTGCAATAGAGTAGGGTGCCCATCTGCTCATTTTCTCGCACGGAAATGACGCGGCCAAATAGGATACGGTGCGTTGCTTCGTCGACGTAACTTGCCAATTCGCATTCAAAGCTTACTGCCGCATTGGCCAAAATCGGCGCTCCACTCTGTCCGCGGTGCCAGTCGCCAGTCGCGAACCTTTCGCTCATTGGCGTGCCGCCACCGAAACGACGCGAGAAATCTTCCTGTCCCGGCGATAGGGTGTTGACGCAAAATTGGCCGACATTTTCGAACGCCTTGAAGCACGAACTCGCCCGGTTGATGCACACCAGCAGTGTTGCTGGCGTATCGCTGACGCTGCACACGGCTGAAGCGGTGAAGCCGTAGTCTTGTCCTTCAAACACGGTGGTGACGACGTTCACGGCGGACCCCAGGCGTGCCATGCCGTTGCGGAACGTGGTTTTGTCGACGATGGTGGAGCGAAGGTCTATCGTGCCCATGGCAGTCTCTTAGTGAAAAGGGGGCCAGCGATCGCCGCGCGGTCGTCGCGCGGGGTCGCTAAGTCTACAGAAATTTGGCGGGCTAGTTCTGGAAACAGCGCGACGATATCTGCGGCAAGGACGTGGCGGCGGTGGGCCGCCACGCGAAGGCTGAGCGTTTTACGATGTGAGCTCTGAGCGAACGATGGCTGCGCCCGCGCTGAGGGCGCTGAGCTTGCCGCGAGCAACGTCGCGCGACAGTGGCGCGAGGCCGCAATTGGTGCAGGGGTAAAGCTTGTCAGCGTCGACAAACTGCAAAGCCTTGCGAAGGGTGTCGGCGACCTCTTCAGGCGTTTCGATTGTGGTGCTTGCCACATCGATAGCGCCCACCATCACATCTTTGCCGCGCAAAAGCTCGATCAGGTCCATCGGCACGTGCGAGTTCTGGCACTCCAGCGAGACCATATCGATGTTTGACTTCTGCAGCTTTGGGAACACCTGCTCATACTGACGCCATTCTTGGCCCAGCGTCTTTTTCCAATCTGTATTGGCCTTGATGCCATAGCCATAGCAGATGTGAACGGCAGTCTTGCACTTGAGCCCTTCAATGGCGCGTTCGAGCGCGGCGACACCCCATTCATTGACCTCATCGAAGAAGACATTGAACGCTGGCTCGTCGAACTGGATGATGTCCACGCCAGCCGCTTCCAACTCTCTTGCTTCCTCATTGAGGATTTTCGCAAACTCCCAGGCGAGTTTTTCGCGGCTCTTATAGTGGGCGTCATAGAGCGTATCGATGATGGTCATCGGGCCGGGCAGGGCCCATTTGATCTTCTGCTTGGTTTGCTGGCGCAAGAATTTGGCGTCTTCCACGAACACAGGCTTGTCGCGGCTGACAGCGCTCACCACCGTGGGGACACTGGCGTCGTAGCGATTGCGAATGCGGACTGTTTCCCGCTTCTCAAAATCAACGCCCGAAAGGTGTTCGATGAAAGTGGTGACGAAATGCTGGCGGGTCTGTTCGCCATCGCCAACAATGTCTAGGCCGGCCAGCCGCTGCTCATGCAGCGACACCCGCAGAGCGTCTTGCTTGCCTTCCAAAAGGCCTGCGCCTTCCAGTTTCCAAGGCGACCAAAGGGTTTCTGGCTGCGCCAGCCACGAAGGTTTCGGCAAGCTGCCGGCGGTCGAGGTGGGGAGGAGTTTTGTCATGTGAATGTCCCGATTTCTGGGGCTTAGCGATGTGCGTTTTCGCGCGCCCAATGGCTGAGGGCGTGCTGGTGGGGCTCGATGAGCTGCTCTTTGGCAAACTTGCCTTGGTCAACGCCCAGTCGGCTGCGTTCTTCGCGGTCGTAGACCACTTGGGTCAGCGAATAATCCTGATGGTTCAAACTCGGCTGATAGCGACGACCGGCGACTGAATTGGCGTTGTAGATTTCCGGGCGATAGATGCGCTGGAAGGTCTCCATCGTGGCAATCGTGCTGGCCAGTTCGAGGTTGGAGTAATCATTCGCCAGATCGCCGGTGAAGTAGAAGGCGAACGGCGCTGAACTGTTGGGCGGCATGAAGAAGCGCGACTTGAGGCCGGTCTTGAGGAAATAGCTGTCGGTGAGCGAAAAGTCGTTTTGACGATATTCAACGCCAAGCACGGGATGCGCATTCCCGGTCTGCTCATAGATTTTGCTGCTCGATGCGCTGATGCAAATCACGGGTGGTTTACGGAAGTGCGCCTTGTAGACGTCTGAGTTCAGCAGGCTCTTGAAGAGATCGCCGTGCAGGTCGCCAAAGTCGACGGGCACGCTCGTGCCTACGCCGCTGGCCTTATGCGCCGCCAACACCACGCTGAAATCATAGTCGCGCACATAGGACGAGAGGCTGTTGCCGGTCACGCCCGGGATAAGGGCATCGGTGAGCGTGTCGTGGATTTCAGTTTGGAGCATTTCGATCAGCGGAAACGCCGTCTTGGTGCTCTGGTCGGCTATGTTGAGATCGATGGAAATGATCTTGAGCCGGACAGCGTATCGGTCACCACTCTCATTGTCCCAATGGATTAGGCTGTTGAAGCGGTTGTTGATCATGCTCAGCGCGTTGCGCAGATTTTGCTGGCGCGTTTCCCCGCGTGCCAGATTGGCGAAATTGGTCGTCAGGCGGGTATTGTCGGCAGGGACATAGTTTTCGTCAAAATCAATGCTGCGGATTGAGAACTCTATGGTTTTGGTCATCGTCTTATCTGCCCCAAACTGTCTGTTGCGCTGGCTTTGCAAAAGCCGTCGTGGGCCGTTACCGGTGCCGCCTCACGCCCGTGCCCACAGCGGGAACGGAAGCAAAGCTGCGCCACGGATGGCGGCGGTTAATTCTGTTTGGGACAGGTTTGCCCCAAGTGTGGGGGCAAGGCATCGCGAACGCATAGCAAGGCTGGCCGCGCAGCGACCATTGCTACGGCACACTGGGACACCCCGCCCGTGAACGTTATCTCGCCACAGGCAGGTCTCCTGGCTCGTGGGTCAAAGCCTCCATCCGTCTTCCCAGGGATAACCCCAGTGACACTTTGGATGTCAGCTCGCCACTTACAGTTGCGGGGGCAGCATTGGCTTTCTCGTCGAAACGAGGCACCAACTTCCCTCTTAGCTTCAACACGTTACAGCGAACGGCTGAAGAACCTAGGCCTGAGTACTATCGATCACATTCGTTCGAACGTCAAGCCATATAAAGATATCTTTATATCTTTAAGTCTTGATGCTGTGCGAAACGTTCTTGAGCGAGAGCAGACGCTTCCTTCGCTGGACGGTGACGTCGTGGCTAAGTCTCACACGTCGGCGCGGGTAATGCCGTGGCGCTTGAGCTTGTCGTAAAAGGTCTTTCGCGGGATACCGAGATCGGCCAGACAGGCAGCCACATCGCCTGAGTGCATCTTGATGGTTTGGCGTAAGATCTCGGCTTCGGTTCGCGCCAAACGCTCGGGCAGGGGCAGCCGGGCGGCGGCTTCAGGCTGAGCCGGTTGATCTTCTTCTAGACCGAGCACAAACCGCTCAGCGAAATGGCCCAATTCGCGCACATTGCCCGGCCAGTCGTGCATCATCAGGAAATCGTAGAGCACGCTGTCGACCTCCGGGGCTTCAACCTTGAACCGCTTCGCCGCCCGATTGAGGAAGTGCGTAAAGAGCAGCGGAATGTCGTCTCTGCGTTCACGCAGTGGGGGAATGGAAACGCTCACCACATTGAGGCGATAGAACAGGTCTTCGCGGAACTCACCGCGTCGCGAGGCTTCAGCCAAGTCCACTTTCGATGCCGCGACGACGCGCAAATCGAGGTCGCGGATTTTATTGGTGCCAAGCGGGCTGATCCGGCGCACCTCTAAAACGCGCAGAAACTTCACTTGTGTCGCCAGAGGCATGCTTTCGAGTTCGTCGAGGAAAAGCGTGCCGCCAGATGAGTGTTCGAGCCGGCCAATACGTTGCTTGGCAGCGCCGGTAAAAGCGCCGATCTCGTGGCCAAAAAGCTCGCTCTCGATCACGCTCTCAGGCAGTGCGCCGCAGTTAATGGGCACGAATTCGTTGACCGATCTGCGGCTCCACTGGTGCAGGGCGCTGGCCACGACCTCTTTGCCAGAACCGGTTTCGCCCAAAATCAGCACGTCGACATCGGCGTTAGCGATTTGCTTGAGCGTCCGACGCAAGCGTTCCATCACCGGCGTTTGCCCCAGCAGAGGCAGGCTATCCTCGGTCTCAACCAGCGCGGTCTTTAGGCGACGATTTTCAAGCGTCAGGCGGCGTTTTTCGAGGGCATTTTCGACAGTGAGAATGAGTCTCTGCGGTGGCATGGGCTTGGCGATGAAATCGTAAGCCCCGGCCTGCACCGCGCGCACAGCCATATCGATGTCGCCATGCCCTGTGATGAGGATCACCGGCAGAGCGGCGTCGATAGCGCCAATTTGGGTGAACAGATCAAACCCGCTCATCTTCGGCATGCGAATGTCGCTGACCACCACACCCGCGAACTGGCTGTCGATCTGCTTGAGGGCGTCTTCCGCCGACCCGAACTGCAAAACGTCAAAGCCAGCCAGCGTCAGGCTTTGCGCTGTTGCCGTGCGAAAATCGGCATCATCATCAATCAGGGCGATGGTTTTGGTCATGGGGTCGGTCTCGGAAAACGGAGCACAAAGCTCGCGCCGGATGCTGTGTTTGGTTCCAAAAGCAGGCTCGCGCCAAAGCTCTGTGCAAGGTCTTGGCTGATCACGAGCCCAAGTCCGAGCCCCTTCGCCTTGCTGGTCGAAAACGGGGTGAACATGCGTTCTGCCATGTCCGGCGAAACCCCAGGTCCGTTGTCCGTCACCCTCAGGCTTACGCTTCCGGGCTCACTTGAAAAGGCGATGGATATGGCTTTGTTCGTTCGCCCCTCCAGAGCCTCTAGGGCGTTCTGGATGAGGTTGACGATGATCTGTTCGACCCCGGTTTCATCTGCAAAAATCGGCACATCTGTCTGCGGCCGCGTGTAGCAGATCCGCACATTCTGGTGCCGAATGTTCGCGCCCAATAGGCTCAGCGCCGCGTCCACGGCACTGCGCAGATCCATCATCACCGCGTTCCGTCCACCCTTCCGTGAAAAATCGCGAAGGTGTTCGGTAATCTTGGTAATGCGGTCCGTGAGGCGCGAAATCGCCCCAAAATTCTCCATCGCTTCGGCATTGGCGCTGCGCTGCAGAAAGACCTGCCCATTGTCCGCATAGGCGCGGATGGCACCCAATGGCTGGTTGATTTCATGCGCCACACCGGCCGCAATTTGCCCCAGTGATGCGAGGCGATTGGCTTGGGTAAGTTCGTCCCTCAACCGCGCCGCGTTCAACTCGGCCGCGTCGCGCTCGTTGATCACTTCCACCAGAGCGTGGTTGGTCGCGGCCAAATCGGCGGTGCGCGTCTCGACGGCAAGCTCCAATGCGTGGTGCTGGTCGGCCATGCGCCGTCTGACCCGGTCCGACCGTTGCAGCAAAGCCAGGGCCAGAGCGGCCAAAGCTGCCCCAGCAGCCAAGACCAGTAAGGCATTGGAGCGCGTGGTGGTGATCGCCGCGGCCCGCTCCGCTTCTACTGGGAAGAGTGCGGAGAGCTGCCAATCCGTTGTCGGGACCGCAATCTGCACCCGCGCAAACTGATGCGGCGTTTCGTGGGGTGGAATGAGGGCCTCAACGACATCCGTGCGCCCTTCATGAGACGCAATGGGCAGCGGCCGCAAAGGCGCAGAGAGATATTGCAAGCTTTGTCGCAGTGCCGCCACTTCAGCCGCGCTCTTCGTCTCGGCGGCGTAAAACTGCCAGTTCGGCACACTTGAGAGCAGCACGACGTCTCTGGCATCTGTCACGTAAGTGGCAGCATTCCCCGGTGCCCAGAGGGTCTCGAGCAATCTAAAGTCAATTTTGACAACGGCCACGCCCAGCGTGCCATCGGGTCCCTCAATGCGCTCGGACACATAAAGCCCGGGAACACGGCTGGTCGCTCCCATGGCGAAAAGCTGGCCCGTGCCGCCCGACATCGCATCGCGGAAATAGGCGCGATACTGGTAGTTGTTCCCGACAAAGCTCTCGTCAGTGTCGAAATTGCTCGCCGCAATGGTGTCACCTGCGACATTGATCACATAAATCACACTCGCCCCAGCGCCTTCAGCGAGCGTTCTCAGCTTCTGGTTTAGCCCCGCGACGGCAAATGGCTGACCGTCGTTGAGGGTCGCGATGACGTCGGCGTCCCGGGCCACCAGAAAGCGGACCGCGCGCTGCTTATCGAGTTCTGCGAGCAGCGCCGACACCTGCAATTGTGTGGTTGCGTCTCCACGCTCGAGCACCTCGGCGTCCGCTTCCGCCTCACCAACATAGGCGCCAACAGTCAGCGCCACTCCGCCGAGGGCCAGCAGAACAGCGCCCAAAAATGCCCATTGCAAAAGCGGGCCGCGGACTATGCGTTTGAGAGAAAAATCCATGCGCATCCTTGTGCGGATTTTCGCACAAACTGCAATTCACGATGTGTGGATTTACGCACAAACTCGCATAATGTGGCAGTTCTTTGGAAGTTTTGTGACGGTTTATCAGACAGATAGGGGTGAAGTCGGTAACTGGCACACTAGTTGCGAAAGGAGTGGGAGCACAACGAGCCGCGCAACTGCGGCCCCCCTACGGGAGTGAGACCATGATGCCCCATTCAATGGCAGACTCTTCTGCCCCAAAGATACCTCTCTACAAGCACCTCTATGTGCAGGTGATCTTCGCAATCGTTGTCGGTATTTTGCTCGGCCACTTCTGGCCAGCCATCGGCACAGAAATGAAGCCTCTCGGCGATGCCTTCATCAAACTGGTGAAGATGATCATTGCGCCGGTGATCTTCCTCACCGTTGCCACAGGCATTGCTGGCATGAGCGATCTGAGCAAGGTTGGTAAGGTCGTTGGTAAGGCGATGATCTACTTCCTCACCTTCTCGACCCTGGCGCTGATCGTTGGCCTTATCGTTGCCAATTTGGTTCAGCCCGGCGCTGGCCTCAACATCGATCCAGCAACGCTCGATCAGGCTGCAGTGCAGGGCTATGCGGACAAGGCGCATGATAGCACCATCACAGGCTTCCTGATGGGCATCATCCCCGACACCATGGTCAGCGCCTTCGCTGACGGCAACATACTGCAGGTTCTGTTCGTCGCCATCCTGTTCGGTGTCGCTCTCGCCGCCGTTGGCGAACGTGGCAAGCCGGTGCTGGACCTGTTCCAGACGCTGACTGCACCAATCTTCAAGATCGTTTCGATCCTGATGAAGGCCGCTCCAATCGGTGCCTTCGGCGCTATGGCCTTCACCATCGGTCGCTATGGCATTGGCTCCATCGCCAATCTGGCGCTGCTTGTCGGCACCTTCTACCTGACCTCTTTCCTCTTCGTCGTGGTCATCCTCGGCGCAGTGGCGAAGTACAATGGCTTCTCCATTTTCGCCCTCATCCGCTACATTAAGGATGAGCTTCTGCTCGTTCTCGGCACCTCTTCCTCCGAAGCTGCTCTCCCAACTCTGATGCAGAAGATGGAAGACGCCGGTGCGAAGAAGTCGGTTGTGGGTCTGGTGATCCCGACTGGCTACTCCTTCAACCTCGACGGCACCAATATCTACATGACCATGGCGGCGCTGTTCATCGCGCAGGCCACTGGCATCGAGCTCTCGCTGTGGGATCAGATCATCCTGCTGCTGGTGGCGATGCTGAGCTCGAAGGGCGCTGCAGGCATCACTGGCGCGGGCTTCATTACCCTGGCGGCAACCCTCTCGGTTATTCCATCCGTGCCAATCGCAGGCATGGCTCTGATCCTCGGCATCGACCGCTTCATGTCCGAATGCCGCGCACTGACCAACCTTACCGGCAATGCCGTTGCTTGTCTGGTCGTGGCCCGTTGGGAAGGCGAGCTGGACGTTGAGCAGATGAATAGGGCGCTGTCTGGTGAAGCCGTGGCAACACCACCCGCTTCTGAAAAGCCAGCTGCCTTGCAGCCAGCAGAATAAGCAAAATGGAAAAGGCGGCTCCTGAGGCCGCCTTTTCTTTTAACCGATGAAGTCTTGGTCCATTGCTGAGCGCTGCACCACTGCGGCGCTCAGTTTTGAACACCGCAAAGCTCGGTGTTAGCTCAATGGCACGAATGCCAAGCCGTTGTTGTTGTTGAGCGGAACAACCAGCTGATTGGCTTCAGCATCGTAGCACATGGAGGCTGCGCTCGGGATGCTGGTTGCGATCAGCTCAGCTTCAGCGCCCGGCACCATCTTCGAGATCCCGCCTTGCATGACGCTGCTCACATATTTGGTGCCGTCAGCCATGATGACGAGGCCATCGCTGCCTGGTTGCGCGGCTTTTTCTGTGTTGAGCAATTCGCCATCGACGGAGAAGGTCAGAACGGCGTCATCACCCATGTTGGCGATCACGATGTTTCCGTCATTGTCGATACCAACACCATTGGGCAGAGCCAGTGGCGCGCCTTCGAGGAATACGCTGGTTTCACCATCTGGCGTGACCTTGAAAATGCGCTGTGGTGTACCCGCAGGGCCCATGCCTGTGTCAGAGCCGTAGATCGTACCGTCACTGGCCACTTCAATGTCATTGAGCCAAGCGACACCAGCCACAGGCACTTCGCCGACCGGCGCGCCGGTGGCAATGTCAAACTTGCGGATCACGGCTGTGCGCGGATCGTCCTCTGCAGTGCCGCCATCGCTGTCAGCGAGATAGAGGATGCCCTCATGGATGTCGCTGCCGAACGGCTCATTGAGAGTGAGGCCGTTGCGGTTGGCGCCGATCCAGCGCGGGGTGTGGACGGACCCATCGTGATTGATGAGCGAGACGAAACCATCATTCGGGAAGCGGTTCTGTGGTGCACCACGGTTCACCGCAATAACCAAGTTTCTCGTCTCGTCGTAAGAGCAGCTCTCTGCACTGACGATGGCGCCAAAGACCTTCACATTATCAGAGGCCGGAGTGTGCGCGCCCTCCCTGTCCACAATGCCCACAGGCATGCCGGCAGCGAAGGGAAGGTCCTCCGGCTTTGGCGCGGCGTCCTGAGCAAGGGCAATGGATGAGCTGGCTAATACAGCAGCGCAGCAGGTCAGGCTGAGTAATTTGAGCATGAGGTCTCCGGGATTCTAGTAATGCTAATGAATTCGGAACGTCGAAATGACTTAAATTCTAGGGACAACACGCCTCGCCACACCGGGTGGGAAGCGAAAATCCCCCTACAACCATCTGATGGTATTGGCATTCTCCATAGGTGTCTATGGGGGAGACGCGTTGATTTGCTGGATGCTCTGCTCCTCGCAGAAGCGCGGATATCTGGTTTTTGTCAGCGTCACAGCGCGCCAAACGCCAGCAGTTTAGCTCTAGACAGCCTGTCTGTCGGTACACAAAAGTGCCGAAGAAATGCACATTTCAGACGGCTCTAATATATTAGTAGAAAGGGGTGCTGCGTAATCCGCGCAACGCTTTAGCACGCAAGTCGGCCGCCGGGCGCGCACGCGGTCATCTGCGCGCTGTCTTGTGGCCAGCGCGCAGCATTTTTCTATGAGAGCTAACTCGGCGATCCTAAAAGAAGCCTCGGTTAGCGCCGGAAGACGACGCCGCCGAGCCAGCCAGTGAACAGAGCGAGGAATGCTGCGGCGAGGCCATAGAGCAGGGAATGATTGCGCGCGCTATCCACCAGCATGCGCTCGAACCCTTCGGTGCGAACCGCAAATCGCGTGGTGGCTTCCGTTATCAGCTCGCCATTGGCGTAGAGATAAGCCTGCGCAATATAGAGCCCGTTGGAGACATGTGAGGGCAGGGAGATGCGCGCGGCAAAGCCGGTCCGAGACAGAAACACCACGCCCATGGCGTTTTCGCTATAGGTGCCGCCCTTGGTTTTGATGCGCACAAACTCGCTGTTGAGCTCCTGTGGTCCCGACAGGTGGGAGGCTTCTACGACGCGCAGCAGACTGAAGTCCGGCCGCTCATCCAAGCCTTCCGGCAGGATGACGTTGAGCGGCCGATTAGACAAAATGGCGTAATAGCTTGGGACGCCCTTATACATCGTCATGTCGGTGGTCAGCACCACGCCAAGCTCGCGCCCCTTCATGCTGACACGTTGGTCATGCGGTGGGCCTTTGATCACCATCACCACGTCATAGCTAGTGTCAGCGGGCAGATTGTGCGCAGTCGGGTCGATGGCGCCAAAGAGGGTAAAACTCTGGCCTGCAAAATTGGAGTGGACCGCAACCACGGGGTCCGAATTGGCCAGAACCAGGCCCTGCGCTGCAACGGGCGTCGCGGCGGCAACGATAATCAGCAGTGTGGCGGCGATGGCTGTGCGGAGGCGGGAGAACATCACAGTGTTTCTCCAAAGCCAATGGTTGTGACGGTGAACGGGTCGGCTGGCATGGTGAACAGCGAAAAGCCGAATCGCGTCGCGATCAGCAAAATCAGCAGAGCCAACAGCGCCCGCAATTGCTCACCCTTGATCGTCTGACCAGCGGAGGCGCCAAATTGCGCGCCAACCACGCTGCCGACCATCAGGCAGAAGGCGAGGAGAATATCGACAGATTGATTGGTCACAGCCTGCAGCACGCAGGTGACGAGCATGACTACCAGCAGGTGGACGAGCGAGGTGCCAATGACCACATTGCCCGGAACGCGCAGGAGGTAGACGAGGGCAGGGACAAGGATAAAGCCGCCGCCCAGACCGAGCAGCGCTCCCAAAATGCCGACGCAAAAGCCGATGCCGATCACCGGAATGACAGAAATATAGAGCTTTGAGCGTGGGAATTGTGTGCGCAACGGTAGGCGCTGCAACCAGGACGAGCCCTGTGGCTTCGGCGTCGGCACATAGTCCTTGCGGCGCGCGCGGATGATCGAGCGAACACTTTCAAACAGCATGGATGAGCCGACAAAGCCGAGAAGTACCACATAGCTAATAGCAATGAAGAAATCGACCTGACCCCATTGGCGCAGCAGAGCCAGAACACCAATGGCGGCGATAGATCCGCCAACGCCTCCGCCAACGAGATAGGCGGCAAGCTTGAAGTCGATCCCGCCCTTGCGGAAATAGGAAATCGCCCCGGACGTTGAGGAGGCGGCGACCTGCGCTGTAACCGAAGCAACGGCAACTGCGGCGGGCACGCCGGAAAACAGCAGCAGCGGCGTCATCAGAAAGCCGCCGCCAACACCAAACAGACCCGAAATGAAGCCGATCGCGGCACCGATACCGATCAGGAAAAACAGATCGACGGAGAGTTCAGCGATAGGCAGATAGATGGGCATTGCGCACCGGGGACGATATTAAAAACAGGCGCTTAAAGCGCCGAAGCTAACCACTCAAGAGCGATAAACATGCGAGGTGTGTTGGACATCACGTACGGCTCGAAAATGCAAGGCGGAAGCCTGCATTTGATCCCGCACTATCCGGCGACATGGCCATACGTGCCGCAATCCGATAGCGGTAGCAATAGGAGATGTGACAAAGGAACGAACCTCCTTTGAGTACTTTCTCTTTATGCTGCGCGGCCCTAGCATTTCGAAGCTTGGCCGACTTGCTCAGAGAGCGAATTTTGAACGCGTCCTGCGTCCACTCCCAAACATTCCCCGCCATGTTGTAGAGCCCCAAACTATTGGGTTCGAAGCTCTTTGCGGGCGCCGTCAGCAGATAGCCGTCGGTAAGACTATTGTGCCGCGGGAAGCTGCCTTGCCAGATATTGCAGTGAATATCGGTGTCGCTTGGTTCTGCATCGCCCCAGGGAAAACGCTGTGGATGCGCGCCACCTCGGGCTGCATGTTCCCACTCCGCCTCGGTGGGCAGTCGCCCACCCGCCCAGCGGGCATAAGCGTTCGCATCATTCCACGAGACTTGCACGACGGGATGATCTTCCCGGTCCCGCAGATCCGACTGCGGCCCTTCTGGGTGGTTCCAGCGTGCCCCTTCGACAATCTTCCACCACGGCAATTGATTGCCAACCGAGGCGGCGTGCGCGAGGTGTTCGCGGGAACTGTCGAAAACAGGCGACCAGCCGATCCGCTCGGCTTCAGTGATATAGCCTGTCGCGGCGACAAACCGCTCAAACTCAGCGTTCGTCACCGTCGTAGGGCTTATCCCATACGGTGCGAGGGTGACACTTCTTTGCGGTCCCTCACCATCCTGCTCAATGGCCGGTGTGTGGGTGCCGACAAGACTCTTGCCGCCCGCAATCGCTACGACGCCGACCGAAACCTCGGCAGCAGAGACTGTGGTGACAGTCGTCTGCTCCTGGCTCAGGCTAGTGGCATTCGGCGATGGTGGGCGGCAACATTGGCTCATTTTATGGGCGACGGATCATCTTAGTTTTGTGCGCGGAGAGCGGCACTATCGTGTTCTGCGATATCGCCGATTTCCGTCATCTTGTGATCCAGCTTTTCCAGCATGGCTAGGAAAATCTCACGATACTTCGGATCATTGGCAAGATTGACCAGTTCTTTCGGGTCGCTCTGGCAGTCGAACAATTCCCATTCAGGTGGCTCATCGCCATTGAATGCACCGGGCTGGTCGAGCGCATCATTGTACCAATAGATCAGCTTGTAGCGATCATCGCGAATGCCGTAGTGCGCAAAGGCGTTGTGGTAATAGTCCTTGTGCATCCAATAGCGATGGTAGGCCAGATCCTGCCAGCTCGCATCGTCGGTCTTTTCCAAGATGGGCCGCATGCTGACGCCCTGCATGAAGTTCGGGATCTGCACGCCAGCGTAATCAAGGAATGTCGGAGCAAAATCGACATTTGATGCGATGCGCTTGGTGACCGACTGTGGCGCGATACCATCTGGGTAACGGATGACGAACGGCATCTGCAGCGACTCTTCATACATGAAGCGCTTATCAAACCAGCCATGCTCACCGAGGAAGAAGCCTTGGTCGGAGGTGTAGATGACCATGGTGTTGTCGGTCAGACCATTGCTGTCGAGATAGTCGAGGAGGCGCCCAACATTGTCGTCAATGCCCGCGACGGTGCGCAGATAGCGCTTGATGTAGCGCTGATACTTGAACACATCGAGTTCACGCTTGGTCTTGAAGGTGAAATTGGTGCCAGTGTCCTTGCAGATCAGCACGAGGCCGTACACGTCTTCCAGATCGGGAACATTGCGGCTGATCGCGCCGTTTTCGCTGCGAATAGCGCTGCCGACTTCGTCGCCGCCCTCAGGCTGTACCAGCCCCAAGTCTTCGTAGGTCATGTCCTGACGAACCCGCATACGCGCCAGTTCCGCCGCTGAAGCACGGTTGGAATAGTCGTCGTCATAGGTTTCTGGGATCGGCAGATCTTCGGTGTAAAGCTCGCGATAGCGCGGATGCGGCACGAATGGGCGATGCGGCGCCTTATGGTGACACATGACGAAGAACGGACGTTCGCGATCGCACTGGTCCATAAACGCGATGGTCTTGTCGGTGATGATGTCGCTGGCGTAGCCGGGCTCAACATGTGGCCCATTGCTGTCGATCATCACAGGGTCGAAATAGTCGCCCTGGCCCGGAAGAACCGACCATTGATCAAAGCCGGTGGGCTGGTGAGCCTTGCCCTCGCCGAGGTGCCATTTGCCGAACATGCCGGTCTGATAGCCGGACGCCTGCAGATAACGCGCCACATTCGGCAAGCGATTATCGAGGTCGGTGGTCAGCGTAGTGACGCCGTTCACGTGGTTATACGTGCCCGTGAGGATCGAGGCGCGGCTTGGGGTGCAAATAGAGTTGGTGACGTAGCAGTGGTCGAGACGCATGCCTTCTTCTGCCAGCCGATCAATATGGGGCGTGGCATTCAGGCCCGAGCCATAGCAAGAGATTGCGCTTGCAGCATGATCATCGGCCATGATGAACACGATATTGGGTCGAGTTGTCGTCATCAACTTAGTATCCAAAAAGAGAGACAGTCTGGGTCTCCGCTGCCGATGAAGGCAGCGAAGACCGTGTGGATTTCAGCCGATGGGCTTACTTGGCGTAGAAATCGCCGAGGTAGAATTCAGACGCTGGCTGAACGCTCTCAACCTTGCCGAAGGTCACATAGAGCTGCGCCATGGTGTCGAGCCAGGAATTGACCGAACCATTGATGGTCAGGCCAACCAGCTCTTCCGAGTTTGGCTGGGTCGCAAGCGAAGCTTCTGCCTGCAATGGCTCAACTGGAACGCCAAGGAAATCGGCGGTGATGGTGACGGACTCGTCGAGGTTGTCACGGCGGAAGTCGATGGCTTCCTTGATTACCGCATTGACCTTGCGAATGGTGTCGCCGTCTTCAGCCATGGTGTTGGAGACGATGAACGAGCTTGGGAAAGCCACAGCCGGGAAGAAGTCGGCGTTAGACGACAGTTCCTTCAGCTCTGGAATACGCTGACGGATGATGTCAACGAATGGGTACCAGATGCCCGCTGCATCGACCTGACCGGAAGCAAATGCGGTCACGATGGTGCTTGGGTCCATCATGATCGGCTCGATGTCAGCAAGGGTCATGCCTGCTTCTTCAAGCGCGAGGCGCATCAGCATGTCGCCCGAAGTGCCTTCAGGAATAGCAACGCGCTTGCCGCGAAGGTCTTCCATCGACTCAATGCCTGGCTGGGCAATAACGCGGTCGGTCGAGCCGAGCGCGTTGATCGCGATAACCTTGGCCTGACCGGAAGCAGGAAGCCACAGAGCGCCTGGTCCGATGTAAGCAAAGTCAAGCGAACCGGCGCCAAGAGCCTGAACCTGGATCGGGCCGTTGGTGAAGACGCTCAGATCAGCCTTAAGACCATGCTTGGTCCACAGGTCCTGCTTGGTCGCAATTGCTGCAACACTGCTGCCGAAGTAGTCAGCGATATAGCCCATGCGGATTGGGGTCAGGTCCTGCGCCGAAACGGGCACGAGGCAAACGCTGGTCAGGGCAATCCCTGCCATCAACTTGATAAAGCTACGCTTTTTCATATCATCACTCTCCCTTGAGTTTTCTTATGAATGGCTTGGCTGCGAGTAAACAGCGTGCCAAACCTTATTGCGGATTTCCGCAAATTCTGGCGACAGACGCAGTTCGTCATTGCGCGGGTAGGGGAGATCAACATTGATGACCTCCTGCAGGCGGCCCGGGCGGGCGGCCATGACGATTACGCGATTGGCGAGATAGACAGCCTCGTCAACGTCGTGGGTAATAAACATCACCGTGCGGCGTTCTTTAGACCAGGTGTCGAGCAACTGATCCTGCATACGGACGCGGGTCAGCGCATCGAGCGCGCCGAAAGGCTCATCCATCAGCAGAACCTTTGGGTTCACCGCATAGGCACGAGCAATCGCGCAGCGCTGCTTCATGCCGCCCGAGAGCATCTTGGGCAGCGCATCGGCGAAGTCGCTGAGGCCCACGAGACCGATATAGTGGTCCGCAATGCGACGGCGCTCTGCCTTGTCGATGCCCTTGAGCTTGAGGCCAAACTCAACGTTCTCGCGAACGGTCAGCCATGGGAACAGCGCGTATTGCTGGAAGATCACACCACGGTCGGGGCCCGGACCGTTGACGGGTTCACCGTCAACGAGGCACTGGCCGCTCGTGACATCGAGCAGGCCGGCCACAATGTTCATGGCTGTGGACTTGCCGCAACCGGAAGGCCCTACAACGGTGATGAACTCGCCATCGTAAACATCGAGATTGAGATTCTGCAGCGCGGTGAAATTGCCCTTATCGGTGCCAAATTCACGGCCAACATTCTCAAAACGGATTTTGACGTCTTGCGTGTTCGACATGCTTAGATTCTTTCCTGCCAGACGGTCAGCTTGCGCTCGGTGAAGCTGACGACGCGATCCATGATCAGGCCCAATACGCCGATAGAAATCAGCGATACGAAGATGACCGGCAGATCGTAGTAGAGCTGGCCCTGCTGCATGCGGAAGCCGAGGCCCGCCTGCGCTGCAATCAGTTCTGCGGCCACAACGGTTGCCCAAGCGGAGCCGAGGCCAATACGGAAACCAACCAGAATGAACGGTGTCGATGCTGGGATAACCACGCGTGTGAAGATGACCCAGTCCGACGCACCCAGAACGCGGGCCGCGTTGATAAAGGTCTTATCGACGCTGATCACGCCCTGATACGCGGCAACAACCGACGACAGGAACGAGGCCAGGAAGATCACGAAGATCTTTGGGGTTTCGTCGATGCCCATGGTCACGATAGCGAGCGGAATGATCGCCAGTGGTGGGATCACGCGGAAGAACTGGATCCAAGGATCGATCAGACCACGCGCAACCTTGTACCACCCCATCAAGAACCCGACTGGGATCGCAAGGAGTACGCCAAGGGCAAAGCCGGTGAGAACGCGTGTCAGCGACGCGCGCACGTCCACCCACCACTGGCCAGAGCTAAACGAGCGAATGAACCGTTCGAGTACTTCTACGGGGCCGGGCAAAGGGGTGGTGGTCAGCGACGTAGCAATCCACCAGAGAGCCAGACCACCAGAGATAGACAGCGTGGTCAGCATCACAGCTGATCTGTCCACGGTGAAGCCTGATTTACGCGCTGGAGGCGCAGCTTCGGTATCTCCCATTGAACTATCCTTCAAAGACATATTTCTCGAGCGCGACACAGGCAGCCCCAAGGGCGCCAGCATCGGGCACTAAGTGAGCACGTTCGATCCGAACGCCTTCAAACTGGCGCATCAGACGTGGGGTGAGATCAGATTTGAGCTGATCGATGAATTCTTGTGGTGCCTCGCCCAAATGACCACCGAGCAAAATCAGATCGGGGCCAAGCAGGGTGATGGATGTGGCAAGGGTCTGTACGAATTGCTCGTAGGGCAGGGCCCAAACCTCAGCATTGGCGCGTGCAGCCGCGATCAATCCCTCTTCGGGAACGTGATCGAGTTGTAGAGCTGACAACAGTGCCGGTTCAGAGAAGCGGGCTTCGAGACAACCACGCGTGCCACACACACAGCTCAGGCCGTGAGGCTCGACCACCACGTGGCCGATTTCGATTGGGCCGGGCGAATTGGCTTCGCCATTACGGAAATGCACAAGGCCCGCGCCAAGACCGGACCGCATATAGATATGCAAAACCGAAGCATTGCCCGCCCCAGCGCCATAGATGGCTTCCGCCAGGGCAATGGCCGAGGCGTTGTGTTCGAGCACGACGGGCAAAGCCAGTCTCTGTTCGATGCGGTCCGCGAAGGGCACCGCTTGCCCAGAGCGTTCTAGTTTCGAATAAAGATTTGAGCGCTTGGCCGCGTCGACCTTACCGGGAACGCCCACGCCAACACCGGCTATTCTGGTGCGCGGCAGCTGGCTGTCTTCGATGAGCCTATTGGAAATTTTGCTCACCAAATCAATCATGTCGTCGACTGTCGTCTTCGTCTGATCGAAGTTGGCGCTGGCTGTCTGCTGCACGGTCAGGGCAGAGTCCACCAAAGCAACGCTAATGCGTCCATAGCCAATATTGGCGCCAATGACGTAAGCGCCACTGGGGTTGAACGCGAGCAGGGATGGGGGACGGCCCATTGGGCTAGGCGCTGTCGTGTCGGCTTCTAAAACCAGACCGCGGGAAATGGATGCGGCCGCCAGCTTGGTCAGCACCGATGCGGAAACACCGATACCCCTTGCCAGATCAGCACGTGACTGTGCACCGCCATCGCGCAGCATAGTCAGCAATTTCCCGGACGTGCTTTTCACAGCCCAATTCCCCCACAGATCGGAAATATCTTTCACACTTTCTTTCTACTGACAAGAAAGTATTTTCGTCGGGGGTCGGGGCGTGTTTCTGGGCGTTTTTCGCGCCACCTCTTTGGTGCGCATGGCTTTTTTGGTGAAGACGTAAACCCAAAGAAACTTGGGCGCTACGACATCACAGGAATGTCACAGCGCCCAAACTGACTCGGGTCAGCGCAGAATGCGCCGCTCAATCGGGGTGGTTTAGGCCTTAGCGGGGACGGATCGCGTCTTTCGTCCGCAGCCAGGGAAGCAGACCATCCAAGAATCGTGTGGCCGACGGCATGAAGTGGCGGCCGTGATGCGAGAATGGATCAAGGCTCGTGATGATCATGCGCCCCTTGGTCGTCACATCGTCGATGTAAAGGATCGGCCGATTGTCAGGCCCAGTCGCCAACACTTCAGCGCCTTCCGGCACATTATAGAAGCCGTGCAGATGCCAGGTGATCGCCTTGTGGTCGATGTATTGGAAGAGGCTATGCTCAGGCTTGGCGATTTCTGTCCCGAGCGTTTCACCCGGCGTCAGCCACCACCAAAAATTGGTCGGGCAGGGGTCAAAGCTGACATTCGGCAGCCACTGCTCATTCTTGCTGCGGCCACTGGCGAACAGCGTCCCGCCACGCTCCAGAAAATCGAGTAGAACCTGCTGCTTGGCCAAGATGCGATGCACCGGCGTGTGGCACGGAATGATGAGCACATCATGCCCTTCAAGCGCTGCGGCGGAGAGCTCTTCTGGGCGCAACGCCAGGTCAAAATACTCGCGAAAGCGCGGGCCTTCGAGGCATTCGAGCTGGAAGCATGCGCCAGAGTTTACAAACGCAACGCCCATTACATCTCTCCCTTACACCAAGCCACGAGCTTGGGTGCCATTGCCTTGCGCGCATCGGGCTGGTTGCCCACAACCCAAAGGTCATTGCCGGAGTGGTTAAACACCACGCCCCCCTTTGGACGCTCCCAAATCCAGTCGACCGGAACCTGTCGTTCCCCAAAAACCTGAATGGCTTCTGCCCCTTCCGGCATGGGATTGTGGCCGCGCCCATAAAAGCCCACCACGCCCTTATTGGACTCAAGCGCTTCCGTGGGCACGTCAGCAAAGATGGCGTGCTCGCGCAGGCGGAAGAGATTGAAGTCTGGACGCTTCGGCTTTTCCATCGGCACGAAAATTCCCGGACCATCGATGAAGGGGCGCAGCATGTGGCACATGATGGCGATGCGGCCGCCACGATCCAGCAGCGCTTCTAGCGCAGGCTTGATTTCCATAAGGGCAATCTGATCAACCGCGAGCGGCAGGATCAGACCTTTGGCGTCGGCGAGATCATCCGCTGTAACATCGGACTGGCGTAGCCAGCGCAGATCACCGGCCCCAACGCTTGGCTCAAAGCTGGAGGCAACGCCTCCGTCTCCATTGTGCAGGAGGACCACTGGCGCTTTGGTCATTGTGAAAGCTCTCGTAGAATTTGAGTGTATTTAGGCGCGATCAGAACGTCGCCATCGGCAGTGACGGATTTCGAAACCGGCACTGAGAACGTGTCTTCAAGCAACTGCTCGGTGAGGGTCGTACCCACCGGGCCGAAAACCGGTCCGCGTGTTTTGGACAGCACCAAGACTTGCCCGCCGCAGACTAAGGCATGCTCTGGATCATGGGTGGTGACGATGACGGTATTGCCACGCTCGCGCAGGCGCTGGATTGCCGCGATCACCTGCATCTGATTGGCAATATCGAGATGAGACGTCGGCTCGTCGAGCACCACGACCTGCGATTGTTGCGCCAGCGCCCGGGCAATGCGCACCATCTGGCGTTGACCGCCCGAGAGCGAGGGCAGTTCACGATCGGCGAGGTCGGCAACACCCATCACCTCGAGCACCGCCGAGGCTATTTCCTCGTCCTTCTTGCCCGGACGTTCAAACAGCCCCAGATGCGGTGCGCGCCCGGTAAGAACGGTTTCGCGCACAGTCAGCGCAAAGGTCATGTTCTCGCTCTGCGAAACCAAGGCAATGGCTTTGGCGCGATCGCGAATGCTCATGTCTTTCAGCGGCTTGCCGAGAAGTGTCACGGTGCCGCTGATGGGGTTGGAGAGCCCGGTGATCGCACGCAGCAGCGTCGTTTTGCCAACGCCATTGGGCCCGAGAATATTGAGAACGTCGCCTTTTGCGAGTTCGCAATTGAGGTCGCGGACCAGCACGTTCTTGCCATAGCCGGTGGCGACTTTGCTGAGGCCAAGGGCGGTCATGACCAACCCTTTCCGCTACGTGCAAGCAGGACGGCAAAGAACGGCGCGCCGACGAGGGCGGTGACGATGCCTAGCGGAATTTCCGCCATGACGAGGGTGCGGGCGAGCGTGTCGACGATCAGCAAGAACGTCGCGCCAAGGGCCATGGACATCGGAATGAGTTTGACGTGGTCGGGGCCGACAATCATGCGCGCCAGATGCGGGGCCACCAGCCCAACCCAACCGACGATCCCGCAGGTCGAAACTGCGGCCGCACAGAGCAGGGTGCCAAGCGTGATGTGCAAAATGCGCTCGCGCTTGACGTTCACGCCAAGCAGCTGCGCCTGTTCATCGCCAGAGGTGAGCAGGTTCAGTCGCCAGCGCAGCAGATAGACCAGCACCATCGCCGGGATCGCCACCACAGCGATATTGATGAACGCATCCGTGCCAGCCGCGGAGAGCGAGCCGAGCAGCCAATATTCGATCACCGGCAGCTTGTTCTCGGTATCCGCCGTGTATTTCAGAAGGCCGAGGAGGGCGGTGAAAACCGAGCTCGTAATCGTGCCGGAGAGGATCAACACCAGTGTGTTGGAATTCTTATAAAGCCGCGCCAGAAGCACAGCCGCTATCACTGCCAGACCGCCAAAGGCAAAGGCATAAAGCTGAATGGTGAGCGTGCCGCCGCCCTGCAAAATCGCGACAGCCGCACCAAAACCGGCACCGGCGGAAACGCCGAGCAAGAAGGGACTGACCAGCGGATTGCGGAAGACGCCTTGGAAGCTCACGCCGCTCGACGCCAGACACGCGCCAACCAGCAAGGCCACGCCAATGCGCGGCAGACGGATATTGAAAATGACCGTTTCAACGCGCGCATTCCAATCGACGGGAATGTCGATGAAACGCGACAGGATCACTTTGATAACAGTAACAGGATCAATGCCGTAGCGGCCTGCATTCATGGCGAAAAGGCTCGCCGCAATCATGCAAACGCAGGTGATTGGCAAGGCGGCGCCGGACAAAGTCCGGCGCACAAGGCTGTCGCGATTAGTCACGCGCGTAACCGATGCGGTAGAAGGTCTGGTAATAGTCCTGAACCATCGCTTCTAGGTCGAGATCGGCGTAGAGTTCTGGATAGAACAGCGAGCCGAGATAAGCTTCGCCAAGGCCAAGGCTTTCCGGCGCTGGATGGCCATTCGGACGAACGAATTCTGGCAGCAGGTAAACCTTGCCGTTCTTGACCGCGTCGATTTCCGCCCATTCGGCCTTGGTGGTGATCGCCTCATAGGCTTCCACCGAACGCTCTTCGACGATAATCACTTCCGGGTTCCACGCCAGAACCTGCTCAAGTGTCACGGTCGCATTGCCGTGCAGTTCGCCAGCGACGTTAAAGCCACCCGCCTGTTCAATGATCAGGCCCGTATACTTGCCCGCGCCACGGGTGCTGGTTTCGGACGAGGCGAGATAGACGCGGGTGCGGTCTTCTTCAGGGATGCCTGCGGTGCGTTCATCCGCAATCGCACGACCCTTTGCCATCGCCGCTACGAGCTTTTCGGCCTGGTCTTCCTTGCCGTAAATCTCACCGAGCAGTTCCACAGCCCCGGTCACACCAGCGGTGTAGGCGGCCTTCTCGTCTTCCAGCTCTGGGTCGGTCTTGCCATATTGGCTTTCCGGCAGGTCCGCGAAGGCGAGCGCGATGGTTGGGATATTGGCGTCTTCAAGTTGCTTGATTACGGCCGCATCCATAAAGTGCGGGATGATCACCAGATCTGGGTCCAGCTCCAGCAGGCTTTCCATGTTCACTGCGCGCAGTTCGCCCGGCTTGGCGATGTCGATGAACTCGGGCGTGATCTTGCGGAAGCCGGGGCTCAGGCGCTTGTCCCAATCAACCAGAACGCCCGCCACCTGCGCTGTCGCATCCAACTGTGCAACCACATCGAGCGCCTGATGGAAGAGCACGACCGAGCGCTCAATCTTATCAGCGACAACAACTTCACGACCCATCTGATCGGTAAAGCTACGGTCGGCGAAAGCCGGGGTGGAGATCAAAGCGATGGCAGTTGCGAGCGTAAGGGAGCGTGCGAAGGGGAGACGCATAATACAAACCTGATTTAGGAACTCAGATTTGCGTGCTCTATTGCCATTCGCCGCCGAGTCCAAGCCCCGGTCTGGACGATTTAAGCCATTGGTTTTGAAATGATTGTTGATAACATGATGGAGTAGTTCATGTTTTCGGCCGACAGCGCCCCGCGCCGAGACCTTCTGACGCACAAACATCACGCAGCGTGGAAAAGCGCCCGCGCCATAAAAATAGCCCCGCCGTTGGGCGAGGCTAAAAACCTTGTGGTGCCGTGCGAGCCGGTCGGCCCGCGAGCGGTTTGCGTTATTCAGCGGCGAGAATGTTCAGGCTGATGGGCTCAAGGCCTTCAACGCCACCTTCGATGCTCTGACCGGCAACGATAGCGCCAACACCGGCAGGGGTGCCCGTGTAGATCACGTCGCCGGGCTGCAGGTGATAGTAGTGCGAAAGGTGCGAGAGCAGCTCTGGAACCGACCAGACCAGATCAGAGAGCTTTGCGTCCTGGCGGGTTTCGCCGTCCACCTTGAGCCAGATCGACTGCTCGCCAATCGCACCAAATTCTGCCGCTGGGGTGATCGCGGTTAAAACAGCAGACTGTTCAAAATCCTTGCCGAAATCCCACGGACGACCCTTGGCGCGTGCGACGAGCTGGAGGTCGCGGCGGGTCATGTCGAGGCCACAGGCGTAGCCGAACACCGCATCACTGACCTCATCGATGGACGCCTTAAACAGCGGCTTGCCGATGACCACGACGAATTCCATTTCGTAGTGGTAGTTTTCGGTGCCCGGCGGATAAGGGATCGACGAGCCATTGGCCGTCAAAGCCAGTGGGTTCTTGAGGAAATAAAATGGGGTCTCGCGATCGACCTCAACACCCATTTCCTTGGCGTGGTCAGCATAGTTGCGACCCACGCAAAAGATACGGTGAACCGGATAGAGATCGTCGGTTCCGACAACTGGAACTGCCGGGAAAGACGGGTCAGCAAAGAGACGATTAGACATAGAAAACCTTATTTATCAGTCGTTTCCGCGACGGTTCTGCCAGAAGACAACGCGCTTCTCGGTGAACATGACGATGGCGTACATCGATAGCCCGACGAGGCTGAGATAGATGATCAGGGCAAAGACGCGTGCCGTATCAAGCTGCGATGCAGCCACACGGATCAGTTCGCCAAAACCCTTGCCGCCACCGAGGAATTCCGCGGTGATTGCGCCGGCCATAACCGATAGGGCGCCAATCTTCAGACCCGTAAAAATCTGCGGCAGACCAAAGGGGAACTTCATGCGGATGAGCGTCTGAAGGCGGTTAGCGCCCATGGTGCGGAACAGCATGTGAGCGTTCTCGTCCGCAGATTGCAGGCCCGAGGCCGTGCCGACGATGATTGGAAACACCGATACGAAGGTTGCCAGAGCAATCTTGCTTTCGAGGCCAAAACCGAGCCAGGCGACAAACAGCGGCGCAAAGGCAATCTTGGGCATGGTGTCGATGGCAACCAGATACGGCATCACCGCGCGTTCGCCGAACTTGGTTTCACCAACCAGCGTGCCGAGCCCGATACCGATGATTGCGGCGAGCAAAAATCCGATCAGCACTTCCTGAGTGGTGATCCACAGCGCGGCCAGCATATAGCCACCCGTCGCCAAATTGAGCCCGACGGTGATGATCTGGTTCCACACCTGAAACGGCGTGGGCAGGATGACAGTGTTGATCAGGCCCGACATGGTCACGAGATGCCAGAGCGCAAAGATAATCGCGCCCAAGCCGAGAATGGCGACAGAGCGGGGCAGGCGGTCGATGGGCGATACTTTTTCGGTCCAAACGGTCGAGGGAAACTCAGTTGTATCAACCAGCGGCGGGAGGACCTTGATATTACTTGCCATGGTTCACACCCATATCTAGTCGGTTGCGGATGTAAGCAACGAGTTCGCCGAAATGAGGATCAAGCATCATCTCCAGCGTACGCGGACGCGGCAGGTCGATGATCACTTCTTCCATGATCCGACCGGGGCGTGCGCCCATGACAAAAACCTTGTCCGACAGCAGAACGGCTTCGGGGATCGAGTGGGTGATCAGGAATGTCGTGGCATTGCGCGCCATGCAGATGCGCTGCAACTCCATGTTCATGTGGTCACGCACCAATTCGTCGAGCGCCGAGAACGGCTCGTCGAGCAGCAGGATTTGTGGCTCGGTGATCAGCATTCTGCAGATCGAAGCGCGTTGCTGCATCCCGCCCGAAAGCTCTTTGGGATAGGCGTTTTCAAATCCCTGCAGACCAACCAGCTCCATCAGCGCTTCGGCATTGCTCCGCTGCGCGCGCGCAGCCGCTTTTCCGTGACGGATTTCAATGGGCTGAAGAATGTTCTCGATCGTGGTCATCCACGGCAGTAGCACCGCCTGCTGGAACATCATCCCGATGTCCGGGCGCGTGCCCAAAACGGGTGAGCCAGCCAGCATCACTGAGCCCGCCGTTGGCGAAACCAGACCAGCCATGATCTTGAGCAAAGTAGATTTGCCGCAACCCGACGCGCCGATCACCGAGGTGAAACTGCCACGCGGCAGGTCAAAGCTCACATTTTCAAGCGCGGTAACGGCCTGTCGAGCGAAGGCCTTTTGGAGGTTGCGGACCTGATAGACCGCAGGAGCCGAAGCTCCTGCGTTTGTTGTTTCCAGACCCACAGAAGGGGACTGCGTCATTTGCCGTTCCAAGTGTCGATGAAGTCATTGGTGTAGACGACGCTGAGGTCATCCAGTGGCTTTTCCAGTTCGCCGGAAGCCACAAGGCTTTCTTCCCAAGCCTTCCAGGCGTCGAGGTCCTGATAGCCATAACCGAGCGAAGCATCGAACGGGGTCTGACGAATGATGATCTGGTCGATCAGCGCATTCGCGAACTCTTTGTCCTCAACTTCCTGCGGGTTTTCAGCGCCAATGTGCTGGATCAGAGCTTCGCGGTTTGCCGGATCAGCAGCCCACTTTGCACCCTTGACCAGAGCGCGGCCGAAGGCTTCAACGTCCGACTTGTTCTCATCCAGATACGGCTGCATGGCTGCGAGCGCGTTGCCGAAGAAGGTCTTGAACTTGTCCGGTGTGATGTTGGTCAGCTTGACGCCGCGGGCGTTCAGAATTGCGGCGTCGTTGGTCGCTGCCGCATAGGCATCAATATCGCCGCGCAGGAAACCGGCCGTAGCCTGGCCACCATCACCAACCACGAGGAAGGTGAAGTCCTTACCTTCTTCAAGGCCGGCTTCGGTCAGGATCGAGCGGGCGAACGCCGATTCCGAACCATCTGCAGTACCGATACCGATGACTTTCCCCTTCAGCTGATCAGCCGACGTGATTTCCGAACCTTCTTTGACCACGATCGAGAACGAGCTGAGTGGGTTGAGGCGATAAATATTGGTGATTTCTACGCCACGCGAACGCGCCTGCAGCAGCGGGCCTGCACCCGGATTGCCGATCTGTGCCTGACCAGCGGCCAGAGCCTGAATAACGGCACCCGAGCCGTTCAGGGCTTCGATGGTGACGTTGACGCCTTCGGCTTCAAAATAGCCTTCGCCCTGCGCTGCAATAATTGGCAGGAGCAAAACGGCCGATGGATTAGGGACCGCAACGGTAATGTCACCGGCAAATGCTGCTTGGCTGCTCATAATTGCGATAGCCGATGCAGCGATCCAACCCTTGAAATGATCCACGACTTCTCCTCCAAACAAGATAATGGATTATTCTTATAAATTCGAATAGAATTCCATTTTGCGACTTTGTCAACCTGCGCTAGAACAGATCGGTCTGGGGGACGCCATGAACGAAGACAAACCTGATGAGCCGACCAAGCTGACGGCCGCGAGCCAAATCGCCTTGGAGTTACGTCAAGAAATATTGCAGGGCTCATTGCCGCCCGGCAGTCGTTTGCGCATTGAAGTGCTTCGCCAGCGCTTTTCGACTGCGATCAACCCTGTTCGAGAAGCGCTCAATCGCCTTGTTGCAGAAGGCTTAGTTGATTTGCAGGATCACAAAGGCTTCTCGGTCAGCCAGGTATCTTTGGAAGTATGGCGTGATCTGCTCGAGGCCCGGTGTATTCTCGAGGTTGAGGCGCTTCGCCGGTCCATCGCCAATGGCACAGAAGAGTGGCGCGACGAGATTGTCGTAAGCCTGCATCGACTAACCCGCACGCCGCGATTCTTGGATGACGCGCGCAAAGTCCGGAATGATAAGTGGGAGGTCTACCACCACCGGTTCCACCGGGCGCTGGTGTCCTGCTGTGGCTCAGACAAAATTATGGCGATCTGCGATGACCTGCGGGAACAGTCGGACCGCTATCGCGCAGTTGCCGCTTCATCGCATAAGCCCCGCACCGATTATGATGATGAGCACAAGGCGATCGCTGAAGCCGCAATGGCCGGAAATGGTGATGAGGCCGCAGGCCTATTGGAGCGTCACTACCGGAAAACGCTCAAGGTGATTGAGCAATATTTCGCTGAGCAGCACTGATCTCAATCGGCGCGGACGGCTGTTTCGTCCAGAACAAAAACCGCGTTGATCACCACGTCGATAGACTCGGCAATTTTCTGCATCACCGGATTATTGCCGGTGAGCATGGCAGTCATCAGATTGACGCTGCAGGTCGCGCCAAACAGCATGCCAGCGATGAGGTTGGAGCTGAGCGCAACGCGTCTGCGCTGTTCGGGTATCCGGTCGATCGCTTCCACCAGTGAAGCGCGACTTTGGTAAATACCCAGCTCCAGAAACGTATCTGCAATCCCGTTCTTGGAAATGCTCTCTCCAACAGCGAGCCGACACAGATTGATGTGGCGGGGCGACAGCACATGCTTTGAAATAATGCGCAATCGCTGTCGCACTTCGTCTACCGGGTCATGCGCCACGGCCTGCGATGCCCCCGCGTCCCACAGGTAAGACGACGACACCAACTCGCGCAGCAGTTCCTCTTTGTCAGCGAACATCACATAGAGCGTCCTCTTGCTCATGCCCGCTGCCTTGGCGATTTCGGTCATCGTTACGCCGGAATAGCCCTTGTCACAGAACAGACGTTCCGCATGTCCAAAGACCAGTTCACGTCGTTCTTCTGCTGCCATCGTCACTGGCCGGCCGACACGTGCCATACTCACTGCCTTCGCTTTATTCGCCGCTCTTTTCACCGACTGTGCACGGTAAGACACCGCCCGAACCTATTCTTGTCCATATACTGGAAAAGTCTCAAGATCGTTGGTGAAGACCCAAAACTTTGCGCGTCGCCAAAGCTGGCACCCCGGCCTTGCCTCTAAGTATCTGAAATTGAGATATTTTCTGTCCATGCTTTGTGGCGCTGCATCTGCTCCCACAGGTGGGCTATCAGACCCATGGTTGTGCCTTTTCGTCCGCGAAATCCCTGCGGAAAATACGGAAATCCGGCCAGTTTTTCCGCGCTGCACCGGCACCTTATCGTCAAAGCCCACCCTCACTCCGTCCAAAGAATTCCTACAATACCCGATACTTGACTTGGGAAACTGTCAGGTTTCCTAATGGCGGCAACAAAGGAACTCTAGGGAGGAGGTTTCCGATGAAGGAAATCAAGGTTCTCGTTGTCGGGGGCGGGATCGGTGGACTCGCAACGGCTATTGCAATGCGTGGCAAGGGCTTTGCTGTCGACGTTATCGAACGCAGCTCAGACATGCATGCATCGGTTTTTGGCGTCGGCATTATTCAGCCATTCAACGCCTTGCGCGCTCTGGACGCCATTGGTTGCGCACAGCAGTGTTTAGAATTTGGCTATTCCACTCGCGCATGGGGCAAGACCCTCAATGCCGAAGGCGTAGAAGTTCGTCAGATGCCGGGTGCGACCATTCCGGGTTCTAACCTTCCGCCCATGAATGGCATTACCCGTCCTAAACTCCACGAAATTCTGACCATGCGAGCCAAGGACGTCGGCGTCAATATTGCCTATTCGACCACTGTTTCCAGCTATGAGCAGGGCGCGCGTGGCGTTGATGTGGTGTTCTCGAACGACACAGCGGCCCATTATGATGTGATGGTTGCGGCGGACGGCACCTATTCCAAGCTCCGTGAAGACATTACCGGCGACGACACCAAACCCGCGTACAACGGCCAGTCGGCATTCCGCGTCAACATCCCACGCGTCATCGACGGCGAGATGGAGATTGACCGCATCATTCTTCAGCACGCACCCCACGGCATGGCCGGGTTCGTGCCCATTGGTCCAGACTTGGCCTACATGTTCTTCAACACCAGTTGGGACAAGTCGGTTCGCTATGAGGCCGCGGAATTGCCAGCGGTCCTGCGCGAGCAGCTCAAGGGCTTTGGCGGCCTGACCGGCGCCGTGCGCGATCGCTATATCTCCGATGATGCCAATATCGTGCTGCGCCCCATCGAGTGGATGATCGCTGATGGCCCATGGCACCGCGACCGTCTCGTGATGATCGGCGATGCCGCACACGCATTCCTTCCGCACATGGGGCAGGGCGCTGCTCAGGCCATCGAAGATGGCGTCGTGCTCGCGGAAGCACTCGCCGAACACGACGATTACGAAGCCGCTTTCACCAGCTACTTCGAGCGCCGTTACGACCGTTGCCGCCGGGTTATTCAGGCCTGCGTGGACATCGGCGAATGGGAGAAGGGCCGTCTTAAAGACTTCGACAACGTGGCCACCACGCAGTCGATCATCGAGACCTTGGTCCAGCCCATCTAAATCCATCAACCTGTCATTCAAGGAGGAGAGAATGACACTACTGAAGCGCTTGGCTGTTTTGGCTGCGCTGGGGGCGTTTTCGTCCCCAGTCGCCGCCCAAACGGAAATTATTTTCAACACTTACCTGCCGGTTTTTGAAGTCACTCAGCAAGTCGCCGTGCGCGAATTTGCTGAGCGTATCGAAGCGGAAAGCAAGGGCGACATCGACATCCACATCCCTGATGTGTCGTTGGCCCCGATTGATCGCCAGTATGAGATGATCCTTGATGGCATCTCCGACATGGCCTTCATTCCAACCAATACTGTCCCGCAGATTGTCGCGCTCAACCGTATTGCCGATCTGCCCGGCCACGCCCCATCGGCGTCCGCTGCCTCGCAGGCGCTCTGGGCCACCTATAAAGAGCACTTTGAACCCTTGAACGAATACAAGGGCCTAGTTGTTCTTTCGGTGCATGCCCTACCAGGTCGCCAGTTCATGTCGATCAAGAAGCCCCTGGAAGAGGTTGCCGATTTCCAGGGCATGAAGCTGTGGACCCCACCGGGCGCGATGAGCGAAATCGTCACCGGTCTTGGTGGCGTGCCGGTTATGGAGCCCTTCACCAGTCTGCATGAGAACGTCAGCAAGGGCACTGTTGAAGGCTTGGTGATCACACCAGACTCGGCCAACTCGGCCCGCGTTCTCGAAGAAGCCCGGTTCCAGACCAAGATCGACGGTGGTCTGGGTTCGATCTCCTTCGCGGTGGTTATCCGTGAAGAGCGTTGGAACGAGCTGAACGACGAGCAGCGTGCTGCAATCGTCCGCGCTGCTGAAGGTTTACCAGCCCGCACAGGCGCAGCCGTTGATGCGCGTGAAGTCGAAGTTGCTGCCAAGTTTGATCATCTGGCTCAGGTTGAGCCATCGGCAGGATTGGTGGAAGCCATTACGCCGATTTTGGCTGGCCAGCTTGAAAACTGGAAAGAACTCGCGAAGTCGAAAGGTCTCGCCGATCCAGACGCTGCAATTGCGACCTACCGCGCGGCCCTCGCTGCCGCTCAATAAGAACAAGCTCCCTCCCGGAGCTCGGGGCTCGATCTTCGGATCGGGCCCTATTTGTCTTTCTGGCAGCCAAAAGAGAAAGGCCCGATCTTCCGATCGAGCCCTGAGTGGTTACTTGCTGGCGACGGCCACAAAATCACATTGCACCAGCATTCCCCCCTGCAAATCCGCCTGCACGGCCTGCCGGGTTGGGCGGTTCTGCGGATCAGGGAACATTTTCACCCAATGCGGATTGACCATGTCGCGCTGCGAGCGGTCTTTCATCAAAATGGTGATTTTGATGATGTCATCGGTGGTCAGGCCCGCCGCTTCCACGATGGTCCGCACATGGCCGAACATCAGCTCGCATTGCTTTTCCATGCCCTCAGTCGAGGTTGCCATTGTTTCGGGGTCGAAGCCATGAATACCGCCCGAGTAAACAATGTCACCGATCCGGCACGCAGCCGGTGTCGGGTTTTTATGGACGAAGCTATCGACGTAGATGCTCTGACGTTTCGACACGTTTAGGGCTTCCTCTTCCCAATCTTGTTTGGTGCCAGCAGCAGTCACAATCGTTGATTGTTCAAGGTAAAAGCCCACTCTTTTTCACAATACGGACAGGCTCTTGCTTGTCGGTGGGCGCATCCGCTCTGGGTGATTTTAGTTTTCGCTATGTGAACAAAAACGCCAGCTTCAGTTGAGGCAAACTTCAGCACGCGCTCAACGTGCCTTCCAAGAAAAGTCAGCAATGACCCCGGGAGGCAGGTCCATGAGCATGGACGATATCGTTCTTCATCCGCCGTTCAACATCACGCGTTCGAGCCACATTGTGCTCACCGTGGCGGATCTCGACGCGTCTAAGGCATTCTACACCGATCTTTGCGGCTTGGTGGTCAGCGATGCCGATAGCGAAGCGGTCTATCTGCGCGGCATGGAAGAAGCGGCGCATCACTCGCTGGTTCTGCGCAAAGGCAATGATCCAGTCTGCCAGCGCGTTGGTTTCCGCGTGCAGACAGATGACGATATCCGTGCCGGTTATGACTACTTCCAGTCCAAAGGTGTTGAATCTTCCATCGTGGAAGTCCCGTATCAGGGCCTGACCCTGCATGTGCGTGACGCGGTGGGCGTGCCGCTGGAGTTCACCTCCAGCATGGAACTGCGCCCACGCCTGATGACCGCTTACGATCAATACCGCGGCGCCTCGGCTCAGCGCCTTGATCACTACCAGCTGCAGTCGGCCAAGGTTCGCAAGAGCTACGAATTCTATCAGCCCCTCGGCTTCCGCACCTCCGAATACACCTTCTCGGAAAACGAAGATGGCTCTGAACACCTCTGGGGCGTGTGGATGCAGCGCAAGGGCAATCCGCACGATATCGTCTTTACCCATGGTCCTGGCCCGCGCCTGCACCACTTTGCCTACACCCTTCGCGACGCGTCCGACATGATCCGCGCTTGCGACGTGGCTGGTGCTCTTGGTTTGGGCCAACGCCTCGAGCGCGGTCCGGGTCGTCACGGCATTTCCGGTGCCATGTTCATCTACTTCCGCGATCCGGACGGGCATCGCATCGAGCTCTTCAACACCCATTACCAGCACATCGACATCGAACCCGCTGTGGGTTGGTCGCTGTCCAATCCCAAGCGTGCGGATCAGTGGGGCCTACCGGCTCAGGAGCAGTGGTTTGCAGAAGCCACCCGCTTTGCTGGCGCCGAGCCGAGCCAGCCAGACGAAAACATCCCGCTGCCAACTCTTGAAAAGTTCTTGGCGCGCAAGGCGGCCGAACGCGCCTGACGCGCGGCCATTAGAGGAGAAATGACATGCTGAACATTGCCATTATCGGCGCTGGCCCCGGCGGCCTCGCACTGGCTCTGCGCTTGCAGCAGAAGGGGTTTAACCCCACGATTTATGAAGGCGCACCAGAGCTGAAGCCGCTTGGCGTTGGCGTCGACATCAAGATCTATGGCGTCAAGGAAATCACCGAAATGGGGCTCCTTGAAGAGTTCCAGTCGATCTCGGTGGAAGCCATCGACAGCATTTTCTACACGCGCTACGGCCAGATGATCTATGGCGAAAAGTGCGGCAAGCACATGGGCTATCCCCATGAGCAGCGCTTCGTTCATCGCGGCGATCTGCAGATGATGTTCTACCGTGCGGTCCTGGATCGTCTCGGCCCGAACTCTGTTCAGCTGGGCAAGCGTTGCACGGGCTTCGAACAGGATGAAACCGGCGTCACCATTCACTTCGAAGGTCTGGACGGCACCAAGTCCTCGGCCCGCCACGATGTGCTCATCGGCGCCGATGGCATCAAGTCTGCTGTCCGTAACCAGCTCGTTCCCTCGTCTTCGGCCAGCCACTATTCGGGCGTTGCCATGTGGCGCGGCGTCACCGTTATGCCTCCATTCCGCAATGGCGGCACCATCCTGCACATCGGCGATCCAATCGCTCAGGGTTCGATGATCGTTTATCCGATCACCAACAATGTCGACGGCAAGGGCAACCAGCTCGTCAACTGGGTGGTCGAACAGAACGGCCAGCCAAAGTCGCTGGAAGACTGGAACCAGCGCATGGATCAGGGCGAAATCGCCCACAATTTCGACGAGTGCAAACTCGATTTCGTCAACGTGGGTGAGATCATCCGCAATGCGCGCGAAGTCTATCTGTATCCGTTGATCGACCGCGATCCTCTCGACCAATGGTCGTTTGATCGCGTCACCCTCATCGGCGACGCCGCCCACGCCATGTATCCGCGTGGTGGCAATGGCCTGTGTCAGGCGCTGGTTGATGCCCGCGTTCTGGCTGAAAAGCTCGCTGAGATCGACAATCCCGCTGAAGCCTTCAAGGCCTATGAAGGCGTTCGCCGGGAATTCGCCAACCGTCTCGTCATTGCCAACCGCGGGGAAGGCCCCGAGGTCGTCCGTCGCATTGTCGAAGAACGCTCTGGCGGCAAGCCCTTCGACAATATCGAGGACATTTTCCCCATCGCCGAATGCGAGAAAATCTTCCTCGAATACCACCGCATGGCCGGCATGCAGCGTCCCGACGACGCTGGCCCGCTCGGCTTCCGTGACGAGGGCTTCTTCAACGAGGATCGCGCCAAGAAGGCCGCTGTCGAAAACGACATCGCTGGCGCCAAGGGCTCGGCGCGCGCTTAACGCGCGCCCTCCCGCCGTAGAGATTTGAAAGGACTACCCATGACCGTTATCGACGCCAATATGCACTGGCTGCCAGACACGCTCTTCACCGATGAGAGCCTGCGTGATCTGATGATGAGCTGCATTCCACGCCAGCACGGCATCCACGTTTCGATGGTGCCAGTCGAAGGCAAGGACATTCGCCAGATCATCATCGAAGAGCCAAAGGGCGTAGTGAACATCAACTACGCTGAAGGTCAGTACAACATTGAAAGCCAGCTGGCGGACATGGACAAGGCTGGCATCGACCAGGCTGTGTTCCGTATTCCAGTGTGGCAGGAATGGCTGAACCTTGAAGCCTCCAAGCGCCTCAACGATGGCCTTGCCGAATACATCTCGCGCTCCAATGGCCGCTTCACCGCGCTGGCGGTTTGCCCACCTTGGGGTTCCAAGGACATGATCCGCGAAGTCGAACGTTGCGTCGACGATCTCGGCTTCAAGGGCGTTCAGCTCGCTTGTAAGTATGGCAACATCTACCTCGATGACGAAGCCTTCTTCCCATACTTCGAATTCCTCAACGACCGTAAGCTGCCAGCAGTTGTGCACCACACCCCGCTGCCAGTCGATCACGGCTCGATCCTGACCTTCAACAACATGCGTCGCCAGTACGGTCGTTCGATCGCACAGGGCACCGCTATCGGTCGCGAACTCTTCTCGGGTCTGTTCGATCGCTTCCCAGAGCTGCGCCTGTCGCACTCCATGCTCGGCGGTGGTTTCTTCGCTTTCGTCGACATGCTGGTACCAAAGCCAAAGCACACCTATGGCGATGCTGTTGATCGTTTCGACACCGGTCGTTCCGATCTGCGCGCCCAGCTGCGCAAGAACCTCTTCTTCGATATCTCGGGTGCACCGCAGTGGGGCAAGGCCCAGCTTGAATGCGCTATCGAAGTGCTTGGCGAAGACAACATTCTGTACGGCGGTTCCTACCCGATCCGTAAGGACTGGTTCTTCGACGGCGTTCCAACCGTCAATGGTCTGAACGTTTCTGACGAGATCAAGACCAAGGTTCTGTCGGGCAACGCCAAGAAGCTCTTCAATATCTGATAAAAATACAGCCGACGCCTGCTTTTGGGCGGGCGTCGGCGTTATGTTTTCCTTTGGAAACACGAAACACCTCCCAAAGGAGCGGGATATGACCCTGAAAGATCCGAGCCTTTTCCGTCAGGCTGCCCTTGTTGGCGACCGTTGGATTGAAGGCACAGCCGAAAACGGCTCTCCGGTAAATAACCCCGCCACCGGGGAAATCATTGGCTACACGCCAAAGCTGGGCGTTGCCGAAACGCGCGAGGCTATTCTTGCCGCCGAAAAGGCGCAGAAGGCTTGGGCCGCACGCACCGCCAAAGACCGGTCGAACATATTGCGCAAGTGGTTCGACCTGATGATCGCCAATAAGGAAGATCTCGGGGCGATCCTGACCATGGAGCAGGGCAAGCCGCTTGCTGAAGCCATTGGCGAAATCACCTATGGCGCAAGCTTTATTGAATGGTTCGCCGAAGAGGCGCGCCGCGTCTATGGCGATCTCATTCCCGGCCACCGTCCCGATGCGCGCATCATGGTGATGAAGCAGCCTATCGGCGTGGTCGCTGCCATTACCCCATGGAATTTCCCCAATGCCATGATCACCCGCAAGGCGGGTCCGGCATTGGCCGCTGGCTGCGCTATGGTGCTCAAGCCCGCAGCCCAAACCCCATTCTCCGCCATTGCACTCGCCGTTTTGGCTGAGCGGGCAGGGCTGCCATCTGGCCTATTCTCGGTCATCACCGGCTCCTCGCGCGAAATTGGCGGCGAACTCACCGGCAGCCCCATCGTGCGCAAGCTCACCTTCACCGGCTCCACCGAAGTCGGCGCTGAACTCTATAAGCAAAGCGCCCCGACGATTAAAAAGCTCGGCCTCGAGCTGGGCGGCAATGCTCCCTTCATCGTCTTTGACGATGCTGATGTGGACGCCGCCATCGAAGGCGCATTGATCGCTAAATTCCGTAACAACGGACAAACCTGCGTCTGCGCCAACCGCATCTATGTGCAGGATGGTGTCTACGAAGAATTCGCCGAAAAGCTCGCCAAGGCGGTGGGTGGTCTCAAGGTCGGCAATGGCTTTGACGAAGGCGTCAATCTTGGCCCGCTGATTGACGAAAAAGCCATGGCCAAGGTCGATGAACACGTCTCTGACGCGGTCAGCAAGGGCGCTCGCCTCCTCCAGGGCGGCAAGGCCCATAAGCTTGGCGGCACCTTCTATGAACCCACCGTCATCGCCGATGTGACGCAGGACATGGCCGTTGCCCGCGAAGAAACTTTTGGACCACTGGCCCCGATCTTCCGCTTCACCGACGAGGCCGATGTCATCCATCAGGCCAATGACACCGAGTTTGGTCTGGCGTCCTATTTCTACGCCCGCGATCTCTCGCGCGTCTTCCGCGTCGCTGAAGCGCTCGAATACGGCATGGTCGGGGTTAACACCGGCCTTGTCTCCACCGCCGAAGCGCCCTTTGGCGGGGTTAAGGCATCCGGCCTTGGCCGCGAAGGCTCGCGCTACGGCATCGATGACTTTGTTGAGATTAAATACGTCTGCTTGGGCGGCATCGCCTAAGCCTATACTTCCCAGGGGGGACCCGATGAGGCCGAAATTTGCCAGCTTTGTAACACCAGAGGGGGCGTCTTTCGGCCTCGTCAGAGATGACGGTGTCGTCGATATTGGTCGTCGTGACCAGCGCTATGCTTCGCTCAAAGCCGTTGTCGAGGCGGGAGCTCTGTCCTCCCTCGCAACCCAATATGCCGATACGCCTGTCGACCACGCGCTCGACGCTATCACCTATTCCATCCCGCTCGCCGATCCGGAAAAGATCATCTGCGTCGGCGTCAATTTCCCAGATCGCAACGAAGAGTACAAAGATGGGCAGGACAGTAAGCCCAACCCGTCGCTGTTCATCCGCTTCCCGCGCAGCTTTACGGGGCACGGCCAGCCGCTCATCCGCCCGCCCGAAAGTGTTCAGCTCGATTACGAAGGCGAAATCGCTATCATCATTGGCAAAGCGGGCCGCCGTATCGCTGAGGCAGACGCTTACGATCACATCGCCGCACTAACCCTTTGCAACGAAGGTACGCTGCGCGATTGGGTCCGCCACGCCAAGTTCAACGTCACCCAAGGCAAGAACTTTGACAATTCCGGCGCTATCGGCCCATGGCTTGTCCCCTTCGAGAACGCCGACCAGCTTGCAGACGTTCGCCTGACCACCAAGGTCAATGGCGAACTCCGTCAGGAAGATCGCACCAGCCGCATGATCTTCACCTTCCGCAAGATCATCGCCTACATCTCGACCTTCACCACACTCGTACCCGGCGACATCATCGTCTGCGGCACGCCCACTGGCGCCGGCGCACGCTTTGATCCCCCGATCTGGCTCAAGCCCGGCGACACTATCGAGGTCGAAGCCGAAGGCATCGGCCTGCTCCGCAACACAGTTGCCGATGAGGTATTTCCATGATGAACACGGCAGACGTCATCGACGCCGCTCAGTCGCTTGATGGGGCCGAAAAGTCCCGCCAGCAGATCGGCCTTTTGTCCCTAAAATACCCCGACATGACCATGGACGACGCCTATGCCGTCCAGGCCGAATGGGTGAAGCAAAAGATCGCCGCTGGCCGCAAGGTGATTGGCTGGAAGATCGGCCTCACCTCAAAGGCCATGCAATACGCGCTGAACATCGACATCCCGGATTCCGGCGTGCTGTTCGACGATATGCTCTTTGAAGACGGCGCGACCATCCCGCCAGATCGTTTCATCCAGCCGCGCATCGAAGCCGAAATCGCCTTCATCATGAAGTCCGATTTGTCCGGCCCCAATGTCTCGACCTTCGACGTTCTCAACGCCACCGATTACATTACCCCGGCGCTCGAAATCCTCGACACCCGCATTCTGCGCGTCGATCCGCAGACCAAGAAAACCCGTACCATTGTCGATACCATTTCCGACAATGCCGCCAACGCGGGTATCGTTCTCGGCGGCCGCGCCATGCGTCCCAATGAGGTCGATATGCGCTGGATGGGTGCGATTGTCTCGCGCAATGCCGAGGTCGAAGAAACCGGCCTTGGGGCAGGGGTTCTCAATCACCCCGCGCGCGGCATCGCCTGGCTGGCCAATCGCCTGCACCAATATGGCGACAGAATTTCCGCCGGCGAGATCGTGCTCGCAGGCTCCTTCATTCGCCCCGTCGAAGCGCGCCACGGCGACACCATCACCAGCGATTACGGTCCATTTGGCACCGTCAGCTGCCACTTCAAATAAGGCGCGCCATGCCAGCACCCATCAATAAATTTAAGCAGAACATCCGCTTAGGCAATCCGCAGATCGGCCTCTGGGCCGCTCTCGCCAATCCCTACACCACCGAAATCCTCGGCGGTGCTGGCTATGATTGGTTGCTCTTGGATGCCGAGCACGCGCCCAACGATCTGCCGGTTCTTATGGCGCAATTGCAGGCTCTGAGCGCATCGCCCAGCCACGCCATTATTCGCCCACCGATCGGGGAAACCTGGGTCATCAAGCAGCTTCTCGATATTGGCGCGCAGACCCTGCTCCTGCCCATGGTCGAGAGCGCTGCCCAGACCGCTGAACTGGCCCGCGCCATGCGCTACCCACCCTTTGGCGTGCGTGGCGTTGGCGCGGCCTTGGCCCGCGCATCCAATTTCAATCGCATCCCCGATTATCTGCAGACTGCCAATGATCAGGTCTGCCTTCTCGTCCAGCTCGAAAGCCAAAAGGGCATCGCCGCGCTCGATGAAATCGCGGCTGTCGACGGCGTCGATGGCGTTTTCATCGGCCCGTCTGATCTCGCCGCTGACATGGGCTTTTTAGGCAAACCCGGCGCGCCGGAAGTGCAAGCCGTGGTCGAAGCCGCAATTCTGCGCCTCGTGAAACTCGGCAAGCCAGCGGGCATTCTCATCGGCGATCAGGCTCTCGCCCGCCGCTATCTCGAACTCGGCGCTACATTCGTTGCCATCGGCAATGACGTCACCCTGTTCTCGACCGCCGCCTCAAAGCTGCTCAGCGAGTTCAAAGCCGGAGCGCCCATCGTCTCCGCAGGCTCCAAAGACCCTTACGGCTAAGGCGAGCACTCCAAATGCAAAAGGCCTCCAACGGGAGGCCTTTTTCTTTGTTGAAATGACTACTTCCCCCACCGTCATTGCCGGGCTTGTCCCGACAATCCAGTCAAACTTAGCGCCGCACTGGATCACCGGGACAAGCCCAGTGATGACGAGAGCTCGCAACCGAATATACCCGAAAAGTCAGCCCTGCCTGAGCATTTCTCACCAGCCCCTCGTTCCTTCGTCTCCCTCCCCTTTGAGGGGAGGGACTAAGGGTGGGGGTAAATCCCCCCAACAGAACTCTCCTCGTGACGACAAAAATTCGTCACCAGCCCAGCGCTCCTTCGTCTCCCTCCCCCTTGAGGGGAGGGATTAAGGGTGGGGGATAAAATCCCCCCAAAACGACTACCCCTGTTTCGCTTCCCAAGCCCGCAGCAGCGCCCGTCCATAATCATTCCCGTTCGGAATACGGGTGATGTGGTGGATATGGAACTTGGCTGGCTGTTCATTGGTCAGCCACATGCCGGAGTGATGGTCAAATTCCAGCATGATCACCGGGCTCTGGATACGGAAATAGAACGGGTCTTCGTCCCCGTGTCCGCCGATCCAGCTCCAATAGGTTTCATCCAAATGCCTGGCAATCAGTGCCATCTGCGCCTGACGCGCCGCATCCGGAACATGCTCAATAAAGGTCTCGATCAGCTTGAGCAGTGCGGCCTGTTGTTCTGCTGAGAACTCACTGGCCCTCACCCCCTCATAGGGGATCACGCGGTTGTCCTGAAACGCCCCGCCAAGGTGGCGTTGGTCGGCGAAGTTGAACCGATCCGGCCCCATCTTTGGGTCTTCCATCAGCTCAAAAATCGTCGCGCGCTGCTTCTGCTCGGCGCTCAGCGATTGCATCAGCGCTAGGCCCTGCCGCTCTTCTTCGGTGAACAGCGCAAAGCAATTGCCATTGCCGCGATCGATCACATTGGGCTCAACGCCCATGAACGTCGGTGAAATCACCATCTGATTGCCCACGATCAGACAGTTGAAGGCAACGTGGTGGCCATAAATATTCCAGCCCCAAGGCGCGGTAAGCGACGGCGTGCCAAACATCAGGAAGTGGAAGCTCCACTCGTTCATGATGTTGAGCAGGTCATAAATCTCGCCCAGATAGCGATTGGCCGAGAGCAGGTTCTGCACCTTGGTAAAGCCTACTTCACTCGTGCAGGCCTTAAGCAGCTCTAGGAAAGCATCGCGCGCCGCCTCCGGCATATATTCAAGCCGGACCCCATGGTCGTTGAATGGGATTTCCGGATTATACCAGCCGCGCCATTTGTCATCGTCGCTCTTGTGCGCAATTCCGACCTGATGCTCGGGCGATAGCGCTGCCAGCATCTTTTCCATAGCCGCCACAGCAGGGGCCGGATCGAACCCCTGATCTTCCAGCGCAAACAAATCTTCAATGACCGTGCCGTCGGATGTCACGCCTTTGAACGGCTGGTTGTAGCGGCTCTGCCATTCGGCATTGAGCGCAATCGCGCGTTCCGTTTTCAGAATCGGCTGTGCGTAAACGAACGGGTCCAGCCCGCGCGCATTGGCAATTCGAGGCGTATCCAGCGCCAGCATGTAGTCGCGGAAGTTGTTGCTCGCCATGGTTTTCCTCCCAATCTCTGCATCTAATCGATGGTCTTATACAAAATCGATTTTTTATGCAAAATAGTTTTGCTTGCATCTGATCCCATTTTAGAGGAACAAATAGACCCAATGGAGACTGCCTATGGCGCAAAGCAAAACCGCTGCTGTTTATGAAACCCTCAAAACCGAGCTGCTCGACGGCATGCATACGCCTGGCCAAAAGCTGGCGATTGACCAGTTGGCCGCGCGCTTTGGGGTAAACATCGGCGCGGTTCGCGAAGCGCTCTCGCGTCTCACTTCCGATCATTTGGTCACCTCGCAACCGCAAAAGGGGTTTCTCGTCGCCAAGGTGTCGGTGGCCGACATGCTCGACCTCACCGCTGTCAGAACCGACATTGAAACCCGCTGCCTGCGCCGGTCGATTGAGCTGGGCACTTTGGAGTGGGAAGGTCAGATGCTGGGCACATGGCATCAGCTGTCTCGCACCACGCCCCTCATCGGCGGCGAGCCCAATATCGAATGGTCGCGTCTCCACCAGAAATTCCACGACGATCTGATTTCCGCTTGTGATTCCGTGTGGTGGCTGCGGTTGCGTTCGCAATTGTTTACGCAAGCTGAGCGCTATCGTCGGATGATCCAACCCCATCGTCGGGGTGGCCGCGATGTCGATGCCGAACACCGCCAATTGATCGAACTCTGTCTGGCGCGTGACGCCGACGGCGCCTGCGCCGCGCTCACCGAGCACCTGAACAGAACCGCTCAGACGCTGATCACTTATGGCGCACGCTATTTAGACGAAGCTGAAGACGTAACGAAAAAAAACGCTGCATCAGCAGCATAACAGGGAGGCGACTATGTCTGAGGAGACCGTTACCAAGCCCCGCGCACGTCGGGATGAATCCGGTACGCAGTGCATTCACCGCTCCATTGGCGTCATGCGTCTTTTGGCGTCTAGCCCGCGCGAGGGGCTCAAGCTGGTCGACATCGCTTCGATGCTCGATCTTTCGCACCCCACGGCGCATCGCATTCTCAAAGCCCTCGAAGAAGAAGGCGTTGTCGAGCGCGTTCAAGGTTCGCGCCGCTACACCGTTGGCACCGAAGCCGCTTGGCTTGGCCTTGCCGCCAATGAGCGCTTCCCGATCACCTCGGTCGCCGCTCCTGTTCTCGATGGGCTTTCGGCCTCCATCAAGGATACCGTGTTTCTTGCCGTTCCCAGCATCAATGACTCGGTCTATGCCGACCGTCGCACCGGCTCTTATCCGGTGCAGGTGACCACTCTTGCCGTTGGTGCGCGTCGCCCGCTCGGCATCAGCGTTGCCGGTCGCGCCATGATGGCCTTTATGGGGGATCGCAAGATCGAGGCGGTTCTCGCCCAAAACAGCGCCCGCTACGAACCCTATCGCATGACTGCCGAAACCGTCAGCGCCAGTGTTCGGGAAGCGCGCAATGCTGGCTATCTCTGGGCCGATAGTGTCACCGCCAAAGATCGCCGCGCCCTCTCGGTTCCCGTGCTGAATATGGCCGGAAACCCTGTGGCCGCGCTCAGCGTCATTGCGCCGATCCACCGTCTGCCAGAGGGGCGTATTCCCTCCATCGTGCCTATCCTCAAGCAAGCCGCGGCCGAGATTTCTCAGTCGCTCGTCAAGCGGTCGATAGCCGCCTGATAGGCTTATAAAAATTCCACAGGGCGGCCTTCGGGTCGCCCTTTTTTGTGTCGTTGGTGGCTTTGTTTTCGCAATGTGAACAAAGCCCCAAGCGCAAGTTGCGAGCAAGCCGCCCTCACGGAAAAAGTCGTTTCTAAAATACGGCTTACCGCATGGGAGGGGTTCGTATGGCCCAGACGATCGCCAGCGATCTCGAATATAGTTTTGATGGCACACGCATGATTGGCCGCCGCTTTGGCCCTGTTGGGGCAGGGGATGTGCCGGGCGTATTGGTCATTCACGCCGCTCATGGCCTCGGTGAACAGGTTCTCGGCTGCGCCGAACGTGTCGCCGCTTTAGGCTATGCGGTTCTCGCCATCGATCTTTGGGGTGAGCGCAAGCAGATCACCAATCCGGCCGAAATCGGCCCCATGCTGGGCGCGTTTAATGCCAATCCCGACATGTGGATGGGGCGTATCGAAGCTGCGCGTCAGGCGCTGATCGCTTCGGGCAATGTCGATGCCAAGCGTATCGCTGTCATGGGCTATTGCTTTGGTGGCTCGTCATCCATCGAATTCGTGCGCTCAGGAGCGCCAATTGCTGGCGCAGTGAGCTTCCACGGCGGTCTCGACAATGTCGGCGATGATTTCACCAAAGCCGGTTCAGATGCCCGCGTTCTCATCCTGACCGGCTCTCAAGATCCGCTCGCCTCTGCAGGTGATCTTGCGCGCATTGAAGCCGGGATGAGTGCTGTCGGCCTCAATTGGGAAACCAATGTCTACGCCAACACCAAGCACGGGTTTACCGAGCCGGATCGCGGTCCCCGCCCACCCTTCGCCGCTTACAATGCCATCGCAGACCGTCGGTCGTGGTCGGCTATGAGCGCCTTCCTCGCCGATCTTTTCGCCCACTAAGGATAGCACAATGGATCTTGGTATTGCTGGGCGTAAGGCCCTGGTTTGTGCGTCTTCGCAGGGGTTAGGCTTTGCCTGCGCCACCTCGCTCGCGCGTGAAGGTGTGGCCGTTACTCTCAATGGTCGCAACGCCGAAAAACTTGCCGCCGCAGCTGAAAAGCTCCGCGCCGAAGTGCCGGGTGCTGTGGTTGATTTTATCACCGCCGACCTCACCACCACTGAAGGCCGGGCCGCGATCCTATCTGCCCTGCCGCAGGTCGATATTCTGGTCAATAACAACGCTGGCCCCGCGCCTGGCGCTTTGGCCGATTGGTCCGAAGAGGCCATCCTCGGCACCATCAACGCCAACATGCTCCCCGCTGTGCAACTCATCCGCGCCTATGTGCCGGGCATGCGCGAGCGCAAGTTTGGCCGCATCATCAACATCACCTCCGCCATGGTGAAGTCGCCCCACTACATGATGGGCCTCTCCACCTCAGCCCGCGCAGGCCTCACCGCCATTTCCAAAGCCATCAGCCGTGAAATTGTGGTCGACAACGTCACCATCAACAACATCCTGCCCGAGCGTATCGATACGCCGCGTCAGGAGTTCATGGCCGAAAAGCTCTCCAAGATGCATGGCATCACCAGGGAAGAAGCGCGCGCCCGCTCGGTCTCCGAAATCGCTGCCAAGCGCTTTGGTCGCCCCGAAGAGTTTGGCGATGCCTGCGCCTATCTCTGCAGCGCTCAGGCCAGCTTTATTTCTGGTCAGAACCTGCAGCTCGACGGCGGCTCTTACGACGGGTTGATCTAATGAACACGCTCGAAAAAGACCTGGCCGACGTCCTCGAAACCGAAGAAGCGCGCCAGCACGCGCTCGTGAAAAACGATCAAGGCGCGCTCGAATGGCTCCTCGCTGACGATCTCGTTCATGTCCATTCCTCGGGTCAGGTCCACACCAAGCCCGAGTTCATGGCTCACCTTAATCGCATGGGCGGCTTCCGCTCCATTGAGCGCGGGCCCCTCGACATTCGCGTCGAAGGCGACATCGCCATCGTCACCGGCTCGACCATCAATGGCGTCACCAAGCCCGACACCAGAGAACCGGTCACGCTCGAAGGCTTTGCGACCCAAATTCTGCGCCGCGGGCCGAAGGGCTGGCAGATCGTGCTTTCACAACTCACGCCATTTCGCGCCGGACCGCAGGGCAAATAGCCCCGCTCCCCGCACAGCTCATTAGCAAGGAATAAACATGAAACTCGCTCGCTTCTCACAAGGGTCGGTCGACGGGGTCCGCATCGGTCGGGTCGAAGGTGATACCATCATCGACCTCTCGGCACTTCTGGGTGTGAATGCCTCGATGCGCCACGTGATTGCCAATCTGGAGGCCCTTAAAGGCCAGCTAGATGCCATCAAAACGCCCATCCTCAAACTCTCTGATGTGACGCTTGAAGCGCCCATCAACGATCCACAAAAATACCTCGCTATCGGCATGAATTATAAGGAACATGCCGAGGAAGCCCGCGCTGCGGGGATCACCATTCCCACCAGCCAGATGTGGTTCAACAAGCAGGTCTCCTGCATCAACGGTCCCTTCGCCCCGGTGGTGAAGTGGAACGCCGTCGAGAAATGCGATTACGAAATCGAACTCGCAGTCGTAATTGGCAAGAAATGTCATCAGGTTAAGCGCGAAGACGCACGTTCCGTCGTCGCTGGTTACATGGTCTCCAACGACGTTTCCGCCCGCGATTGGCTGCCGAAATCCCCGACCTTCACCCTCGGCAAATCCTGGGACACCCATGGCCCAATCGGCCCGTGGATCACCACCGATGATGAAATCGAAGATCCGCTCAACCTTGAGATGAAACTCTGGATTAACAACGAGTTACGCCAGAACCATCGCACCAACGACATGATCTACAACATCTGGGATCAGATCGCTTATCTCACCCAAGTCATGACCCTTGAGCCGGGCGACATCATCGCCACCGGCACGCCGTCCGGCATTGGCGCTCCAAAGGGAATTTTCCTTCAACCAGGCGATGTTATGCGCCTTGAGATTGAAGGACTTGGCACGATCGAAAACCCTGTCGTCGCCGAAAAGGCCTAAGCGAGAAAACACCAATTCCGCATTGTGAAATTTTGGTCGCGCGCCGATTGCGGTGGACGCGGCCAATTAACACTATTCAAATTGCCGGTCTGTGTTTTTTATAAATCTGACAGGCACTAACGGGAGGAAGTACCATGTTATACATTCGCAAGATCGCTCTTGCATCCATCTTCAGTCTGACCCCAGCCGTGGCTTTTGGTCAGGCGATCGAGCTGATTTACAACAACACGCTGCCGCCGTTCAATGAGACCTATCAGGTCGGCATTCGCGATTTTGCAGCAGCCATCAACGAAGCCTCCGGCGGCGAAATCAAGGTCACCATCCCAGATGCGCAGCTTGCGCCAGTGGACCGCCAGTACGAAGCCGTCCGTGATGGTATCGTTGATATGGCCCTGATCGACGTGAGCGCGGTCACCCAGCACGTTGTGCTCAACGGCATTGGTGAACTGCCAGGCTTTGCGCCGACCTCCGAAGCAGGCTCCGTAGCCCTTTGGGAAACCTACCAAAAGTTCTTCGAAGGCGTTGGTGAATGGGACGGCGTCAAGGTCCTCTCGACCCACGTTCTGCCGGGTCGCCAGATCCTGTCCGTTAGTGAATTTGTTCCAGATACCCCAGAGGGCATGCGCGGCGCTCGCACTTGGGCCACATCGGCAACCTTGGCCGTGATCGCCCAGGCCTTTGGCGGCGTGCCAATGGATACAGCCTACCCAGAACTGCAGGAAAACGTCGAACGCGGTAACTTGGACGTGCTGTTTATCACGCCAGGCTCTGCTGATGGCGCCGGCGTCCGTCCAAGCGTAACCCATCTCACCAAGATCCCTGGCGGTATCGGTACCGGCTCCTTCGCGGTCATCATCGCCGAAGAGCGTTGGAACGAGATGACCCCGGCGCAGCAGGAAATCATTTTGGCTACCGCCGAAGGCCTGCCACGTCGTCTTGGTCAGGCCAATGACGTCGAAGAAATCGAAACCGCTCCAGCCTATGCCAACGTCCCGACGACGGAAGTTGAAGGCGAGGCACTTGCTGCGTTCCACGAAGTTCTCGACCAGCAGGAATCGCTGTGGTTCCAGCGCGCTGAGGCTGCTGGCCTTGCTGACCCACAGGCGGCAATCGACTTCTACCAGAGCGTCCTAAAGCGTGAAGCAGGCGAATAAGCATCACGTACTCCACTCGGCTCCTCAGGCCTTAAACCTGAGGGGCTGCCCCCCGGCACAAGCACCAAGCGTTGTGTCCATTCCAGACCATTTCACGTTGCAAACGCGCGAAAGGGCCTGGTCTCTAAGGAAATACCGTTATGATTGACAAGATCAATCACTGGCTGATCATCCTGCTGAAAGTGGTGTCAGGCAGTGCCATCGTTTTCATGGCTCTGATCGCCTTCGTTGACGCTGGTGGACGCCAATTGCACATGCCCATTCTGGGCGCCTACGAGTTCGTCAAGCTCGCCCTAATGCTCTTCTTCTTCGCGTCGATCGGGCTCGTTGTTCGCGACGACTCCCAGATCCGTGTTGGTCTGATGGCCGAGCTGTACAAGCCGCTGGCAGCTAAGATCGAAGGGCGCATCACGCTTGTCGTCGAGGTGATCGCAATGGCGGGTCTGTCATGGATGATTTTTGACCAAGCCAGCCGTTTGAACCGCTTCGGCACGGTTTCGTCCTTCTTCCACTTCCCCATGGGGCCTTGGGTTTTCCTCGGCGCTGTCATGACACTGGTTGGGGTGTGGTTTGCAATATTGAATTTGGGTCGTTGGCGCACGATCGGTGAAGCACCGGTCAGGCACCTGCAGCCCGGTGAGGAGATTTGACGTGGGGGATTCCCTGATTATCGAAATTCTCGTGATCGGCAGCCTGCTTGGGCTCATGGTGTTCACGCGAATTCCGCTCGGCTTTATTATGATGTTCTGCGGTGCAGCGGGTATCGCTGCCATGCACCCACGCGGTGTGGGCGCTGGCCTTGCCGTCGCCGAACAGCAGATCATGGATTTGGCCCTCAACTATAACTTCTCGGTTCTGCCGCTGTTCATTCTTATGGGCATTTTCGTGGTCAAGGCAGGGCTCGCCGACGAAATGTTCGACGCAGCAAGAGCTTGGCTTGGTCACTATCGTGGTGGCTTGGGCATGGCCACGATTGTTGCTTGTGGTGGCTTCTCGGCCATCTCGACATCGTCAACTGCCGGTGCCGCAACCATGGGGCATATCTCGATCCCGGCGATGATCAAGGCCAAGTACAACACTGGCCTTGCGGCAGGTGCTGTTGCTGCGGGCGGTACGCTGCTCATCCCGCCATCGGGTGCACTAATCGTTTATGGCCTCGTGACCGAAGAAAGCATCACCAAGCTTTACATCGCGTCGCTGATCCCGGGCTTGCTGCAGCTTGCCTTCTATCTCGTCGTTATGCTGCTGTTCGCCTATATCGTGCCATCTTGGGCTCCAGCCGACACCCGCGTGAGCTGGAAGGAAAGAATGCGCGCTCTCAGCAAGGTTTGGGGTATCGCGGCTCTGTTCCTGCTCATCATGGGCGGTCTGATGGCAGGCTGGTTCTCGCCAACCGAGGCCGGTGGCATTGGTGCCGGTGGCGCACTGATCTTCGCCTTGGCGCGCCGGAAGCTCAACTGGGCCAGCTTTGTCGATGCTCTAGCGGATACCGCTAAAATCTCGACCATGATCTTCCTCGTGGCTGCCGGTGCTATGGTGTTGAACCAGTTCATCAATATCTCCGGAATCTCCGGCGATACGGTGAATTTCATCCAGTCGCTCAATCTTGAGCCTTGGCAAGTTATCCTCGGTCTCGTGGTCTTCTATATAGTGCTGGGCACGCTTATGGACGGCTACGCGATGATCCTGCTGACCGTGCCAGTCATTGTGCCGGTGGTTCAGGAACTGGGCTTCGACCTTATCTGGTGGGGTGTGATCACCGTCATCTTGGTTGAGCTGAGCTTGATCTCGCCACCGGTTGGGCTGAACGTCTTCGTGCTGCGTTCCGTCTTGCCAAATGTGCCTCTGAGCGCATTGTGGCGCGGCATGTATGCCTTTATCGCGGCTGACACGGTCCGTGTCCTTATCCTGATCGCGTTCCCAGCTCTTGTGCTGTGGTTGCCATCGTTCACGGGTGGTCACGGGTAGCGCTACCAAAACAGCGAAGCGCACTTAAGGATGCGGCCATCTTGGTGGTCGCATCCTTCGTCTTTTCAATGACTTAGCTCCTATCGCGAGCTTGCATGGCCGCATTCCGCCAGATCGCCTCAGAGGCCTCACGAGACCCGGCATTCAGCGCGTCAATAATGTGAGGAAGGCGGCCATCGTCGAGGCGCGACCGCGTCCCGATCACGCTAATCGCGGCGATGGCATTGCCCGCCATATCTCTTACGGGCGCTGTGATCGCGCGCGTATCGCGGACGGTCAGCCCTTCGCTCACCAAATGGCCTCGCTCCCGCACCGAAGCGATTTGATGGCGGAGCCCATTTTGCTCGTCCGCGTCCGCGGCCGCGATAATGGGTTCAACCAGACGGTCCGGCATATAAGCGAGCATTGTTAGGCCCGCGGGGGTGGCTTGTAAGGGCATTCTCGCCCCCACAGCGGCAGACGTAACACGGATTGGCAGCTTGCCATTCCGACGCTCGACACAAACGGAATAGATGCCACTGCGCACACTCATGATGACGGTATCGCCGACCCCATTGGCGATGGTGCTTAGTGCTGGCGCGACAAGCGAGAGAAGCGGGAAGCGTTGCGCGGCACGTAGCCCGAGCCACACCATCTCGACACCAATCACATAGCGCCGAGAATCTGCGCTGCGCTCCACCAGCCCTTGCTCTTCTAAGGCGCGCAAAATGCGATAGGCCGTCGGGTGCGACAGGCCAGTAGCCTCAGCAATATCGATCAGTTTCATACCGTTACGCGGTCCTGCCGATAGGACTCGGACGATATGCAGCGCGCGGTGTATAGCTTGCGCTCCGCCAGAACTTGTATCTGATTTCAGTTGGGCCAATGGCAGCTTCTGCTCGCCATCTTCAGTATGTTCGCTCATGCGTCTCGTTCCTCCCGCGCCGCGGCCTGGCCACAGCGCGATCCCTAAGGCATCGTATCAGCAGCGCTCGGCTCTGCCATACATGCTTTCAGGAATTCTGCTCATTCCCCATACCTATTTCCAGCCAACTCAATGGGCTCACGCGACCGACCTTGTCAGTCTCCGTCGTGATGAAGTCTTCAATGTGAAGGGGAAGGGGGCGCTCGACGCACTCTTTGGCGGAGCCGAATGGTGACGGTGCCCAGTGTGTTGCCGGGCACCGTTAAAGTCATTTAGTCAGAGACGAGGTCTCAGTCGTTGTCGTTCTCGAGGCGGAACATCTTGTCGCCTTCGCGCGACGACAGCAGGCCAGTCTTAGAGTAGAGGTCCAGCTTGGCGCGGGTGTCGACGATGTCGAGATTGCGCATGGTCAACTGACCGATACGGTCCGCAGGTGAGAACGGCGCGTCTTCGACCTTTTCCATGCTCAGGCGTTCTGGAGCATAGGTCAGGTTCGGGCTCTCGGTGTTGAGGATCGAATAGTCGTTGCCACGACGCAGTTCGAGCGTCACTTCACCAGTAATCGCCTGTGCAACCCAGCGCTGAGCGGTTTCGCGCAGCATGAGGGCCTGCGAGTCAAACCAACGGCCCTGATAGAGCAGGCGACCGAGACGCAGCCCATTGATGCGATACTGCTCAATGGTGTCTTCGTTGTGAATACCGGTGACGAGGCGTTCGTAAGCAATGTGCAGCAGCGCCATGCCTGGTGCTTCGTAGATGCCGCGGCTCTTGGCTTCGATGATGCGGTTTTCGATCTGGTCGCTCATGCCGAGGCCGTGACGGCCACCGATGGCATTGGCTTCGTAGAAGAGGGCGACTGGATCGGTAAAGGTCTGACCATTAAGCGCAACAGGCTGGCCTTCAACGAAGCGGACCACAACCTTCTCGGCCTTGACGGGCTCTTCGTCCTTCCAGAACGGCACGCCCATGATCGGGCTAACGATCTTGATGCCGCTATCGAGGCTTTCGAGATCCTTGGCTTCGTGGGTGGCGCCCAGCAGATTGCTGTCGGTCGAATAGGCCTTCTCGGCGCTCATCTTGTAAGCAAAGCCGCTGGATGTCATGAACGCCGACATTTCAGCGCGACCGCCGAGCTCGTCGATGAATTGCTGATCCAGCCAAGGCTTGTAGATGCGCAGGTTCGGGTTGGTCAGCAGGCCATAGCGATAGAAACGCTCAATGTCGTTGCCCTTGAAGGTCGAGCCGTCGCCCCAGATGTTGACGCCATCTTCCTTCATCGCCGACACCAGCATGGTGCCGGTTACGGCGCGGCCAAGCGGGGTGGTGTTGAAATAGGTAACGCCGCCGGTCGAAACGTGGAACGCGTTAGCCTGAATGGCCGCGATGCCTTCGTGAACGAGCTGGGTACGGCAATCAACGAGGCGTGCTTCCTCGGCGCCAAATTCCATGGCCTTGCGCGGAATCTCGTCATAGTCGGCTTCGTCTGGCTGGCCGAGGTTCGCTGTATAGGCGTAAACCTTCGCGCCCTTTTGCTTCATCCAAAGCAGGGCAGCGCTGGTGTCCAGACCACCGGAGAAAGCGATACCAACTTTCTCACCCTTGGGCAGGTTTTTAAGAATTGTACTCACGGGTGGATTCCAGTCGGCTTGATTGAAATGATGTTCGCCGCGAATACCAAATCTCGCGCCACCCGCCAAGGGTGCGTATGGCCGCGTTGCATGATCAATACGTGTGATGGCCGCTGACGGGATGCCGTGGCTGAGGTGATCAGTCCACGGCAAATGGTACAAGCGCGTTTAGGACGCGACTTCTAATAGGTGCAGCGACCACCGGAGAGGTCGAACACCGACGCCGTCGTAAAGCTATTGTCCTTCGAAACGAGCCAAGCGACCATGGCGGCCGCTTCATCGACTTCAAGGAACCGCCCACGCGGAATACGCACCAGCATGTAGTTGATAAACTCCTCGGTCAGCGTTTCGAGGATGCGGGTTTTGGCTGTCGCAGGGGTAATGCAGTTCACTGCAATGTCGTACTTCGCCAGTTCCTTGCCGAGTGACTTGGTCAAGCCAATGACCCCTGCCTTGGCCGCAGAATAGGCGGACAGATTGGGGTTGCCTTCCTTTCCGGCGACGGAGGAAATGTTGACGATACGCCCGTAATTCCGCGCTTTCATCGAGGGTATGACGACCTTGTTGACGTAGAAGGTGCCATTGAGGTTGATCTCGACCACCCGCCGCCATTCATCGGGATCATAGTCCTCCAATGGTGCGTTGTTTCCGGCAATGCCTGCGGAATTGACGAGGATCGAAACGGGACCGACTTCGCTTTCGACTTCCGCATGAACCTTCATCAGGCCCGCAAGGTCAGTGATGTCGACGACCTTACTCGACGCGCCAGCGCCGAGCGCTGCGACTGCCTTGTCGAGAAGCGCCGCATCGCGGTCCCACAGGCTCACCTTAGCGCCAGAGGCCAGAATGCGTTGGGCCATGGCAAAGCCGAGCCCTTGCGCCCCGCCGGTGATCACGGCGACTTGGCCGTTAAGATCAATGTTGTTCAATTTTCTCTTCCCAAAACGAGGAGGCCCGGTTGACCCGGGCCTTTAGTGTTTAGAGGCGTACGACTTCGCCAGTATGGATTGACTCATCTGCAGCCAGAACGATGCGCAGGCTATTCACCCCGTCGTTCATATGCGCGCTCAAGTCCAAATCTTCGGTGATGGCCTTGAGCAGATAACGCTGCTCGCGTTCACACAGGTCATCGTGATCTGGTTCATCGGTCATGTCGATCCGCTCGTCTGGGCGGGTCATGTCGGCATAGTGGCGCAGGATTTGGTTGGTCTTAGTGTGGGCGTTGATGTCGTCCGATTTCACGCCCGACGCATTCTCTGCCATGACGATGGAGACCGAACCCTTTGGCCCGAACACGTCTTTCACAAAGAATGCAGTCTCGCTGACCATCGGGCCCCAGCCAGCTTCGTACCAGCCAACGGACCCATCATCGAACTGCACCTGCAGCATGCCGTAGTTTTGCTTGGCCACTTCGTCGGTCAGACGAGCGCCAATGGCGTGAACTTTCACCGGCTTGGCGTCGGTCATCTGACACATGACGTCAACATAGTGCACGCCGCAGTCAACGATGGGCGGGAAGCTGTCCATGAGCCGCTTGTGCCATGACCAGGTTTCGCCATTCGACTGTTGGTTGAGGTTCATGCGGAAAACCAGCGGCGTGCCCAATTCGCGCGCGATTTCAATGAACTTCGTCCAACTCGGGTGCTGGCGGAGAATATAACCGATGACGAGTTTCTTGCCGGTCTGTCGTGCGACCTCGACCACCTTTTCTGCGTCAGCCACGGTGAGCGCCATCGGCTTTTCGACAAAGACATGGGCACCGGCCTGCATGGCTTTGATGGCATAAGGAGCATGGGTGTCGGGCAGGGTGTTGATCGAAACAACATCTGGTTTGAGTTCCGCCAGCGCGGTCTCAAAATCATTGTAGCGTGCCGCACCTGACAGCGCGTCAGGGAGTGACAGGCTTTCAATATGTCGCGTGCAAACGCCAGCCACCTCAAAGCCATCAATACGCGTGTAGGCGAGAGCATGGCTCATGCCCATATTGCCTAATCCTACAACCAGAACACGCAAAGCGCTCATGGTTAGCCTCCTCAACGAATATGAATAATAGTTCCTGTTCGGGCGGACTCCTCGGCCGCCAGACAGGCTTGCAATGCACCGGCGGCGTCCTCTGGTCGACCAACATCAGGTTGTTCGCCAGCAAGCGCTTTCCGAGTGAAGTAGTCGAACTCGTCTCGCAGCGCTCCTCCTCGAACGCCGTCGAACATCGGCCAATAGGTCGTGTCCGGGCTGTGCAATTTGTTGTTATCGACTATCGCCAGATTGGGGAAGGTATCCTGAATATGGATGATGCCTTCCGTGCCGATAATCGACATGCGCTCGTCGATGTCGAAGGGAGTCTTTTCCGGCATGCACCACACGGTTTCCAGTGTTGCCGTCGCGCCGCCTGCAAAGCGGAACATCGTCTGGCCGATATCTGGGTGCTTGAGATTGCGCAGCGAGGTCGTTTGGGCATAGGCGGAGACGATCTTGTCGCCCGTCAGCCAAAGCATGATGTCTGTGTCATGGATCGCATCGCCAACGATGGGACCGATTTTCTGCAAGATTGTCGGCGTCCAGGAGGCCGGAATATTGCGGCGTGAGGAAAGGGCAATGATCTTACCAATGCGCCCCTCATCGATCGCTCGCTTGGCCATACGATAGCGTGGATTGAACCGAACCACGTGGCCAATGAACAAAATGCCCTTGGACGTTTTGGACGCTTCCGCGATTTTCTGTGCGTCTTCGACGTTTGAAGCGATCGGCTTTTCCAGGAAGACGTGCTTGCCAGCCTTGAGTGCCGCGATTGCAGGTTCGGTATGTTGGTCCCACATCGTGCAGATTGAGACCGCGTCGATGTCTGGGTCGGCGAGCATGTCGTTGTAGTCAGCGTAGAGCTTGCTAACGCCAAACTTTTTGCCCAGTTCAGCCAATCGATCCGGCGTGCGCGTGCAGAGCGCGTCGAGCTTTAGGTTGGGGATGCCCATGATCGTTTCGGCGTGGATCTCCCCAAACCAGCCCAGCCCAATGATGCCAATTCGTAATTGTGACATTGTTCTTCTCCCCTCAAAGATCCTCGAGCGTAAGCTCGCGGGTCATCACGATATTTCCTGAACTGAGGCCGCAATCGACCGGGATGACGGCACCTGAAACGGCGCTCGCTGCATCCGACGCCAAAAAGCCCACCACAGAAGCGACCTCTTCGGGTTCGACAATCCGTCCCAAGGGATACCAACGCTCTAGGGTCTTGAGGACATCAGGGTCCTTTTGCGCTCGTTCCCGCCACAGAGGCGTGCGAACTGTCCCTGGCATGACGCAGTTGGAGCGGATGCCGAACTTGCCCAACTCCTGCGCAAGCGTCCGGGTCATCGAGATCATGCCCGCCTTGGCGGCGGAATACGCCGGGTCGCCGAGAGCACTTTGGCCGTTGACCGAGGCAACGTTGATAATAACGCCGGACTTCTGCCGCTTCATCCGCTCTGCCGCGGCGTGGGCGCAAAAGAAAGCGCCGTTGAGATTTCCGTTGATCTCTTCGATCCAGCTCTCTGGGTTTGTGAGCCGTAAAACGTGATGATTGGAATAGCCCGCATTGTTGATCAGCACGTCGACCTGCGGGATTTCGCTGAAGGCCGTCTCCACAGCCTCTGCATCGCCAATGTCGAGCCGCAGAAAGCGGGCTTTCGCTCCGGCATCCTCGAGTGAACTCATGGCGCCGCCCGAGGTTATGGATTTGTCGATCCCCACAACCTCGGCACCTCGGGCCCCGAACCAGTGGGCAAGGCAAAGGCCTATCCCGCCAGCCGCTCCAGTGATCACGACAGTTTTGTTCGAAAACTCAGCCATCACGGAACCCGCGCCAAAGCTTCGCCGATCCACTCAAGGTTGCGGCGGCGCTGGTGGCCCCAATTGTAAAAGGCGATGTCGGTCACTCCACCGGCAACCAGAATATCGACGGCCGAAAGGAATTCCGCTTTGCTTTCAATGTCCGGATAGCTCGGGCGAAGAATGCCGCGGATCGTCGTGTTCGTTGGAACTCTATGTTTCAGGTCGAACAGGTCAGTGGCTATCCGAGCAGCATTGGGCTCGTAAAAGCACGCTTCGATAATGCCTGTCGTTTCGCCAATGGCCTTGAGATCGGTCCCTTCGTACCACGCCCCACCCGTGGGGCGAGCGACAGATGGGATGATGGCAACATCGACGTCCTGCCGAACCGCCTCGCGTATCTCCGCGATAAGGCTGGTGACCTGGCCGGCGCGAAAATCGAGATAGGTGCGAAGATCTTTATTGGTTGCGATTTCCGCCAACCAGAAGGCTCGGCCCATATCGTCGGGAATATCGACGTCGCTCTGCAAAAAGCTATCGATGCGGTTTGCGACATAGGCTTTTAAGCGGTGCGCATCAAAACCCTGTTTGGACGCAGCGCTCACGCAGTGATCGCAAAAGCACAGGCCCATCAGACCCTCAAACATAGGATCCTGACGCACGAAGCTCATCTCGTGGTGATAGCCATGGGCATAGGGCGTAAAGCCGGGCGCCTCGAGGGAGAGACCGGTAACAGAGTAGTTTTCTGTCACATCGACGCAAAGGCCAACGGCATAGGCTCGGGCCTCTGGGGCGCTTGGGCAGAGATTGTAGAAATAGCGGTCGCCGAAGGCGTTCCGGACCACTGCATTCGGGTGCTTCATGCCCAAGGTCGTATTGTGCAGCAGCACCATCCAGACGTTGATGTCCAGTCTGCCGTCGTCACAAAGCTCTTGAAGAATGTCTCGCTCGGCCAAAAGGGAGTTAGGCAGAGGCTTAATCTCACTATAGCAATCATCGTCGTGGCGGAAGTAAGCAGTTCCGTCTTCAGGGAAATAGACCTTTCCCGATTTGCCCTCTGGTCGCAGAAACTTCCCAGCGTGGTAGGTGCCTGCGATCGAGATCGTGTTGAGACCCATATTTTTGAACGCAGAGTTGGACTCGGTGACACCGTGGTCCGCAAAATCCCAAGCATAGGTCAGAATGGCTTTGTAGCTCATTGTCCGAACCAGCCGTCCTTGAGGTAACGCATATATTCAAAGACCATTCCGTGCTTGAGCACGAAAGCGACTTGAAGAAAGTCCCCGACGACGAAAGGCGGGATCAGCACTTCGTCAGCCTCAGCGAGACGTTTCTCCATATCGTCGATCCGATAGGCAACATGAGGATTGTTTTTGACAATCTCTGGGGTTGGGCTATCCGGCTCGTAGCGCAGAAACTCGATATGTTCCGGGTGATTGCGCGGGTTTGTCACCCACAAGCGCGATTGCTCGACCCAGTCTTCTTTCGGCTGTTTTGTGGTTGTTGTGATGCCAACATGGTCAAATTCGAACACAGCGATGCCTCGTCGGTTTAGAAGGGGCGGGGAGTGACCCCGCCCTCAGGCTTGATCAGAGGGTGGCTTCAATCGCTGCGATGTCGACGGCTTTGTACTCGTCGCGCAGCTCAAAACCTTCGGCATCGGCTTTGACCTTGGCGTGGTCAAAGTCATTAGCGCCGTCGATCAACGCATTGGTCACGACATCACCGGCCTTCAATGGCTGCGATATCTGACCGATCTTGTGGATGGCGTCGAAATACGACTGCCAGCTGTCCTCGAGGTGGAGACCCCACTTGCCGCGCTTGTCCCAGTGAGCGTGCATCAAGCCACTCTGCTGCATAAGGGACTCGACGGCGGTTGCAGGATCCATCTGAGTTGCCAAACCAGGGAACTCATCCATTGCGATCTGGGTCGCTGCGGCAGGGTTCAACCAGCCAAACTCAAGGCCCATCGACCAGCCACGCAGATACTTCGTATAGGTCTCGACTAGCGCTGGGTCGTCGAGGTCTTTCGCGCGAATAACGAAGCTGTTGGCAGGGAAAACCGAAGCGTTCTTGCCGAGCAGATAGTCGAAGTCGAAGCCTTGTCCACGCCACTGGGCGCGCAAGCCTTCCCAAGTCAGAGCTGCGTCCGCCTGGCCTTGGGCGAGCGACTGTCCCCAACCGGCCACTTCCACATACTTGATCGTGGAGAGGTCGACACCGGCTGCCGCCAACATTGGGTCGGCGATAGACTGCCAGCCAGCAGAACCCAGAACGATGGTCATGCCTTCCATGCCCTTGAGGTCGGCAGGGGCCTTGCCCTTTTGGAACGCAAAGTCGAACACGTCGCCAGCCATGATGTGGAAGACGGACTTGAGCTTCATGCGCTGTTCTAGGCCCAGAGAAAGCACGCCGGGTGATGGGTAACCGAAATCGGACTGGTTCTGGTCAACCAACTTGATTGCCGCTGTTGCATCTGGCGGGCCAGCTTCAACGGACGTGTCGAGGTCGCCGAAGTAACCCATGCGCTTTGCCACCCAATAGGCGAAGTCGTCGACGACTTCCAAAGAGCCGCGTGGCGAAACCCAACGGACTGGACCGCTTTGCGCGAAGGCGCGAGTGTTCATTCCGATCGCCGACAAGGCAACGCCTGCGGCGGAGATTTGAAGCATTCGGCGACGGTTTAACGTAGTTGTAGTCAGCAGATTGGACATAGATTTCCTCCCATATGTCCGGTTGACGCCCGTGTTCGGTTGTCACGCTGGGCCCATCAGGACTCCCAGCTGGTCCATTTCTTCCCGATCTGGAAGAAGATGACGTAGATGCTGATGCCGATGGTCGCGAGAAGCACGATCACAGCGAAGAACTGCGGCATGCGGATCATCGACGAATAGTAGTTGAGACGGTTCCCGAGGCCTTCCGCGCCGCCGACCATTTCGGCGCCGACGGTTGTCAGGAGGCCAAAGATCGAGCCGATCATCAGGCCAACCATGATCATCGGCATGGCCATCGGAATGCGGATCTTCGTAAAGATTTGGAAGGTCGATGCACCGAAGGACTTTGCCAGTGCGATTTTCGCTAGGTCGACACGACGGAAACCCGTCGCCGAGTTAATCATCACCATGGGGCCAGATGCGAGCGCCACAGCGATAATGCGTGGTTCCCACCCAAAGCCGAACCGCAGCACCAAGAGTGGGACGAGCGCCAGCATGGGCGTTGTGACCAGAAGCAAGATGTAGGGCGTGATGATCTTTTCAGCGAACGGGAACTGAGTGATCACCGCCGCGAGAATGAACCCTATGGATGCCCCGATTGAAAACCCAATGAGCAGCTCGCAAATAGTGGTGACGAGATGTGGCCACAGGAATGGCCATTCCGTAATCAAAGCCGATCCGATCGCGCTCGGCGGTGGCAGAATGTAGAGCGGAACTTCAAACAGGCGTATCAGCAGTTCCGCGCCGCCAATGATGACAACAGCGACCAGCGCGATAATTGCAGTTTCGAATGCGGTGCGGTTTGAGTTGCCTAAGAGCGCGCCTGCGCCTCCGGCTAACCCTGCCTCAGTCTTCTGCCCCTTGTTCCCAAAGCTTGGGATTTTGTCGTGCAAGGCGTCACTCATTTCAATCTCCTTGCGCGCTCAGGTGGCCGGACGGTGGTCGATCATGCCCTTGATGGCTTCGACCCGTTCGAGAAATTCGGGGGTTGTCTGGAGCTTCACCGGGCGAGGGCGCGGCAAGTCGACATCAACAATATTGGAGATGCGCCCTGGGCGGGCGGACATGACAACGATCCGGTCCGCCAGGAAAACCGCTTCAGCGATGGAGTGGGTAATGAAAATGATCGTCTTGCCCGTCTCCATCCAAATCTCTTGAATGAGAAGGTTCATCTCGTCGCGCGTGAAGGCATCGAGTGCGCCGAATGGTTCGTCCATTAAGAGGACTGATGGGTCGACGGCCAAGCTGCGAACGATTGATGCACGCTGTTGCATGCCGCCGGAGAGTTCGCGCGGATATTTGTTCTCAAAACCTTCGAGGCCAACACGCTTGAGTAGCTTTTTAATCAGCTCCCGATTGGGGGGCTGCTTTTTGATCTCAAAGGGCAATTCGATATTGCTGCCCAAATTGCGCCAAGGCAGCAAATTGGCTTCTTGAAAGATCATAGCGATTTCAGGATGAGGCTTGGTAATAACGTCAGAGCCGAGGCGGATCTCGCCGCTGGTGAGGCCGTGCAAGCCGGCCATGGACCAGAGCAAGGTAGACTTGCCGCAGCCCGACGGTCCGAGCAGACACAGGAATTCCCCTTCTCGAACGTCTATCGAAACATTGTCCAGGGCATGTACGCCCCCTGACTTCGTTTGATAGATTTTCGTTGCCTGCGATATTCTCATTTTGGCTGGCATATGGGCGTCAGATATCGCCCCTGCTGCATTAGTCACGCAGCGTCCTCCCTCAGCAAGCTGTCGTGTAAAGCATGCTCGCCTCCTCTGGCAGAGCACACGTTCTCCTGACCTGACTGAAACAGAATTTCATGATCCAGCGTATTATACTTTAGTCGCATCATAGTGGCGATTTTCGGGCTAAATCGGCTGTCTGAAACCGAAAATGTTGAAATTTCTCAAGCGTGTTAGTGATGGCTCTGACCACTCAAGCTTCCTGTTTCAAAAATTTCTTGCTTAAAAGTCGGAAGGCTGTAATTCAATTTCATAACAGTGAAGAGGTGTTTGGCCGTATGACTGCTAAGTCGGCGAATGTTGTTCAGTCGGATGTCATTGATATCGTCTCGCGCATGCAGCGCGTGGAGGGCGAGCTGTCCCCAGCCGAGCAGCAGGTTCTTAAAGCCGTGCGCGTCGACTTCGAAGCCACGACGCGAATGACCATCGCTGAACTCGCCAAAGCGGCGGATGTCAGTCAGCCTACCGTGACGCGTTTCTGCCGGTCTATCGGTAGCGCTTCCTTTGCCGATTTTAAGATCAACCTCGCCACGACCTTGACCGTCGCCGCCGCCTATTTGCAGCCAGACCGCCAGTTTGACGATGATGCAGGGCAGCTTGCGCAATCGATCATGTCGCGTGCGATCAACGCCATGCGAGATGCGCTGAATGGGCTCGATACTGACGCCGTAACCCGCGCTATCGCAGCACTATCCAATGCGCGTCGCGTGGATATTTACGGGCAAGGCGGGGGCTCGGCGAGCCTGGTCGAGGACGCAAAACTGCGGCTGTTCCGTATTGGCTTGCCTGTGTCGGCCTATATCGACGGGCATCAGCAACGCATGTCGGCAGCGACCCTGAGCAAGGGTGATGTGGTAATCGCCATTTCGAACAGCGGGCGGTCGAAAGCGGTGGCAGAAGCCGTTCAAATTGCGTCGTCTTTCGGCGCGACGACAATTGCGTTGACCCGACCTGATACGCCCGTGGCAGAGGGCGCCACGATCCTCATTCCAATCGTTATCGCAGAGGACGAAAACGTCCTCGCGCCAACGCCTTCCAGATACGCCCACATGATGGTGATCGATACGATTGCCGCAGGTGTCGCCTCAGAGCGAGGCGCTCAGGCGCGCGAAATCTTGCGGCGCGTTCGATACACGGTCGCCAGCATTGGCATAGCCATTCCCGCGCCATCCACTGACCCAACGATCTTGATGAAGACCATCAAACCGCACGAGTGATCCCATGACCTTGGCCAGCAACAATACGCCCGATTGGGTGTTCCGGAACGCGCGCATCATCGATGGCAAGGGAGGAGCGTCCTATCACGGGGAGTTGGCAATCGTTGGCGACACGATTTCTGCAGTGGGGCCGGTCGGGTCAATTAGCCAGACGGGACGCAATGAAGTCGATCTGGAAGGGCTAGCACTCGCACCTGGTTTTATCGACTCTCATACCCATGATGACCGCATCGTGCTCGATGCGCCGGAAATGCTGCCAAAAATCAGCCAAGGTGTGACCACCGTTGTCGTTGGAAACTGTGGTGTTTCCCTCGCTCCCGTGACTTTTAAGGGCGATCCTCCACCGCCGATGAACCTTTTGGGTGGCAATCGTTCCTATGAATTCGTCACCTTCGCCTCTTACGCGCGGGCGGTGGCCGAGGTTGTACCCGCTGTAAACGTCGCTGCACTGGTCGGCCATTCAGCCCTGCGATTGGCGGTGATGGCTGACGTTAACGCGAAGGCGAGCGACAGCGAGATCGAGCGCATGGGTGCATTGCTATCCGAGGCAATGGAAAATGGGGCAGTGGGGTGGTCGACAGGCCTGTTCTATCCCACAAATGCAGCAGCAGATGCTGACGAGGTATCCCGGTTGGGGCGCTATGTTGCGCGACACAGCGGTGTCTACGCGACCCACATGCGCGACGAATTCGAGCATGTTCTAGAGAGCATCGATGAGTCTGCTGACACCGCTAAAGCGGCGGGTACAGCATTGGTCATCTCGCATCATAAATGTGCGGGGGTCGAGAACTGGGGGCGATCGCAGCAGACACTGCCCAAGATTACGCGATTGGCCCAAGATCAGACGATTAATATCGACGTTTACCCCTATGCGGCTGGCTCGACCAATCTGCGCGCGGATCTGATCACCGATACATATCCGATCATGATCTCGTGGTCCGGGCCGCATCCGGAAATGACGGGTCGTTACCTTATCGACATTGCCGCAGAGTGGGGCCTCGACCTGAGTTCCGCTGCCGCGAAGCTGCAACCTGCAGGTGCGATTTACTTTCAGATGGATGAAGCCGATGTGCGGCGTGTCCTCGCCTCGCCGCTCTCGATGATCGGTTCGGACGGTTTACCGCATGACGTCCATCCGCATCCGCGTTTGTGGGGAACATTCCCGCGCGTACTGGGGCACTATGCACGAGACGAGAATTTGTTCGATCTGGAGACTGCGGTCCACAAGATGACGGGCAAGACTGCAAAGGTCTTCGGGCTGACGCGGCGCGGTCAGCTCAAAGCCGGTTGCTTTGCCGACCTCGTCGCATTCCGCCCGGACGCCATTGCGGATTTGGCGACATACGAAAAGCCAGTCCAACAATCGGTTGGCATCGAACTGGTCATGGTGAATGGCAAAATGAGCTTTGGCCAAAGTGGTGCGTCGGTCACGCGTGCTGGACGACTTGTCTACCGCGACAGGTAATGGTGTTTCTTGGGCCGGTGGTGGAGTTACGAGGCGACGTGCAATCTGAGCACAATGTCCTGATCGTAATTGCCAAAACCCTTGCCAAAAATATTGATGCCGCCGGGATGCTTGGCGTCGTCTTTGACCGCGATGCGTAAGCGGATCGAGTGGTGCGTGTCCAAATCAAGGTCGGCCATCGACACCGGCGAGATTTTCATCCCGTCAACGTAAGTGCCGGCGGCTGTCACGCGCCAGCTTTTCAGCTTGCCATATTGGCTGCCCTTAAGCTTCCACCAGTCGGGCGTGTAGACGCCTCGTTTGTCGCCATAGTCGCCAGTCGACATCCAAGTGCCGATTTCGATGCCATTGATCGAAAGGGTAATGTCGCTTGGCCAATCGGCGGATGTGCCTGGCACCTCGGAGCTAAGCTCGATTGCGAACTCTAGGGTTTCTACGGTTGTTTTGGAGAGGCGGGCATTATTGGGAAATTGGTATTCTAGATAGCCGCGCGTGAACCATATCAGTCCGGCCTTCATGCGGTCGGGGTCGAGGAATGTGTCTGGCACGTCCAAGAGCCCAATGATGCTTTCCGTAGAACACAATCCGCATGGCGCCGTGACCTCACAACTGGTGTAAAGCCCCAAGGGCATGGACACTTCTATGACGCTGTCACGCTTGTCACTTTTGTCCTCGTTGAACATGACGAGGATCTCGTCAAAAGTGGAGTGGCAGATCTTTTGATTGCCCTTCCGTGCCTTTTGCGTTTCGAGCCGCAAGAGGCCTGCGGCCTCTAAGATTTGCACATTTGTGGAGACGGTCGATTGCGGTAGGCCCAAGTGGTCGGCAATGTCGTTGCCATTGAGTGGGCCTTCGGTCCGCAAAAGTTTCAAGATTTTGACGCGAATAGGGGAGGCTAAGCCTCTGATGATGTCTTGGCCTTCTTCCGGGTCAACCACTAGAAAATTGCGGCTCATCAGGTCCTCGTGGCCCAGATCGGCGAATGTATATCAGATAGACTGATACGTATTGGCTGGCAACTCTGGCGCGGGCTTGCCGCTAAAACAAAAGAGACGCGCGCCGCTCCAGACGCACGTCCCTTCTGCGCGGCCATACTTCGGTGAGGATGGCCAGCTATTACCTACCCTTTGTGTCCCTCAGAAAACTGATAACGCAGGTTTTTGGCCGTGGCTCTGTCGATCGTGACTCGGTCGTGAGCCTGGCCAATCCGTCAAATGGCGACTAACCCCTTTGACGGTGTAGGTAACGTATTCCGTTCGTCCGTTATCGGACTGTCAGACCGTAGTTCTCCGCCAGTTTTGCAACCGTGCCATCTGCCTTGAGGTCAGCAAGTGTTGCGTCCATTTGACGGCGTAGGGTTGTGTCACCCTTCCAGAAACCGAAGCTCAGCCCTGTGGCCGCGGGACCGTTTGGGACGGGGCTGAGGCTGAACTCGCTCGTGTCAAAATGGGCGGCCGCGATCGTGCTTTCGGTGATTGCAGAGCTGATTTCGCCTTGGGTGAAAGCTTCGACTAAGTCCTCGACGTTTTGCATTGGCAGAGCGTCGACACCGTCCCGAATAAGGCTTTGAGCCAGCGCGACGCGATCCAGCGCGAAGGTGCCCGGTGCGAAAGCAACGCTCTCGGGTGGCCACGCTGCCTCGCCTTTGTGAACCCATGTCCATTCGCTCAAAAGGTAAGGGGCGGTTAGCTCTAAAAGGCTTCTGCTCCAAACATTATCGCGGATGCCGCCAACAATAACGCGGCAGTTGGCGCGCGAAATCCGCCAGTTGGTCGGATTGTATTCCCGGTTCATCGCCGCGTTCTGTGTCACCGTGATGGTGAGACCCATCCGATTGGCCGCTTCCCGGAGCAGCTCGATCTCAAAGCCCGGCTTCTCGCGGTCGCGCGTGACAAGGGGGCCCATCTCACGCGGGGCGCAAACGGTGAGGCGTTCAGCCTGATGAATTTCAGACCAAGACTCGTCGGACGGCAGAAAGCTAACGCCGAACAGAATGGCGAAAGACACTGTGAGCGGTACGAGGGGGCGAAGAGAGATCATCGCCTATACCTTGCGGAATTCGTACATGGCGACGAGAAAGAGAACGATAGCCATGCCGCCCGCGACCTGCCAGCCCAGCATAAGGGGGAAGGAGTGAAAGCCGATGAGGATGCCGCGTAAGCTATCGACAGCATACGTAATCGGATTGGCTTCAACCAGCGCCACGAGCCAGCGCGGATAGACGACCAACGTCTGAGCACGAGTAAGAGCCGGATCAAGCGGAAACACCGAGGACGAGGTGAAGTAGAGCGGGAGCACGAGCGCGTTTGAAAACACGCCAAAGCCCTCAAACCCTTTCACATGGTTGGCAATGACGATGCCAAGCGATGTCATGCCAAAGGAGATGACGAACATCAGTCCCAAGGCGGCAATGAAGTCCTCCAAGCTGATGTGGATATTGGCAAAGCGCGCTACGGCCAAAACCAGCATGCCGTGAACCACAGCTGTGGTGGCTCCGCCTAAGACTTTGCCCAAAAGGATGAAATTGCGCGGCAGCGGCGAGACGAGAACTTCACGCAGGAAGCCAAACTCACGATCCCAGATTAACGAAACCGCCGATTGGATGGAGGTGTAGAGGATGTTGAGGACGATCACGCCGGGAAAGATGTACTGCAAATAGGTGAAGGGGACGATGAACTTAACGTCGCCCATGACTTCGCCCCGGAAGAACGGGTTGAGGCCAACGCCGAGAATAAGCACCCAGAGGAGCGGCCGAGAGACGCCACCGATCAGCTGTCCGCGATCGGTGAGTGAGCGCTTTACTTCGCGCCACCAAATGACCTGCACACCGCAAGCGATGTCCCACATATTGCGCAAGGCCGAAGGATTGTACTGACGGCGCGCGCGCGGAGTTGGGGTTTTCTGGCTCATTTGCGAGCTCCTTTGCCAGCGGGCTTGCCGCGTCCAGAGTTCGGTGCTTCTTCGCGCAAAGCGCGGCCGGTGAGGCTGAGGAAGACACTTTCGAGGCTTGGCGGTTCAAGGGTAGCCAGCGCAACTTTGCCACGCAGGGCGGCAAGCGCAGCCTCAGCTTCAGGTAGAGAGGCGAAGCGTACGAGCATCTGGCCGTCGGGCATTGTCATGGCGTCGGGGTGAGCAGAAACAATAGCTTGGCGGCCAGCGCTGCCTTCCGGCTGCAACCGCAAGAGCGTCGTGCCATGCTTGGCTTTTAGATCTGCCGGCGTGCCCTCAACGAGGATTTTGCCACGGTCGATGACACAGACGTCGTCGGCTTCTGCCACTTCGTCGATGTAGTGCGTGGTGACGACAACCGTCAGTCCGGTCTGCTCACGCAAGTCCGTGAGGTGCTGCCAGATATTGGCGCGGGACTGGGGGTCGAGACCAACAGTGGGTTCATCCATAAAGAGAATTTCTGGGTCGTGGAGCAGGCCGCGAGCGATCTCGAGGCGGCGCTTCATACCCGCGGAAAGGGCGCGTACGGGCGCTTTGCGCCATTCTTCCAAGCGGACGAGTTCGAGCATTTCATCAATGCGGCGATTGCGTTCGGAACGCCCCATGGCGTGAACGCGCGCGTGAAAGTCGAGGTTGTCGAAAACCGACAGTCGTGTGTCCAGCGTAGAGTTCTGAAATATAACGCCAATCCGGCGACGCACGTCGCGCGGGTGCCGTGCCACGTCGATCCCCGCGACGACAGCACGCCCGGCAACTGGCTTGCGAATGGTCGAGACAATATCGATGAGCGTCGACTTGCCTGCGCCATTGGGGCCGATCAGGGCAAAGAGGCTACCGTTAGGAACGGTGAGGCTGACATTGTCCAAAGCCAGGGTGCGGCCATAGCGCTGGGAGATGCCGTCCACAACAATAGCGGCGTTATCACTGACGGGCGCTGACGAAGATTGGGTCATGCGATGACTCCTGCTTGAGGCAAGGTCTCAAAACACAGTGTGCTGAGACTGTCCTCGGCATGCAGAGTGAGGAAAATATTGCGTGGGTTTACCGCGGTGCGGAGCGATAGCTGCAATGTATCAAGGGCTTGCCTGTATTGGCTAAGCATTGTTTCGTCGATGGTTATGTCGCGCTCATGCCCCGTTTCTGCGTCGACAAAGCGGTGAACGCCTTCGCCATAGGCACCGGGATCACGCTCGACAGCGCTAAGTATTTGAAGGGCGGCTATACTCGCTGGAGTGGCTGCCAAACTGCCCAAACTCTGCGCCGCGCCGGGTTCCCAGAAATCTGAAAGCACGATGCAGACCGAGCCTGCATCGGCTGTTGCACGAAGAGATTCAATGCTTTGGGCAAGGCTAGACAGCGCTGGCCTTGGTTCGCCGACTTCACGGTCGTGGACTGGCCTTAGGTCTGTTTGCGCGAATGCGAACAGCTCTGGTGCTCGGCTGCGGCCCTGCCAAACGGGGGAGCGACGGATCGAATTGTCGCCCTCTAAGACGAGTATTTGAACGCGATCTTGACCGACTAGCGCGACAAAACCGAGGGCTGATGCCAGGGCTGAGGCAAGGCGAGCCTTCGCAGGAACGCTGACCATAGAAGGGGTTAGGTCGAGAACAATGGTAACAAGGAGCTGACGACGTTGCACATAGCTACGGGTCAGCGGCGCGCCAAGGGCTAGGCTGCGCGGATCAACATGGCGCAGATCATCACCAGCGCGATAGGCGCGGTATTCGGCAAACTCCATGCCCGCGCCGCTCGTTTTTGATTGACGCTCGCCAACACCGCGCGTGGCCCGTGAAGAGCCCGCTACGATGTGCATTGCTGAAAGCTGATCCATCAATGCAGGCGTGAGTGCCGCCTGCGCTTGATTTGCCTCTAAGCTCATGAAATCGAACCGAGATGTTTGTCAAAGAGGCGGTTGAGCAGCTTGGTCACGGCCAGCGGATCTGCCTTGGCTTCAAAGCGAGCGTGGAGGCGATGGAGCACGGTCGGGCCCATGACAGCACGGAGGTCCTCTACGGCAACGTGGTTGCGACCGGCGAGGAAAGCGTGGGCCTTCGCCCCGAGGAGCATTGACTGGGCCCCACGTGGGCTGATGCCATAGCGCAGAATGCGATTGGCTTCGGCATCGCTATCGGGGCTGCCCGGCTGGGTTGCTGTCGCGAGTTTGGCGACGGCCAGCGGGATGGAGGAGTGAACTGGCATGTCGCGGACCAGCGCACGCAGGATAAGAATTTGCTCAGGCGTTAGAACAGCTTGTAGCTTTGGCTTCTCGGTGCCGGTGGTGGCAATGAGGATTTCAGCGAGACTTTCCGGGCTCGGGTATTTGACCTCAATGCGCAGCATGAAGCGGTCAACCTGCGCCTCGGGGAGGGTGTAAGTCCCTTCCATTTCAATCGGGTTTTGGGTCGCGAGAACTGTGAATGGCTGCGGCAGCTGTTCGGTTCGGCCATTGTGAGAAATGGCCCCGTCCTGCATCGCTTCGAGCAAGGCGGACTGGGTGCGTGGGGTGGCGCGGTTGATTTCGTCGGCCAACAGGAGCTGGGTGAAAATCGGGCCCTTCTGGTAGTCGACGCGGGGGCGGCCGGTCTCGTCTTCAACCAGTGTCATGCCGCCAGTGATGTCGGCGGGCATAAGGTCAGGTGTGAACTGAATGCGCGCGAAATCGAGCCCGGTTGCAGCGTGAAGGCTTTGAACGAGAAGAGTTTTCCCGGTTCCCGGAGGACCTTCAAGGAGAACGTGGCCGCCTGAGATAATGCCGATCAGGGTTAGCAAAATGGTCTCGTCCTGACCGCGCACGGCCTTGGCAATCTCACTGCGTGCAGCGCTGAGGGCAGTGCGGAGCGTTTCAATATCTGAAGCAATTGGGGCGTGAGCGGTCACGATGCCAGTCCTTGATTGGTGGGGGCTTGCATACCGGCCTTGGCGCGGGGGCGCGGGGGACGCATGTAGAAGAATAGGGTGATGAGGAAGGCGAGGAGCGCCAGGGCAGTCCAAGGCGTCGTGAGGCCGGGGACAAGGCGCAGGGCCATGCCTTCGGGGGCTTTTTCGATGCCGCCAACAAAGCGTGGCGCGACGTCTGAAATTGGCTCTGCCCAGTAGGCTCGATTGATGAAGGTGGCAGATTCTGCAATTAAATCAGAGGCATCGCGTGCGGCCGCGCCGAGACGCTTCGGCGGGGCGATAGCGACGCGGGCGTGAATGCGGCCGGTTTTCTCGGTGAGAATATTGGCCGTATAGGTGCCGGGCGCAGTTTCTTGCAAAGCGATGTGTTGGACCGCTCCATCGGCGAAGGTCACTTCGGCGATGGGGGCGAGACCAAATCGTGGCGCGCCTTCATCGTCCAAAACGTCGAGCGTAAGCGCAATGGTTTCGCCTTGGCCTCGAATGGCCAAAAATGGGCCGCTGGCCGGCACTATTGGGCGTATCTGGCGCAAAACATGGGCCCAGAAGGGGCCTATGGTGGCGTCATTTCGCCAGTTCCGGGTCCATTCACCGGTGGCGTCACTGGCAAAAGCGAGAACGGAACCATTGCCATAACGCCAACTGGCCATGAGGGGCGCTTCTTCGCCCTCGGCATTGGTCGAGGTCATGCTGACGAGTGCTTCCGGCTTTTCGGTGGTGAGCACCAAGCCAGAGATACTCGGCGGGGTCGCGGACAAGCCGCGCATCAGATCGGCGCTGAGCTGTTTAACGCGCGGCTGTTCAACGCCCTCACGTACGGGCGAGGACAGCAGCATAGCCTCTTGCGAGAGGATGGAGGGTAAACTTGCGAAGTCGTCGGAGGCGTGGACCGAACCGCCACCCGCTTGCGCGATTTCGATGACGGCACGGGTATCGGCTTCGGTGCCGACAGCGACGGCCGACACGGTAATGCCTTGGTCGCGCATTTGGCCAGCGATCCCAGCGAAATCGCCGGGAAGGCTAAGACCATCGGACATGACAATCATGTGGCGCGCTTGCGCTTCGGAATTTTGAAGCAGACCCCAGCCAGCTTCGAGACCGGGCACGATGGCAGTGCCGCCGCCGGTATCGACCTCGGCGAGGGCTGCGCGAATGGCATCGCTCTCGCTTGCAGCAGTGAGCGGGAGAATGACCCGGGCTTCGGTGTCGAAGACCACAATGCCGACCTGGCTGGCCGGATTGAGCAGCTCAATTGCGCCAGCTGTCGCCTGCCGTGCGAGTTCAAGGCGCGTGCCACTACCAACGGTCTGGTTCATGCTGCCTGAACGGTCGAGCACAAACACCATTGTCACCTCTGGCGCTTCGCGGGGGACGCGGGCCGAAAGAGGGGAGAGGTTCTCAAATGGCGTGGCGTAATAGCCGCCGGGTCCAAAGGCCTTGTTGCCGCCTAGGGCGATGAGGCCAAGGCCGTGTTCGGAGACTGCTGTTTCAACCAGACCAGCTTCGCGGGAGGTAATCGCGCGCGCAGGCATGTTCACGAGAACCACGGCGTCATAGTTCAGCCAACCGCGCAGATAGTCCGGTGCTGAAGCCGGGTCGAGTACGGCGACGTCCGCTTCCGTGTGGCCGGGCAGCGCCATTTCGGCAAAGGCCTCGCCGTGCGAGAGGGCAGGCGCGAGGACAAGAATAGGGCGACCGGCACGGGCCGTGGTGATCGCCGACATTTTGCTGGCGAAGCCGCGCTCGGTGGAGACGTTGACCGTAAAGAGAGTTTCGCCCAATGCCAGCGGAGGGAGTTCAGTCTCAATCCGGTTCATGCCCGGCAAGAGGGCGATGTTTTCTGCGGCAAGCTGGGTGCCGTTGGCATGGAAGGAAACTTCCGCGGGGAGTTCCACGGGAGTGCTGACGAGAGCCGTTAGCACAATGCGATCGCCGGGCTTGGCGTCGGCGGGGACGGCGATCGCTACGAGTTCAGGCTGCTGTGTTTCTGGCACTGAGGCATCAGTGTGGGTGATGGCGGTCCGACCGGATAAGGCAGAGCTGTTGCTTGCCGACATCTCGGTGCGGATCGGTGCGCTGATGGTGATCGCTGCGTGTTGATGGGGCGGAACGAGCGCTTCAGCGAGGGCGAGAGCAGGGCCCAAATGAGTTACGCGCGTGGCGGGCTGTGCGGAGGTATCTGATGACGCTAAGCGCGGAACTGGCCCGGCAGCAATTGTCGTGGTGCCCGGCACTGACGCCGCGCCCTGAGGAGCGATGGTCACAGCAACACTGCGCACGAATGGCAAAGGCAAAGCGACGCCGATCACTGCAGCACCCAGCAGAGCCATGGGTATGAGAGCGGTCAGCGAGCGTCGGCCGCTTTTGCGATAGCGGAGGGCTGCATCGGCAGCCATGAGGGCCAAGGCGAGTAGGATCAGCCAAGGCATCAATGCCAAGGGAGCCGACCCAGAATTTGGGTCAACATTTTCAGCGGAAACTGCTGGTGCGCGGCTCGGAGCGGCGTTTATGGCAATGAACTGGCCAGTCTCGGAGGTGAAGACGCCAGCGTTGCTTGGGATGAATGCAGCGGCTGAGACCGAGAACGGCTCCGCGCCCGTTACGGAGGTGTACGACCCAAGCTGTGCGCCACAGGTCAAACCGACCTGACAGTTGAGCAGCGGCATGCCGGCGAGGCCAAGCCAATCGGTGATCTGGCCCGAAAGGAGCGGCAGAACATCTGAGCCCTTCCAGTCAACTGTGCGCGGGTCAAAACGGACGAAGAGATCGCGATAGGTTTCTCGCTCGATTGTTGCGAGGAGCGGAAGGGTATTGCCGGCAACCAAGACTTCGGCACCAGCCGGGAGCGAACGCGTGGACACCTGAGCATAGTCGGGAATATGCCAATCCAGCCCACGGGTGAGGGGATGTACCGGGTGCCAGTAATCAGCGTCATGTGCTGCGGCAGTGGCGTCGCTGATTTCAGCAACTCCGGCAGAGCCAAGCCAGATTGTGTGCGCGGCGGGCGCATTTGGAAGTGTGAGATTATCGACCACGACGAGAGCAAACTCGCTGAGGCCCGACGGCAGCTCTGAGGTTTTGAAAACCTCAACATTGTCTTGCGCCAGCAATGCGCGAATGAGCGGCTGATCGGCGCTGGTCGGCTCGGCAACATAGAGAACACGCTGCGGCACTGAGCTCGTGGTTAGCGTGTAGTGGGTCGAGCCCGCCCAAGGTTGTGTATCTTCGGCTGAGACGCTGACGGTGATCAGGCCCAGATCCTTGAGGGTGATGGTTTCGTCGATTGACGAAACGCCATCGACAAACTTGAGACGGAAACTGGTCCACGGAAGGGGTTGATGTTCGCCAATGTCAACGAGGCTGGTGAAGCCAATTTCGAGGCGCGCTTCTTCTACTGTGGCTGCCGCGGTTGCGCCGCCCTGAATGCGCCACTTACCGTCTGGTGTGGGCGATAGACGCAGATCAAGACGCGGCGCGAGGGCTGGAAGCGTGATTGGCGTGTGCTCAAAGCTTGGCAAGGCTTCATCCGAACGAAGCGCCTGGGGCAGGTGCGCACCGATATAGAGGCCTTCCACCGTCTCATTGGGGAGGAGGGTTTGGCGAATGAGGTCCAGAACTTGCGCGGTGTTTGCGGGACCATCACTTGGCAAGGTGGCAGCGACGAGGGGCGCTGCCATTTCGGGTTCATAAGGATGGCGTGCCGCCAGCAATTGCGGCGCGGGACCCGAGAGAATGATGGAGACACGCTGAGGCGCTGCGCCGTTGCGCGCACGTAAGCTCGACTCTAGATCGGCACGGGCCTTGTCGAATGTGCGCACGCCATCGGTCGAGACATTCATCTCGGCGGAGCCATCGAGAACGACCACTAAATGGTCAGCCGGACGCGCGCCGAGGAAAGGCTGCGCGAGCGCCAGGACGAGTGCGGCGAAGGCTGCCAGTTGCAAGAACAGCAGGGCCGAAGGCTTGGGCAGGCGGCGGCGACGCTTGGACACGCCCGCCATGTCTGGCAGGGAGAGCCAAATTTGCATGCTGGGCACGATGCGACGCACAGGCTGGGTGCTGTGCAGCCATATGATCAGTGCGCCAAGCGCGAGAAGGAGGAGCATCGCGGGAGCGAGAATGCCTGGGGTCACGACGTAATGGTCCCGGATAGTCTAGGGAGAGAGTTCATTCCGACACCTTCTCGAAATAACGCGACAAGGTAGATCGGTGGCTGGCGCTGATGGTTGACCGGGTGACCGGGACAGGCGCATGGGCGCTGACTGTCGCTCCGGCTTCACCTGAACCGGCACCTGCAAGTCCTTGTTCTGACTCAGAAGGGGGCAGGCTGATACGAATGCGACGGCCTGTTTCCTGTGTCGACTGGGGCAGGGAGAAATCTTCTGCTCCGTTGGCGCCAAGGGCAAAGCTTTCGCCCAACAGATCGCTGCTGCCACCACCGGCTTGATCGGCTGGTCCCTTGCCAGAATCCGCCGATGCGCCGACCGCTTCACGAGCCGCGATCTGCAACTGCTTGGGTTCAAGCTTTTGCATCGACATAGCGCCGCTCATCGGCTTGTTGTCGCCTTCGGTGATCTCGCCAAAAGCTTCGGTTTCGTCCAACTGTTCGCCATTGGCTTCCATAATGTTGAGCTGGCGCTGGCGGCGGGCGCTTTCGAGATCATCCAGATTGATCGCGAAAGTATCGTCGCCAGCCTGCTCGGGCGCATTGCGCGGGCCACCGGTGATGGTCGCGCCTGCTGTGCCGTCTTGCGGTTTGCCCGTGATACGATTGTTGTTGAGCCAACTCGGTGGCGTGTCACCGAAAGCGGACTTTGCTTGATCGATCAAGGCGTCAAGCTCAGCCTCAAGCTCTTCGCTGGAGGTCTCCTCGCTGGCATTGGCAACACGCTCTTCGATGGCGCGGGCGAGCGCTTCGAGAATGGGTTCATTTCGGCCAATGGCTTCGCGCTTGAGCTGATCAGCAAGGGACTGCGCGCTGTCGCGAATGTCGTCGGCAGAACGCTCGGACGTCTCGACAACAGGCTGGAGGGACGGCGTGAGGACGGTGTTTTGAAGGGCTAATGCAAGACCGCCGACGAGCAAATTTACGGCCAAAAACACCTGAACGGTCTTGGTGAAATAGGGCCAGAGCTTGGCTTGGTCCAAACCAGATGATGCAGCTCTGGCGTTATCAATCAATGCCTTAGCGACTGAACTCGACTCATCGCGCGAATAGGCTTCGAGCGCTGTGGCGTACCCCAGGCGCATATCGCTTTTGCGGTCGATGGCGAGAGCGAGGTGCTGCGGGTTGGCGAGGCGGCGCCAATCGGACGACAGAACAACGCCGAGGCCTATACCAGCAAAGGCTGCTGCGCTCATGAATTGGTTGAGCGGCGACAGGCCTTGCTGACCGAGCAGGCGTAGACCCGTATCGACCGCCAAAACGATCGACATTGCAGAGGTTGCACCAATGCAGGCCGCTGCAAACAAGCGCAGCTTGAGCCTCGACCGACCTTGGACGAGGGGCTGGAGAATTGGGTCGGCTGACGCGTTCATCGCCACACCCAAAGTTTGATCGCAAAGGCCAGAGCGAGCGTCAGTGCGGAAAGCGAGGTGGTGGGCAGACGCAGGCGGGCGGGCAGATAGGGCTGCACGATGTGCGCAGCGGTCAGAGCGAAGAGCGGCAGGAGATTAAAACCAGCGATGCGATCTGAGAGGCGGGTGAAGGAGAAAAGCCAGGCTTCCGCAAACTGCAGTAAATCGGGCGGGGTGATGGCAATGAGGGTGCCGCGATTGGCCATGGCCAGTCGGCCGAGTGCGAAGGTTGCGGCAATGGCGAATAGCGCAGCGGCCGCAATGCCGAAGAGGCGGCCTTTGATGTCATTGGGCCGAATGTCCATGGGCTTGACCCAGCCAAAGCCGGTCACGACCACACCAACCAAGGCGTAAATGTCGATATGAACGCTCGGATCAGCAGTGAGGCGCCCATCGTAGCTCGGTCCACGATCGCCCAGCCACTTGGCTGCCAGCGCCAAGAACAGGCCATGCAGGGCGAGGACGACGACACCAGCACTGGCGTCGTAGAGTATGCGGGTCGGGTGGAGTTCCCATAGGAGCGAGATCATCGCGCTTCGCTCCAGAGAACTTTGTGACGGAGGCCCATTTCCACCAGCGTACCGTTCTCGTCGAGCGCGTTCAGCGCTTCATCGATGAGGACACCCAGAAAACGATCTTCAATGCGAACGGCGGCGCTGACGCCGATGGGATCAACTGGGAAGGGCAGGCGGGCCATGGGATAATAGCCCTCGGGGTTGCCGTCGGTGCCGGCCATAAGCGCGCCTTCCCATATCAGGGCGGCGTCGACTTGATCGGAACTGAGCGCCGCGAAGAGATCCTGATTGGAGCGGAAGCTGACGCGTTCTGGCGTCGTGCCCTTCGCTTGCGTGTTGAAGTAGCTCACAAGGGCAGCGTCGCCTGAAGCTTGACCGTGCACGCCCAAGCGAATGTTGGGACCGAGGTCTTCGAGCGACTTTAGCGCGGGATCGCGCGTGATGCCGATAACATTGGCAGAGATGTAGGGGCGCGACAGACGCAGCCATTCCGGCGAGGCCGCGGACAGGTGCATGCCCAGAACGACGTCGCAATTCTGCGCCATCATGATGAACATCTGATCGTCGGTGAGGCCGAAATAATAATCGAAAATCGAGGGGCGAACCGGGAAGCTGCGCGGGTTGAGTGTATAGGTGCGCACTTCGGTGAGGAGCATCTTGCCGATCTGCTCGGCGAGCTCGGCTTCGAAGGCTGCGATGGGGCCAAAGGGGCGCAGGCAGAAGGAGATGAGATTGCCCTCGTTGCGCGTACGCTCGGTGTAGAGATCACGCGAGACAATATCGAGTTGGGCAAGGGACGGAGCGCTGGTTGCGAGGAATGCGCTGCTGATTACGGCGGCCAAGCAGATGCAACGGCTGGCAAACTTGCGAGCAGACCGCAGCGATAGAGAAAAATAGTGCATTAGGCCGAACGTTCTTGAGGGCGATCGGCGCGGGGTGAGCCGCGCCGATCTGGGAGGATTATTCCTGCGGAAGAGCGAAGACGTGGATCGAAGCGCCGAGTGCACTCATGTCAGTTGGCTTTTCGTTCAGACGGGTTTCGAGGGTCGAACCGTAAGCCGGGTTGCCGGTGACGATTGCAACATACTGCTTGCCGTCGACTTCGTAGGAGACTGGAACGCCCATTGCCGAAGCAGCGAGACGGGTCTTCCAAACCAGATCACCAGTGGTCTGGCTGATGGCCTTCAGGTAGCGGTCAGCGCCACCGGAGAAGAGCAGGTCGCCAGCAGTGGTCAGGAGCGATGCGTAGTTCACCGAATCCTGCTCGTAGCGCCAAACAGTTTCACCGGTTTCCATGTTGATCGCGTCGATACGGCCAGCCTTGTCCATGCCTTCTGGCAGGGAGTAGGTCGAAGTCTGGTTGTACGAGTTGACCGGAATTGGAGCATCCGGACGTGGGGTCATGGTCTGGCACGCGTTGGTCAGCGGTACGAACATAACCTTAGAGGTTGGGTTGTACGCAGTACGCGGCTGGTCACGGCCACCGAGGAAGGTTGGGCAGTGGTAAACGGAGTCGCCACCTTCCTTGTGAACGACGTCTTCGTTGACGGTCACGAGACCGGTTTCGTCGATGTTGTCGATCATGTTCTGGAACGCGGTGTCACGAGCGTAGATGAACTCGCCGGTGACTGCGTCGAACTGCCAAACGGTACCAGTCTTACATGGCACGCCGGTCAGCACGCGGCGTTCGCCGGTTGCAGCCGAGGTGTTGATCGCCTGGAGGGTTTCCATGTCTGCGCTTGGATTGACGTTGAGGGTATCAACGACCATCTCGAAGGTGCATTCCTGATCCCAGTTGTCGCGGGGCAGGGTCTGGTGACGCCAAACGATTTCACCGGTCGATGGCTTAACAGCAAAGCGGGTGTTGGTGCCGTACTGGGTGCCGCCGATGGTGCCGCGCTGAACTTCAGACGCAGGGCCGGTCGAGGTCGAGCCGTAGTAAACGAGGTCGTTGACCGGATCATAGGTCATCTGGCCCCAAGCGCCGGTCATCCAGCGGGATTCGTAAGCCGAACCACCCCAGGTGTCGTCGCCTTCTTCACCTGGCTTCGGGATGAAGTAGTTGCGCCACAGTTCTTCACCGGTCTTCGCATCGTGGCCGGTTACGTAGCAACCAAAGCCCGAGTACTGGCAGGAAGAACCGAGAACGATCACGCCGTTAGCGATGATTGGACCGGAGGAGTTGGAGATGCCTTCATCGCCCTGGCCACGGTCGATGTCGAATGCAACCTGACCAGTACGCATGTCGAGAGCGACGAGGTGGTTGTCCCAAGTGGCGTAGTAAACGTTCTCGCCATAGATGGCGATGCCGCGCTTACGGTCACGGGTGATGGAGTTGAGCTCTTCTGGCTCAGCTTCCATACGGTGGCGGTATTCCCACAGCAGGTCGCCGGTCACGGCGTCGAGCGCCTGCATGACTTCGCCTGGGGTCGCGATGAACATAACGCCGTCATACACCAGTGGTGCAGTCTGGGTCTGGCCGGATTCAATGCCGCGTGCCCAAACCTGAGTCAGGGACTTAACGTTGTCAGCATTGATCTGTTCGAGAGGGGAGTAACCAAAGTTGGATACGTCACGACCATAAGCGAGCCAGTTGCCTGGAGCTACGTTCTGCAGGTCGGCATCGGTGACCGGCTTCAGGTCAGCGAGTTTGTCAGCAAATGCCGGAGCACTCGCCAGAGCGAGCGAAGCGACCGTTGCCATCAGTAGGCGATTGATCTTCATAGGTACCATCCTCTTTTGAAGAATCGTGGTCGACAAATCCCTGCCGCTGGCGCGAATGCGTCAGCGGAGCGATGTCGAAATAGGTGTTTTGAGAGTGGCTTAGTGCCCGTCGTTAAACGGTACCTTGACCTCTTCTTCTTCCTCTTCGCCTTCAGCCTTAGGAGCTGGAGGTGGGAGGTCAGCTGGGGTTTCGATGATTTCGAAGTCACCCAGTTCCTTGATCTTGTACGGCAGCTCAGTTTCGCCTGCTGGTGCGCCATGCAACTCAAGCATGAAAGCGAGAACGTCCGAGTATTCCTTGTTCCGCAGCTTGCCTGGAGCTTCAGGCGGCATCGCCATGATCATGAAGTCCATGACGTCGGCAAGCGTACCGCCCGCCTTGTAATCAAGTGCGCTACCGGTCAGCGGAGGAGCAGCTGGGCCGCCACCACCCTTGGAACCATGGCAGTTCGCGCAGCTATCCATATAGATCTGCTTGCCACGGCTGGCTTGGTCGGCGCTGTAGACGCCTTCGAAGATGTTCTTCGGGCCAACGGTGTAAACGGTGTCCGCCAGTGCGGCAGAGGTTGAGAGTGCCGCGATTAGGCCTGCGACTGCGACAATTTTGGTTCTGGTCATGAGGAGGACCTTCTTGATATTCAAAGGGAATTGCCAAAGCGCAAACCGGTAGTCGTGCCCTCTCCAAAGTGCATAGCGGCTAACCGAAAGTTGCGCCGTAGACCGATCTCTACCCGTTAGGCAAAGAAACAACGTTCTCCATGTCCGTAGGATGTGGAGGTGCAGTGGTGCAGCACTTTTCGTGATGTATTACTGGCGCGACAAAATGTTCAGTTCGGCGTCACTCCGATCCGTGCAGAAAGACTAGGCGTACGCGTGGCGAGGTGTTTTGTCGCTGTGTACTTGTATGCCATTACGTCGCACTTATAACTTAAGTCAATGATCGACTTTAGCTTTGCCTATAAGCGTCGTGGCCACAATTTGCGCATTCAGATGCCGTGAAAATGCCGCAACCATGCGGGTGTGGTCATTTGATGCAGGGTCAAATAGAGATATTAGGCAAAAAGTTTTCCACAGTAGTCTATTCAATTTGCGACGTTTTTCTGTCGCAGGGTGGAACCAAGCTCAGCCGATAGCGACCGCCACGGCGAAAAAAAAACGGCCCACCGAAGTGGGCCGCGTTGATCATGAGTTTTGCTTAGATCGTCTGGTTGTGAAGGTTGACGTCATACTCCTGACCTTCAATCACCACTGTCACGGTTGGACCAGTATCTATGAGCTTGTCCAAATCGGCACTGTTGACCTCAATGATCGTGCCATTGTTATCAGCGCTGCTTGAGGCTTCAGTCTGGCCAGTGGCTCGATCGAGGAGCTCTGTGATGTCGAGAGTGTCCTCTGCCATGTATTCGTCGAGGCTCGCGGACGCATCCATATCTGAGCGTGCTTCGGCGGCTTTCTCACCATCGGTCCACGCCTGTGTCGCGGCTAGGCTGGAAGCGAGATCATCTTCAGCCTGGGTGTAGTCATCCGCGTCGCCATCGCCAAACTCGGTATCGAGTTCCACTTCGACATAGGTGCCTGTGGTGCCGTCGTCGCGCGTGAACGTTCCTGTGCCAACGACGGTTTGGCCATCGATCTCTTGGCCCGTCGAGCTTGTCGACGCATCGATACTGGTGATGCCGTGCTCAACCAGCGTCTTCAACTCGCCGGCGTCCGTAAACCCGTCGCCATTATCGTCTTGCCAGATGCGTAGCTTGGAGAAGGCCTCATCTTCAGGCGAAATTATGCCATCGCCATTGCTATCGAGGGAGGCGAGAGCGTCTGCCCCGCTGACGAAACTTCCGCCTTGGAACCAAGGTGTGAACAGCTCTGTACCATCGTCGGCAATACCGTTTTCGTTGCCGTCATAAACCAGAATGCCATCACTGGTGTTGTTCCAGGCCAGTTTGTCTTTGGCCCCGTCACCATTGAGGTCGAAGACGACACCATGGGAAAGGCTGCTAAAGCCAACACCATTGCCATCGAGATCGAGAATAATGGGGTCGTTTGCATCGGAGTAGACGACGAAGTCTGATGCTTTGAGGGCGGATACTTCGGCAGCCGAAATAACGTTTTCGAGCGTCGCAATCAGCGTACGGGTTGAGGAGACGCTCCAGTTTGTTGCGAACCAAATCTCGCCGTGCTGCGAGTCGCTATTGTAGACAATGACATAGCTGTTGTTTGCGCTCGCTACGTTGCCGGTTTTGATCGTGGCCTCAAACTGGGCGGTCGATATGACGATGACCCTTTGATCGTCGGAGTTGTCGATATTGCCCATCGACGATCTGGCGACGAAGTCATTGCTGTTAAGCACTGCCCCTGCAGATGTGCCCGTCGTGTTGGCAAAGTTGACACTGCCACTTGCACTAGTGCCTGTATCCAAGAAGCCAATCTTGTCGCTTTGGAAACGATTAAAATCTCGCAGGACATCAGTGCCTGAATTGGACGACAGCCGGAACTGATCGGCTCCCGTGCCGCCGGTGACGATATCGTTACCGGCTCCACCAGCAAGGATGTCATTGCCCGATCCGCCAATGATCACATCATTGCCAGAGCCGCCAAGGATCTTGTCGTTGCCACTGGAGCCGGTGATGCGGAGGCTTTCAGTTTGGTTGGTTAGATCCGCGATTGTGCGGTTGCCTGATGTCGGCGCGGCGAGTTCGACCCGTTCAAAGTTGACAAGTTGTGCATTGCTGGCGGTCCGGAATGTGCCCGACACGCGCAATGTGTCGATGCCTGAACCACCATCGATGAGGGTGTCGTTACTATCGGCAATTATGATGTCGTTGCCGTCGCCAGCATTGATCGTGTCGCTACCAGCTTTGCCATCGATGATGTCATTGCCGACGGTACCGGTGAGCGTTTCAGGCCCTGCCGTGCCGTTGATCGTTTGACCGGCAGTGATGATCTGACCGTTGCTATCAACCTTAGAGATGTCGAGCGTGAATGTGGCTTCATCGGTGTCCCCGTCACCATCGGTGATGCGATAGGTAAAGACCTCCTTGGCTCCTGTCGGAACTTCGCTCGCATCCTTGGTGAGGGTGTATTTGTATTCACCCGCACGATTGACGGTCAGCGTGCCGTATAGACCTTGCACCTGATAGACGCCATTCTCGAGCGTTGTATCAGCCGCGCCGGTGCCGATGAGGGCAACGACTGCCAGGCCACCATCCGCGCCCGCAGTGTCCGCATTGCTGAGCAAATTGCCATTCGCCGTAATGTTGGTGGTGTCAGATGAGACCAAACGTACGGCCAGCTGATAGGTATTGCTCTGTCCTTCATAGGTCCGGACAGTGTTGACGATCTGATTATTCTCATCAACGAAACCGGTGACGTCCAAGGTGTACTTCTGGCCGGCAATGGTAATGGTCGTGGTTGACGTCGCAATCGAGATGATGTCTCGGCTGGCCTCTGGGTCGGTAGAGTTTGGCGTCTCGTTGTGGGTAAACGTTATCACCACAGGGCCGACGTTTACGGTCTGCCCATTGATGATGACTTGGAAATTCACTGTCAGCTGAGCCTGAGTGATGGCTGTACCAGACGTGACAGGCAAGTTCCTGTGCGTGAACTCGCCCAGATAGAAAGTCTGGTTTGTGAGCAGATTTTGGAGGTCTGCCGCTGGGGCATCAACAAAACCATAGCCCGAGCGACCACTGCTGTCGCCCCAGGTGACGTGGTCACTGAGCCCGTCTCCATCCTGGTCCGTATAAACGAGATTTTGACCGCCGCCAGTGATTTTCCATGCGGCATTAATCGCGCCCACGCCAAGCTTGTCATAGACGATCTCAAGAGTGCCGGTGTCGTCTTTGGCGGTTGGACCGTCATCCTTGAAGGCAAAAGTGCCCTTGCTCAGATCGAGGCTGTGGGACGCGGTATCACCATCGGCGTCGGTGACGGTGGCAACGAGCTTGAGGGCATTGGCCACAGCGTTGAGGGTCTGCGTGTCATCTGGATTGGTTTTGTCGCCGTGCCAGATGGCCTTGATCTGATCGAGCTTGAGTGTGCCATCGGCATTGAGCGTGATGGTGAAGTAGTTTTGTCCACCAGCTGAGCCGGTGATGACATTGCCCGTTTGATTGAGAACGATCTGCTCTCCCTGAGCGCCATTGGTGCCATGGGCGTAGAGGCCACTGGCGACATTGGAGCCGGTGAGGCTGAGGGCATAGGTGGTGGAGCCAGCGCCGTCAGCGCCATAGGAGATGGCACTGCTAAACAGATTGGTCAGATT
>NZ_JABBDZ010000014.1:0-104646 GCF_012847305.1 Devosia sp. MC1541
GAATGCCGGTGCCGTTGAGATACATCTGAACGGCCTGCGCTTTTGTCTGAGCGCTGAATTTAGGGGCGCGATCAGTAAAGTACCGACCACACTCCTTACAGCTAAATCGCTGGTAACCCGCCTTGAGGCCGCGCTTGACCGTGGCAGTGCTAGAACAATCTGGACAATCCATCTCAAACCCTCCGGCAAATCACCCCCAAGCAATCAAACTAGAATCCCAAATGAGCAAGTTGTAAACAGTCCCCCCTGGTAGGGGGAGGGGACGCGCCAGTGCCGGCCTGATTAGCCCGCCCTGATCAGTGGAATCGCCAGATCTTTTCGGAATAAATACAACAGCGTACGAGCGGCTTCGCCGTCGGGGCCGGTGAGGCCGGGGTTGCGTTGCATCAGGGCTTTGGCGTCGTCATGGGCGAACTCAAGCAAGTGCCGATGCACGTCTGGGACGGCGACGCGGTAGCCGGGCATGCCGGATTGGCGCGTGCCCAAGACGTCACCTTGGCCGCGTAGGTCGAGGTCGCGTTCGGCAATCTCAAAACCGTCTTCGGTGGATTTGATGGTTTCGAGGCGCGCTTGAGCGGTTTCGCTGAGCGGTTCTTTGAAGAGAAGCAGGCAGGCAGAGCGTTGCGAACCACGGCCGACGCGACCGCGCAGCTGATGGAGCTGAGCGAGGCCAAAACGTTCAGCGTGTTCGATGATCATGATCGTGGCGTTGGGGACGTCGACGCCCACTTCGATGACCGTTGTGGCGACGAGAAGTTTGATTTCATTGGCTTTAAAGCGCGCCATAACCTCTTGCTTGGCGGCGGCTGACATGCGGCCGTGGACGAGGGCCACCTGATCGCCGAAGACTTTCTGCAGTTCGGCGAAGCGATCTTCAGCGCTGACGACTTGGATAAATTCGCTTTCTTCAACCAGCGGGCAGACCCAATAGGCCTGCGCACCTTCGCCTAACCGGGCGATGAGACGGTTGATGACGCGGCCGTAGTCATTGATCGAGAGCACTGCCGTATCAATGGGTTGGCGGCCGCGCGGCTTTTCTTTGAGAACAGAGACGGCCATGTCGCCGAAGTGGGTGAGTACCAAAGTGCGCGGGATCGGCGTGGCGGTCATGACGAGAAGGTCAGTGTCGCGGCCTTTGTCAGAGAGGGCGAGGCGCTGGTGGACGCCGAAACGGTGTTGTTCGTCGACGACGGTGAGGGCCAGATTGTGGAAGGCGACGCCGGATTGGAAGAGGGCGTGGGTGCCGAGGGCGATGTGGATCGAGCCATCGGCAAGTCCTGCTAGAATCTTGCGTTTTTCGGCTGCGGGCATTTTTCCGGTGAGCAATGCGCAGCCTAGGCCTGCCGCTTCAGCGAGAGGCTGAATGGTTTTAAAATGCTGTGAAGCCAGCAATTCGGTCGGAGCCATCAACGCCGATTGCGCGCCGCTTTCTGCCATTGCCGCCATGGACATAAGAGCTACAACGGTCTTGCCGGAGCCCACGTCGCCTTGCAGGAGGCGGGACATGCGGTCCGGGCTGGCGAGGTCGGCGCGGATTTCTTCGAGGGCCTGGTTTTGGCCATCGGTCAGGGAGAAGGGTAGCGCGGCGGCGACGCGGGAGGTGATACTCCCGTTGAAAGTACGGGACTTGCCCTTTTGGGCGACCATGGTCGAACGCACCAATTGTAGGGTGATTTGGCCCGCTAAATACTCATCATAAGCAAGGCGTTGGCGGGCCGGGGACCAGAGTTGGCCCTGGTCAGGATTCTCTGGCAAATGGACTTCGCGCATGGCTTGGGCGAAGTTTGGCCATTTGCGTTGGCGCATGGTTTCGGCGTCGATCCATTCCGGTAATTCGGGAATGATATCAACGGACTGGCGCACGAGTTTCGCTAAGGCTTTGGAACTCAATCCACTTGTGAGGGGATAGACCGGCTCGACGAGGGGGAGTTCTGCGAATTTTTCGGCTTCGACGATATAGTCCGGGTGCGTTATCTGCTTTTGGCCGTTGAAGAAATCGACCTTGCCAGAGACATAGCGCTCTTCGCCGACTGGGAGAGCTTTTTCGACCCAGCCGCCTTGGGCGCGGAAGAACACCAAGGACAGTTCGCCGGTCTCGTCATGCGTGAAAACGCGATGTGGCACATGTAGCTTTCCGCGTGGTGGCGGTTGGTGCCGGTCGATGTGGAGTTTCAGCGTAACGATTTGATTTAAATAGGCGTCTGCAATGCCGACCTGTCGGCGGCGATCGACGACGCCGGAGGGCATATGCATCAGAATGTCGAGGACGATGGCCTCTTGTCCGTCAGGGGCGCCGAAGAATTTGGTCAGCAGTGCTGCGAGCTTATCGCCCACGCCTTTGATGGAGTGGAGCGAGCGGAACAGGGGCTGCAATTCATCGGGACGGGACAAGAATGATTCTCCTTACCGAGGGGCATCTATTGGCACTTCTGTGGCCTTTGGCCGGCACTTTTGGGCCTCTGAAGGGGCAAATTGCTGACATTCAGGGGCATGACGGAATAGGGCTGACATTGTTGGCTAACACGCGTAAAGAACAAGTCCAAATCGAGAACAAAATTCAATCATGGGTGTCGCAAATGACGGCCGGTGAAGAGATCGCTATTCGACGTAAACGGCTCCGCTATCGCGCGTGGCATCGTGGGACCAAGGAAATGGACTTGGTGCTCGGTCCATTCGCGGATGCGCATCTGGAAAACTACGATGAGGCGCAGCTCGACAAGCTCGAAGCGCTGATGAACGAAGAAGACCCGCCATTGCTGAAATGGGTGCTCCGGCAGGAGGAGCCGCCAGCGCATGTGGATCGTTCTTTCCTCGACCTTCTTATTGCCGACCACGAGGCCCGCGTCGCCCGATGACTTCTTCTGACATCACGCCCACCGTTCGTACCATCTCCAACGTACCTGATGGCATGCAGCCATTGGTGTTGGCACGGCTGGTTGAACAACGCCTCAAAAACGCGCCGGATGATGCGGCGGCTGTGGTGTTCGTGGCGCGTGATGGACGGCGCTTGCAGCGCATGGCGGAAGTGTTGGGGGCGATGTTGCCCGGACACACGATATTGCAACTGCCTGCCTGGGACAGCCTGCCATATGACCGTGTGTCGCCAAACAATGTGACCATCGCGGCGCGTATGAAAACGCTGGCGGCGCTGACCAGCGGCACCAAGGGCGCGATTGTGCTGACGGCGGTTAATGCGCTGGTGCAAAAGCTGCCGCCGCGCGCTGTGGTCGAAACCATGTCGTTTTCGGCGGCCGTTGGTCGGGTGGTCGATGGCGATAAGCTGATCGGTTGGGCGGCGAACAATGGCTATTTGCGCGTGCCGACGGTGCGCGAAAGCGGCGAATTTGCAGTCCGGGGTGGGTTGATTGACCTGTTCCCGGCCAATGCGGACGCGCCGCTGCGCTTTGACTTCTTTGGGAGCCAGTTGGAAACGATCCGGACGTTTGATCCCGATACACAGCGGACGACGGGTAATCTGAAGCGGATTGATCTGACGCCGATGAGCGAGCTGGTGCTCAATGAAGACACCATTCGCCGTTTCCGTCAGAACTATACGGCGACTTTTGGTGGCAACACCCATGATGACCCGCTCTATTCATCGGTAAGTGGCGGGTCGCGCTATTCGGGCACGGAGCACTGGCTGCCGTTCTTTTATGAAAAGCTCGATAGTCTGGCGGATTATGTGGGCGATGCCCCGTTCGTCTTCGACGATCAGGTGAACGAAGCCTATGGCGAGCGTGTCGAGCAGATTGCCGATTATTACGACGCGCGCGAGACGGCGCGTTTAGCGCCGCAGGTGGCGGGGGCAGGGGCGCCCTATAAGCCGATTAAGCCAGAACTGCTTTATAATGTTGATGTGACGCCAGCGCAGTTGGCGGGGGCGTCGGTCATTCAGCTTTCGGCGTTTCTGTCGCCGCAGACGAAATCGGGTGACGATGCCGGTGGGCATATTGCGCCAAGCTTTGCAGCCGACCGTTTGGCGAATGACGTCAACCTTTTTGAGAAGGTGGTGGAGCGGCTGCTTACGGAGCGCCGCAATGGTCGCCGCGCAATTGTGGCCTGCTGGAGCGCGGGGACGCGCGATCGCATGGCGCAGGTGCTCAAGGATCACGGGCTGACCAATCCGCGCCTCGGCGAGAATTGGAAAGACGCGGAAACTACGAGCGCGGCGACCACTTCGTTGATCGTGTTACCCCTCGAATCTGGCTTTGAAACCAAAGACCTGCTGGTTCTGACCGAGCAGGATATTTTGGGCGAGCGCATTTTGCGGCCGCAGCGCAAGAAGAAGGCTTCGGATGCGCTGACGGAAGCGGCCAGCTTGAGTGCAGGCGATCTCGTGGTGCACGTCGACCACGGTATCGGTCGCTTCTTGGGGCTGAAGGTCATTCAGGCCGGTGGCGCGCCGCATGAGTGCGTTGAGCTTGAATATGGCGGCGAGACTAAGCTTTACCTGCCGGTCGAAAACATCGAGCTGCTGACCCGCTATGGGGCGGACGATGCGTCGGTGACGCTCGATAAACTCGGTGGCGTGGCCTGGCAGGCTAAGAAGGGCAAGCTCAAGAAGCGCATCCGCGAAATGGCGGAACAGCTTATCAAGTTGGCGGCGCAGCGCTTGCTGGTCCGCGCCGATGCGGTGGACCTCAATTCTGGCGCTTACGATGAGTTCGTGGCGCGCTTCCCTTATGAGGAAACGGAAGATCAGCTCAACGCCATTGGGGCGGTGTTTGACGATCTGACCTCGGGCAAGGTGATGGATCGCCTTGTCTGCGGTGACGTGGGCTTTGGGAAGACCGAAGTTGCGATCCGCGCGGCCTTCGCCGTGGCGCTTTCGGGCAAGCAGGTGGCGGTGGTTGTACCGACAACGCTCTTGGCGCGCCAGCATTTCAAGAACTTCTCTGAACGTTTCCATGGCTTGCCGGTCAATGTGCGCCATGCCTCGCGCATGGTGCCAGCGGCCGAATTGAAAGCGACCAAGGAAGGCTTGGCCAATGGGCATGTCGATATCGTTATCGGCACCCACGCGCTCTTGTCGAAGTCGATCAGTTTCAAGGACTTGGGCCTGCTGATTATCGACGAGGAACAGCACTTCGGCGTGAGCCACAAGGAGCGTCTCAAGGAGCTCAAGGCCAATGTTCACGTGCTGACGCTGACGGCAACGCCGATCCCGCGCACGCTGCAACTGGCGCTGACTGGCGTTCGCGATCTGTCGCTGTTGGCGACGCCGCCAGTCGACCGCTTGGCGATCCGTACCTTTATTTCGCCTTTCGATCCGCTCTCGATCCGCGAAGCTTTGCTGCGCGAAAAATATCGCGGCGGGCAGAGCTTCTATGTGGTGCCGCGCATCAAGGATCAGGCCGATATTGCCGAGTTCTTGCGCGTGCAGGTGCCGGAAGTTTCCTATGTCATCGCCAATGGGCAGATGCCGCCGGGCGAACTCGACGACATCATGAACAATTTCTACGACGGCAAGTTCGACGTTTTGTTGGCGACGACCATTGTGGAATCGGGGCTCGATATTCCGAACGCCAATACGCTGATCGTACATCGTGCCGACCAGTTTGGTCTGGCGCAGCTTTATCAGATCCGTGGGCGTATCGGCCGGGCCAAGCAGCGCGCCTATGCGCTGTTCACCGTGCCTGCCGACAAGAAGCTCACCGACACCGCAGAGCGTCGTTTGGGCGTGCTGCAGTCGCTCGAAAGCCTTGGCGCTGGCTTCCAACTGGCGAGCCACGATTTGGATATTCGCGGGGCAGGGAATCTGCTCGGCGACGAGCAGTCGGGCCATATCCGCGAGGTTGGTTTCGAGCTTTACCAGTCGATGCTGGAAGAGGCCGTGGCGAACTTGCGCGCTGGTGGCGACGAGGAATACGACGACAAGAACGAGTGGAGCCCGCAGATTTCGCTTGGCATGCCGGTGATGATCCCGGAAAGCTATGTGCCTGATCTGCAGTTGCGCATGCAGCTCTATCGTCGCTTGGGTGATCTCAGCGATATTCGCGATATTGATGCTGCGGGTGCGGAGCTGATCGATCGGTTCGGGCCGCTGCCGGAAGAAGTGGAATCGCTGCTCAAGGTCATTCTGGTGAAGGCACTCTGCCGTCAGGCCAATGTCGAAAAGGTCGATGCTGGTCCGAAGGGCGCGGTGGTGACGTTGCGAAACAACGAGTTCCCCAATCCGATTGGTCTGGTGCGCATGGTTTCGGACCTGTCGAACCAAGTGAAGATCAAGCCTGATCAGAAGCTCGTGTTCGTGCGCAATTGGCCAACGCCGGAGCAAAGGCTCAAGGGTGCAGCCGCAATTATGAGTAAACTGGCGCGTTTGGCTGAGAATAAGAGTTAACTGAAGTCTCGGACACGAGGCGCTATAATCTTTTGGCAACTCTCATCGGTCATGTTATTGCCCGATTTGAGCCCTTGAAGGGCAGTTCAGGTATTTCGGTAGCTTTGGGCTGCCCGGACCGCCAAGGAAGACAAGGACATTTTATGACGTTCAAGAAACCCCTCGTGGCCGGAATCGCAGCGGCAGCGTTTTTGCTGACCCCGGCTGTATCTTTCGCGCAGGACGCGGCTCCTGCAGCACCGGCTGCTGAAGCGCCAGCTGCGGCCGAGGGCGGTGCTGTCGCTGAAGTCGGCGCTGCCGTCGACAATATGCCATCGCAGAACTGGCTGAAGGTTTGTGACCCGCTGGACGACGGCCAGAAGGCTTGCGTGATGCGCCAAGTGGTGCTCGCAAACGGCCAGTTCCTCGGCTCCTTCCTGCTGCGTGACGATCCAGGCCAGGAAAGCCGCCTGTTGGCTGTTGCTGCCGTCCCGCTTGGCGTGCTGCTGCCGTTCGGCCTGACCTGGCAGATCGACAACGCAAAGCCAGTTCGCGTGCCGTACATGCTGTGTGATCAGCAGTCGTGCTCGACTCAGCTCGTGATCAACGAGCAGTATGTCGCTTCGCTCAAGAAGGGTTCGACCCTGAAGCTGACCGCTAAGAACCGTCAGAACCAGGACCTGACCATCGATATCAACCTCGCTGGTTTCACCGCGACTTATGATAGCGATACGGCCCTGACGTTCGAACAGCTGCAGAGCCAGGAATCGGGCGAAAACGCGCTTGAGCAGGTTCTTCAGGATCGTGCCGAGCAGCTCCGCAAGCAGCTGAGCGAAACGCCAGCTGAAGGCGAAGCGCCAGCAGCACCTGCTGCACAGTAAGCTCTACGCAGACGAATTTGAAAAAGGCCCGGGAAACCGGGCCTTTTTTGTTGTGCAGGTGAGAGGCAAGACAGGGATTAGCGTTGGCCCATGCCCACGGCAAAAGCCTGCTTGCGCAAGAACGGGGACAGCTTGAGTGCCCACAAGCCGCCAGCCCGCAGGGTTTGGCTGGGGAGCATGTCGGCGAGAAGCGATTTGAACAGCGTGTCGACAATAGTGCTGGTTTGCGCCAGATCGGCTGCGCGGCGGCGCGCATAATCATCAGCGGCCTTGGCGCCCCAATCGGGCAGGGTCGTGTCAGCGGCTTTCAGGGCGGCGATAAGATCGGCGACATCCCGCAGACCCAGATTGAGGCCCTGTGCGCCAATGGGTGGGAAGGCGTGAGCAGACTCGCCGACCAAGGCCACCCCAGATGCTCCGGCCTTATCAACGGTTAGTGTCGAGAGTGGGAAGACGAAGCTGGGGGAGACAATCTTGAGATCGCCGAACAGGCGCTGTGAGGTCTCTAGGATGGCGTTTCGGAGGGCCTCTGGCCCGGCAGCCTGAAGAGCACGCAACTTGGCCTCATCATCGATCCAAACGAGATTGGCGCGGTTCTCACCGGCCGGCACCAGCGTGAAGGGCCCACGCGGGTAGTGGAACTCGATGGAAGTGCCACCAACGCTACGGGTCAAGTCTAGATCACAGACGAGGGCACCCTCGGTGAACTGATGCTCGCGCGTGGTAATGCCAACGGCGTTGCGCAGCAGAGACTTTTTGCCATCGGCACCGACTACGAGGGGCGCACAGAGGGTCGAACCATCGGCCAGTGTGACTGTGCCCAGCTTGCCATCATGGCGATAGGCCGACACGCTTTCGGTTCGGATAGTGAATCCGGTTTTTGGGGCAGTGCTTTGAAAGTGCTCAAGAAGTCGCGCATTGCCAAAGTTCCACCCGAAAGCGGGAAGACCGATTTCGACCGCTTCAAAGAGGGTTTCTGGCGCGCGGAAGAGGCGGGGCGTGGCATCGATGATGCGAATGGCGGTGAGCGGATGGCCTAGGGTCGCTGGTTCGGAGACGAGGCCGCTTTCAACGAGGAATTCGACGCTTGGCATCATCAGGGCCGAGGTGCGCCGGTCTGGCGGGGCAGCAGGGGCCAGATGGATGACGTCAAACCCGAGCCGCGCCACGGCGACAGCAGCGGCGGAGCCCGCAAGCCCGCCTCCCACCACGATGACATCAGCATCCTTATTCATGGCGCATCCTCTTGGGTGTCGGTCGAAAAGCCTTTTGCGACGGTGGAACCGCCGCAGGGCGTTTGCTGTTCCGGCCATAGCAGTGCTTGGGGCTGAGCGGTAGCCCAAGCGTGGCCATTTTCGCGGTTCGGAGGCGGGTGCTTCACCACTCGCTGCCCACACCATACACTGACAATTGAGCCCGAGTCGGCTTTGGGAGACACTGCCATGATGGAACTCCTCTCCGATCCCAATGTGTGGATCGCATTTGGTACGCTCACGGTCATGGAGATCGTGCTTGGTATCGACAATATCGTTTTCATCTCTGTGCTGGTTTCGCGCCTACCGCGCGAACAGGCGGAATTTGCGCGAAAGCTCGGGATCGGGCTGGCCCTGGTGTTTCGCATCATCCTGCTGTTCCTGATTTCTTGGATCGTGCAGCTCAAAGATCCGGTGTTTGAAGCCTTCGGGCAGCCGTTCAGCTGGAAGGATATCATCCTGCTCGCCGGTGGTGCGTTCCTGATCTACAAGGCGACGCACGAAATGCATGCCGCCATCGAGGGCGACCATGAGGTGAGCGCTGCGAGTGCGGGAACGGCTACGCTGCAGGCCATTCTGGTTCAGATCGTGATCATCGACATGGTGTTCTCGATCGACTCGATCATCACCGCGGTCGGCATGGTTCCGGCAGATCAGGTGGCGGTTATGGTGGCGGCAGTTCTGGTGGCCGTCGCGGTCATGTTTTTTGCCTCCGGCCCGATCGCCAAGTTTGTGGCCGATCACCCGACGACGAAAATGCTGGCGCTGGCGTTCCTGCTGTTGATCGGTGTGACGCTGGTGGCTGACGGCTTGGGCTTCCATATTCCAAAGGGTTACATCTATTCGGCCATGGCCTTCTCGGTGCTGGTCGAGGCGTTCAATGTGTTCGCCAAGCAGCGCAAAACCAAGCGCAGTGGCGGGCATAAGTTTTCGCCCTTTACCGGCAATGTGGGCGGTGTTTCTACCGATGACGCTCTGTCATCTATGGGACAGTCCCACAGCGTGATGCCGGCGCGCCCAGCGCCAGTGAGTGATAAATCTCTACCGCGTTCGACGCCGATTTCGCGGGCACAATCGCGCCCGAAATCAGCGCCCCGCAAGCCAAAGGCTCCTAAATGAGTAAAGTCGTCGTCGTCCATGAAACTGGTGGTACTGAAGTCCTGAAGGTCGAAGATTGGGACATCGGCGCGCCCAAAGCCGGAGAGGTCAAAATCCGGCAGACGGCCATCGGGCTCAACTTCATCGACACCTATCAACGCTCGGGGTTGTACCCGGTGCCGCGGCCCTTTGTGGCGGGCAATGAAGCTGCCGGCGTGGTGACAGCGGTGGGCGAGGGCGTCAGCGAACTCCGTGAAGGGGATCGCGTCGCCTATCAGGGTACGGTCGGTGCCTATGCCGAGGAGCGGATTATCGCCGCCAATCGGGTGGTGCCGATCCCCGATGGGGTCGATGATGAGACGGCGGCGGCAGCTTTGCTCAAGGGGCTGACGGCCTACTATCTTCTGTTCAAGACCTGGCCGGTGGCAGAGGGGGAGACCATCCTCTGGCATGCGGCGGCGGGCGGTACGGGGATGATCGGGACGCAATGGGCCAAGGCCCTAGGCGCAACGGTCATCGCCACGGCCGGGGGAGCAGAAAAGGTCGCGAGCGCGCAGCGGTTTTGTGACCATGTTATCGACTATAAGGCGGAGGACTTCGCGCCACGCGTGAAGGCGTTGACCGGGGGCAGGGGCGTTGATGTCGTTTATGACGGCGTCGGCAAAGCGACGTTTGACGCCTCGCTCGATTGTCTGCGTCCGTGTGGACTGATGGTGAGCTTTGGCAATGCCTCGGGCGTTGTTGCTATCCCGGACCTTGGCGTTTTGGCGCGCAAGGGATCGTTGTATGTGACCCGGCCAACGGGGGCGCATTATTTCGCGGAACGCTCAGCACTGCTCGAAGGGGCGGAGGCGTTGTTTGGCGCGATAGCTAGCGGGGCGATCAAAGTCGAGATCAGCCAGCGCTTTGCGCTGGAGGAGGCTGCGAAAGCCCATTCCGCCCTTGAGTCTCGGGGCACGACGGGATCAGTTATCCTCAAGCCATAGCGAAAAAACGAGGGGGGCTACTGGACAGGTGCGCTCCCCCTCGTTAAACGCATTGTCGTCGGGCAGGTGGTAGAGTGGTTGATTGCTCCGGTCTTGAAAACCGGCGAAGGTGCAAGCCTTCCGGGGGTTCGAATCCCTCCCTGCCCGCCATAAATCTCCAAAATTGTAGCTGAGAGAAAACCGGTTTTGCCGGGGCCTTGTGGCGTGCTCTTTTCCGAGCGGGACGCGCATTCGCAGGGCAATTGGCCCTGTTGAATGATGGCGTCACCATAAAAGCACCATTGTTTGCTTGATCTTGGTATGCAGTGCGCAGGACTAAGATACTAAGCTATTCAAAGAAGGTGATTTTCATAGATGTCATTTAACGCTGCTGGGCTTCGCAATATCGTACTCGCTTTGGGTCTGGTGGGCGCCTGTGGCGCCGTGTCGGCGCAAGAGGCGGTGCCGCTGACCGACGAGCTCTTTGACCTCCATTGGGTCGCTATCGAATATGAAGGCAAGATCGAAGGCGTTGATCTGGCGCCAACCACTCTTGTCGTTTCAGATAGAGAGTTCGGTCATGTGGGCGGGCAAACGGGTTGTGAAACCGATTGGACTGCGAAAGTTGAGATTGCACTGCCGAAGTTGAGTTTCAGCGAGGTAGAGGGTTTTTATGAGGACAGCTGTCCGGCGTATAAAAACACCATCGCGCTGTTGAATGCGCTGGAGCAGGTGTCATACGCAGAGACCTCGCCTGAAGGGCTGGAACTCAAGGCCGAAGATGGCCGTCGGGTGATGCTGATGGTCGCCGGCGGCTAGGCGTGCGGACACAGTGCGAGAGGGCAGGCTTTGGCCTGCCTTTTTTGTTTTCGCGCCTTGCGTTACGAGCTGCTGCATGAGTGGAAATCATGTATGGCAGAGGGGTGAATCTCTATAGACTGGTCAAGAGGAGGGCGCGGCCGAGGGGCTGGCGCGCTGACTATCTATGGGAACGAAAATGACTATGTCTGAGAACCGTCAGTTCAGGCCATTGCCTGTGCCATCCGTCTCGATTGGTGGGTATTGGGGGGATTGGCAGGACGCTGTTTGTGACGAGACTGCCAAGACGCTTTTGGATCGCTGTGTCTCGGCGCGGATGCTGGAGCAGATTAACCCGGATGTTCCGAGCCCGGGCGTTGTTCTTCCCATTATGAATTGGGGCGGGACCACCCAGATGTTCTGGGATAGCGACATGGCAAAGTCGATCGAGACCATTGCCTATTCGCTTTATCACAAGCCGAATGCAGAGCTGGAACGGCGGGCCGATGAGATTATCGACATGTACGCCAAGCTCCAGGACGAGGACGGGTATCTCAACTCCTTCTTCCAGCGGATTAAGCCGGAGTGGAAGTGGAGCAATCTGCGCGACTTCCATGAGCTCTATTGTGCCGGGCATATGATTGAGGCGGCGGTGGCCTATTATCAGGCAACCGGCAAGCGCAAGTTCATGGATGTCATGAGCCGGATGGCGGATTATTGCGTCGCCAAGTTTGGCTATGGGCCGGGGCAGATGCGCGGCTATTGTGGGCACGAGGAGATCGAGCTGGCGCTGGTGCGCCTCGCACGCGAGACCGGTAACCAATCCTACATGGATCTAGCCAAATTCTTCGTGGATGAGCGCGGGCAAGCGCCGAACTTCTTTATGGAAGAAGCGAAGGCGTTCGGTCGCGACCCGAAGGGCTGGCAGAAGAATATTCTGGAGTATTCGCAGTCGCATGTTCCTGTGCGGGAGCAGAGCAAGGTGGTGGGGCACGCCGTTCGAGCGATGTATCTCTATTCGGCCATGGCGGACCTTGCGACCGAGTATAATGATGACAGCCTGACAGCGACGCTGGAAACGCTGTGGGCGGACCTGACGCAAAAGCAGATGTATGTGACCGGCGGTATCGGCCCGGCGCATTCCAATGAAGGTTTTACTGACTATTACGACCTGCCCAATGACACGGCCTATGCGGAGACTTGCGCATCGGTTGGGCTGGTGTTCTGGGCGTCGCGCATGTTGGGGCGTGGGCCGAAGCGGCTCTATGCGGATACGATGGAGCAGGCGCTTTATAACGGGGCGATCACTGGCCTATCGATGGATGGCAAGACGTTCTTTTATGACAACCCGCTCGAGTCGACCGGCAAGCACCACCGCTGGATTTGGCATCCGTGCCCATGCTGCCCGCCGAACATTGCGCGGCTAGTGACGTCGCTGGGCTCGTACGTCTATCAGGTGGCGGATGATGAAATCGCCGTTCACCTTTATGCGCAGAGCGAAGCGCGGGTGGAGCTGGCCAATGGCGCAAAGTTCACGCTGACGCAGAAGACGGACTATCCGTGGTCGGGCGATATCGCCATTGAGATTGCGCCAGAGCAAAGCGCAACTTTCGCGGTGTCGCTGCGTATCCCTCAGTGGGCGCGGGCCGCAAAGCTCTGCGTCAACGGGCAGCCTATTGTGCTGTTTGACTTGGGTGCCGATGGCTATGTGCGCATTGAGCGCGAATGGGCGAAGGGCGATGTGATCCAGCTGACGTTGCCGCTGGAGCCGCGTGCGGTCCGGGCCCATCCCTATGTGCGCCAGAATGCGGGCAGGGTGGCGATTATGCGCGGGCCACTGGTCTATTGCATGGAAGGCGCTGACAATGGCGTGGGGCTCAATTCCGTTCTGTTGGGGAATGGCTTGGGCAAGGCGCAGACTGCCGTTATTCCCGATCTGCGCGGGGCCATTGCCATCGATCTGCCGGTGCTCAAGGAGAGCGCTGGGGCCTGGGGGAATGCGCTTTACGCGGAAGCTGAAGCCGCGACCGAAGCTGTCAGCGCAAGGCTCGTGCCCTATCATCTATGGGACAATCGCGCGCCGGGCGAAATGTTGGTCTGGATGCGCAACGCCTAAGAAAACTCTTCACCTCACACATCAAGACCGGCAACGAAACTGTTGCCGGTCTTTTGTTTTGACGTGATGAATTGGCAAAGAAAAACCCCGCCGGAGCGGGGTTTTGGAGGCGGAGTTTTTTGGGGGTGTTAGCCCTTCACGCCAGCCGAGAGCATGATCGCCTGGGTCACGCGGCGCTGGAAGATGAGGTAGACGATGGCGACGGGCAGGCCGGTCATGACCGCAGAGGCGAGCTCGCGGGCATAGGCAACGCCGAAGGCATCGTTGACCTGCGTGATCCCGACAGCGACGGTCATGGCTTCTTCCTTGGTGACGGCCAAGAATGGCCAGAGGAAGGAGTTCCATGCGCCGATGAAGGTGATGATGGCGAGCGCGGTGGTGACACCCCAGTTCATCGGCAGGAAGATGCGGAACAACATGCGGAATTCATTGGTGTTGTCCATGATCGCGGCTTCGCGGAATTCCTTGGGAACGCCATCGAAGAACTGCTTGTAGATCATGGTGGACATTGGCGCGATCAGCGAAGGCATGATGATGCCTGCCCAAGTGTTGATAAGCTTGAACTGCGCGGCGAGAATGTAGTGGTTCACGATCAGGGCCTGAATAGGCACCATGAAGCTGGCGAGAATGACGAACCACAGGACCTTACGGCCGGGGAAGTTCAGCTGGCTGATGGCATAGCCGCAGCAGGCCGACATCAGCACCACGATGACCGTGGTCAGCAGTGCTATGGCGATGGAGTTGAAATACCAAAGGCCAATCTTGGTGTTGAAGAGCACCGCCGTATAGGCATCCAGCGTGAACGTGCGGGGCCATGGGGCGAAGCCGGGCTCAACCACCTGGCTTTCGGGCTTGAGGCTGGTGATGATCGCCCAATAGAGCGGGAAGGCCCAAACCACGGCGCAGATGATGGTCAGCAGCGAAATCACCAGACCCACTTTGTCGACGGTCTTGATGATGTTGAGTTTTCGCGTCGAAACGGTCTTTTCAGGAAGGCTCGAGGTCATAGCGGTCATTTTGCACCTCGTGCGCGCAGCGCCGTGTATTGCAGAACCGAAACGGTGATGATGATGACGAAGAGCGCGACAGAGATCGTGGCGGCGTATCCGCCTTCGCTCTTCTGGAAGGCCTGATTGTAGATGTACTGCACCAGAACCATCGAGGGGTCAGCGCGTCCGCCCTGGACGAAGAGATAGACCTGATCGAAGATTTTGAGCTGCAGGATGAGCTGGATGGTGAGGACCAGCGCCGTCACCGGCCAGATCAGCGGCCAAGTGATGCGGAAGAACTGCTTGAAGCGGCCAGCATTGTCGAGGGAGGCGGCTTCATAGATCTCGGGGGAGATCGAGCGCAGGCCAGCCAAGAACAGCAGGATATTGAAGCCGCAGGTCCACCAGATGGTGACGAGCGCCACCGCAGGCATGAACAGCCAAGTGGTACGGAAGACGTGGGTGGGCTTGCCGAAGATCATGGTCAGCGGGCCCTGCATGATGCCGAACTGGGTGTCGAACATCCAATTCCACATCAGATAGACCACGGACACGGGCAGGATATAGGGCAGGAAGAACAGCGCGAGGACGAGAGACTGCTGCCAGCCTTTGAGACGATTGACGCCAATGGCGATGAGCAGGCCCACGAGCGTGTTGGGAATGACGGTGAGCAGAACGAAATAGCCGGTATTGACCACTGCCGTTTTGAAGCGGCGATCTTCGAACATTTCGAAATAATTGTCCAAACCGATCCAGTTTCCGGGGCCGATGAGCGGCGCGTCGGTGAAGCTGAGCAACACCATTTGGATGGTTGGCCAGATGAAGAGCACAAGGTAGGCGGCGACAAATGGCGCGACCAGTATCAAGGCCCACGTGATCTCGGAACGTCTGCTTCTAATCATCCCAAGGCTCCCCGATAGAGCGCGGTCTTTGCGCGCGCTTGCTAGACAATAGGACCGGCCGGGTTGCCCCGGCCGGCGAGAGGTTTGGGATTAGTCGCGCTGATCGTTCAGATCGTCGCGCATTTCTTCGATAGCCTGACGGGCTTCCATTTCGCCGTTGATGGCGGGGACCATGTAGTTGCCAACCGCGTCATAGACTGGGGAGGCAACGCCAGCGAGCTTGGACTGTGGATCAAAGACTGCAGTGTCAGCGAGGGTCGAATACACAGCGTTTGGCTGCATGTTCTTGAATTCTTCGCTTTCACGGACGGCGGTGTAAGCTGGGATGTGGCCAGCATTGGCCCAAGAGATCGAGTTCTTGTTCATCCAAGCGATGACTTCCATCACAGCCTTACGCTTCTCAGCGGTCTGTTCCTTGCCAACGTTGTTCGGGATGACGAAGGAGTGGGAGTCAGCCCAAGTGCCTGGCTTGTCGTAGAAGGTTGGGAGCTGGATAGCGCCCCATTCGAACAGTTCGCCCTTGGCATGCAGGTCGGTCATGGTAGGAACTTCCCACACGCCGTTGATGTGCATTGCGGCTTCGCCCGAGGTGAAGAGCGCGATGGACGCTGCGTAGTCGGTCTGCTCTGGAGCCTGGCCATTGGCAACCCAAGAGGCAACCAGTTCGGTTACGTTGACGGCCTTGTCGAGGTTGTCGCCGGAGAGGAACTCGCCGTTCGCGTCCATGAACTCGCCGCCCTGCTGAGCCAGCAGGCCGAGGAAGATACGCCACTGGCTATCGGCCGCTGCAGAGTGGATCGAGACGCCGTACTGAGTGCCGGCAGCCTGGAGCTTTTCAAGTGCAGCGTTGAAGTTGTCGACGCCATCGAGACCGGTTGGCAGGCCGTTGTCGCCGATCAGACCAGCTTCGGCCAGCTTGTCCTTGTTGTAGTACAGAATGACAGAGTGGATATCGAATGGAACAGCATACTGCTTGCCATCGGCCTGAGCAGCCTGCCAGTTCGAAGCAGCGAAGTTGTCGCCCGAGAGGCCAACACCAGCCAGATCGTCGGCGGTGATTTCAGCCAAGGTGCCGGTCGAAATGCCGAGCGGCATGCGCGAGAGGTGATAGGTCATCACATCTGGGCCTTCGCCAATGGCAGCAGAGGTCTGCGCCTTGGAGTAGAAGGGCACGCCCCACTCGAGAGTGGTTGGCTGGATTTCGATGGTGTCTGCGTGTTCAGCGTTGAACTTTTCGATCAGCGCCTTCATGCGGACGCCGTCGCCGCCGCTGAGGAAGTCCCACCAGACGACAGTTTCTTTTGCTTGTGCGCCGAACGACAGCATGGCTGCTGTGGTTGTAAGCAGGGCAATCTTGATGAATTTCTTCACGACTATTCCTCCCATGGGGCAGAGCCCCGTCGCCTTTCCTCCGGCATACGAACCGCTGGCGAAACGGTCCGCGCCTAACTTCAGAACGCTCCTCGCGATCCTGAACTCTGTTCACAGGGGTGTCTTCGTGACGGGCGCTGTGCGCTGGCTCCCTGCGTCTATGGCGCTGCCTTATTGGACAGCGTGGTAGGCTTTTCCTGCTTCGTCGAACAGGATGGCAGTGGCGCCATCAAAGGTGAGCTTGATCGTGTCGCCCGCGCTGACCGTGCTGAGGCCAGCGTCTTCAGCAACAACAATCGAGCCATCGGTGAGGCGCGTGTAAACGAGGGTGCGTTCGCCGAGGCGTTCCACGACATCCACCGTACCGGTTACGCCCTCATCACTCTTGCTGACGCGAACGGCTTCGGCACGGATGCCCAGGGTGAGCCCGCTTTGGGCTAGGCCTGCACTTGGTACTGCGGTGGCAATCACGTCGCCCGAGCCGATGGTGACTTTGGCTGTGCCGACGCTGTCGACTGAACCCGTGACAGGCAGGAAGTTCATGCCCGGCGAGCCGACGAACCCGGCAACGAAACGGGTCGCTGGGCGGGTGTAGATCTCCATAGGCGTGCCGATCTGCTCAATTTTGCGATTGTTCATGACGACGATACGCGAGGCTAAGGTCATGGCTTCGGTCTGATCGTGGGTCACGAAAATCATCGTCGCCTTGATGCGATTGTGCAGCTGCGCCAGCTCGAGACGGGTGCGCACGCGCAGGCCAGCGTCGAGGTTGGACAGCGGTTCGTCGAGCAGGAAAGCCTTTGGGTCGCGCACAATGGCCCGGCCAATGGCGACGCGCTGGCGTTGACCGCCAGAGAGCTGCGCGGGCTTGCGATCCAAGAGCTGGGTGATTTCCAGCATGCGAGCGGCATCATCAACGAGGCGGGTGATTTCTGCCTTTGGGGTGCCGATGTTTTGGAGGCCGAAGGACATGTTGTCCCGCACGGTCATGTGCGGATAGAGCGCGTAGTTCTGGAAAACCATGGCGACGCCGCGCTGGTTTGGCGGCTTCTGATCGACGCGTTCATTGCCGATATAGATCTCGCCGCCGTTGACCTCTTCAAGTCCGGCGATCATGCGCAGTAGGGTCGACTTTCCGCAGCCGGACGGGCCGAGAAAGACGATGAACTCGCCTGAGTGGATGTGCATCGACACGTGGTCAAGAACGCTCACCACACCATAGGACTTGCTGACGTCCTTGAGAACGATATCGGCCATATTTCCTCCCGCGCCAGAACTGCGTTCCGGCCTATTTTTGTAGAGCGGAAAATCTCCTCATTCGCCGCTCTATTTATCATACTATTCAGTCTCGAAACGTCTGTCGCGTCAATCCCTAAGTCGTGATTTGAGCGCGATTTTCTCACTACCCAAGCGGTTTGCCTTAGACGTCTTGGCTGAGCCCGGCAGTTGCCGAGATCAGACGGTCGAGAAGGGCTGCTGCAACAGGGTCCGCGCCGGGTGCTTCACGAGTCAGGCGGAAGGTCGTGGCGACGACGCCACCCCGGCCAATCTGCTTTTTGCCGATGATGGCAGCGGGCTTGTGAACCCATCCGCAGACGATGCCAGACTGGACATTGTTGCCGAATTCCCAAGGCTTGAAGCCGGTCAGAAGGCTGAGCGGGACCACGCCGGAGAAGCTGAGATCAAAGATCGGGCCACCCGGAATATCGGCGAAGACACCATCGCGGCGGAGCCAAGAGAAGCCAGCGATCCAATCGCCGCGCCAGATGGTGCCGTCACGCTCAACCAGATTGATGTTGGGCAGGTGGTGGTCATAGGCGGGCTTGAACTGCTTGCCATCGGCGACGATGGAACGGTGGGGCAGCTCGCCATCGGGCATGTCGGTGCGCAGATTGTGGTTGGTCTTGACCGAGCCGTCGGCCAGGATCAGGTATTTCGCACCAGCCTTCATGGCGTCGACGTCTTCGCCATTGACGGCGTGGACGAGCACGATATCGGCCTTTTTCTTGTCGACAACCTCATAGCCTAGGCCGCGGGCATAATCACCCAGAGCCGCGTCATTGACTGCGATGGTTGGGCGATCGGCGGTTTTGCGCTCGGCATAGAGCGCGATGGTGCAGGTGTTGGTGGCCAGAACTGAGCCGCCAGCTTCCAGCGAGAAGGAGAGGGTCAGCTCCTTATTGGTCGAAACCTTCGGCATGGTCAGCATGGTGTTGCCAAGGTCAGCAACTGAGACCGGGCCAGTGGCTGGTACGTTGATCGAGTCGGAGATGTCGCCGCTCCAGTGAAGGACTGCGCCCGCTGGGATGGAGAGGCCGCCGGTGGCGACACGCAGTTCAAGTGCGAGCTGCTGGCCGGAATAGGCCGAGTAGCGTTCTGGGCGCGGAACGATGACGATGTCGGCGTTGATGGTTCCGAACACATCATGGAAGACGCGCGGATTGCGCTCAATATCCAAGAGGCCGTTGGCCTCCCAGTGAACGTCGGTCAGCTCGGTGATGACATAGCCCTGGATCGAAGAATAGCGGCGCATTTCTTCGATTTCGTAGCGCAGGTTCATGAACTGGTACCACTGCACCTTGTCGATGAACTGATCGAAATCACCAAAGGTGCGGTAAAGGTCGAGGGCGGCAAAGCGCTGCTCGATGCCGTGTGGCAGGCCAACACCATCGCCCCAGAGTGAGCCGGTTTCAAACCATGTTGGTTCTTTGCCGTTTTCGCCCCGGAGCAGTTTTGGATTGGGGAGGCCCCAAACACCAAACTCGGAAACGATCAGCGGTTCGTCGCCACGGCGTTCGGCGTCGCCGAGTGGCGAATAGGTCCAATCGGCACCGGCTGCGAACTGGGCGGTGAGATCATCCCATTCCTGACGGCGTTCTGGAACGGAGCGGTAGTAGTGGAAATCGTTGAGGTCGGTTTTGACGTGCCAGTTCGGGAAGCAAGCCGAGTTGTCGACGACGAGACGGGTTGGGTCTTCGGCCTTGAGCCATTCATAGCTGTCTTTGAGCCACTGACGGTGTTCGGCGTTTTCGACCAGACGCGTGCCCCAATCTTCATTGATGAGGGTCCAAGCGATAATGGAGGGGTGATTGCGGTCGCGCTGGAGAATGCCTTCCATGGTTTCGCGCATGCGGCGCGCGGAATCCGTGGTGAAGATCGCAACGTTGGGGACTTCGGTCCAGACGAGGAGGCCGAAGCGGTCGGCGACATCATAATAGCGCGGATCTGGGATTTTGATGTGGCAGCGGAGGGTATTGAGGCCAAGCTCAATGGCTTTTTGCGCTTGGTCTTCGAGGAATTCCAACGAAGGGGCGGTGTAGATGCCTTCAGGGTAATAGTCCTGATCGAGCGCGCCGCGCATGTAAACGGGCTTGCCGTTCAGGAGGATAGAGCCGTTTTCTGTGGTGACGGTGCGGAAGCCGAAAGTCTCGGTGACTTCGTCCTCGCCGTTCCCCAAGGTGACGGTGAGCGTATAGAGATTGGGCTGGAAGACATCCCAGAGCTTGGCATTAGCCACAGCCAGGGCGACATCAACCGCCTCGGAGGCTGCGGCGGCGCTTTCGGCGACGGCTTTGCCTGCATCATCGCGCACGACAATCTTGGCCTCAAGGCCAGACGCGGCAGGGGTGAAGCCAAGGTTGGCGACGAGGGTGCCGTGCATATTGGCGGTGATGGTGAGGCTGGTCAGGCGCTTCTTGTTGCGCGCTTCCAGCGACACAGACTGCCAAAGGCCGCCCATGCGCCCATACCAGCTCATCTTGCCATGGGGCACTTCGCTGAAGGGGTATTCGGGGAAGGCATGCTGATCGGCAGAAGGCGTGGTGACGCGCACTTCAACTTCGTTTTCCGCGCGGAGCAGAGCCGGATCAATGGCGCATTCAAAGGGGAGATAGGCCCCCTCGTGATCGCCGATCTTGGTGCCGTTGAGGTAAACCTCGCAGGCATAGGCAACAGCGGCAAAGCGCAGAGCGAGATCCTTGCCAGCGAAATTGGCTGGGACAGTGAAGCTGCGCTTATAAACGGCGTGGCCGAAACTATCGAAGAGATCATCGAACTCAGCCTGCCAAGGCTGGGGGACGTGCGCCTCGCGCCAATCCCCATCTTCAAAGCGGAACTGCCAGACACCATCGAGCGACACAGTCTGTCGCGTCGCGTTGTGGTGGTCGGCGACAACAGCGCGGCCCAAGTTCATAATCCCTCCGTAGGCAATATTAGTTATATTTTTATCAGCATAGGATCGAATCCAACTTACATACAAGAGCGAAGTGTGCTGGATAGGAAAACAGTTTCAGCGCGCATGGGAGCAGGGCGCTCGCCAAAGGATTGAATGAGTATGGATAAGCGCGCGACCATGCAGGATGTGGCTGAAAAGGCAGGCGTTTCGCAGGCGACAGTGTCGCTCGTGCTCAATGGCGTTGCGAATGCGCGCGTGTCCGCAGCAACGCGGCGGCGTGTGCAAGATGCCGCCGATGAGCTGGGGTATCGACGGGGGCCGCAGCGTCCGGTGCCCGCAGGACGCGCTAAGGTCATCGGCTTGTTTGTCGACGAAGTGACGACGACGCCCATGCTTGGACCGTTTCTCGAAGGAGCGATGGAAGAAGGGGCGTTACAGGACGTCGCTGTGGCAGTGTTTTTTACCGGGGGCGATCCGCTGCTGGAGAAGACGGCCATAGACATGCTGGTGGCGCAGAACGCGATTGGCGCGGTGTATACGACGCTGATTACGCGCGAGGTGGTGGTGCCAGAGCATTTTGCGCAGCTGCCGCTGGTTCTGCTCAATTGCTACGAGGGCGAGTTGCGATACCCCTCCGTTGTGCCGGGCGACGTGGTTGGCGGCTATGTTGCGACGGAAGCGCTGATCAAGGCGGGGCATCGCCGGATCGCGCATTTGGCCGGTGAGGACATTATCGCAGCGTCGACCGATCGCTATCAGGGGTTCCGGATGGCGATGGAGAAATATGGTGTTGGCATTGAGGAAAGCCTCGTAACGCAGGGTGGCTGGAATGTGCGCGAGGGGCGGGAGCGGGCGATGGCGCTGCTGTCGCGGCCGGATCGACCCACGGCCATATTTTGCTTCTGTGATCGGATGGCGGTCGGCTGTTATGATGCGGCGCGTATCCTGGGGCTTTCGATCCCAGAGGACATTTCCATCATTGGGTTTGATGATGAGGACATTGCCGCAAACCTCTTGCCGCCCCTCACAACGCTGGTGCTGCCGCACAATGAAATGGCGCGCTGGGCGGTGGGGCAATTGCTCGAGAGTTTTGAGGGCGTAGACGACGACGAGCGGCTGCAAAAGCTCAAGATCGAGTGTGAGCTTGTTGAGCGGCAATCGGTGGGTACGCCAAAACTCTAAGGGCGTGGTGGGGCAACGGAAGCGCGGATAATAAGCGGGCATTCGACCTTGGTCATGCCGGAGGCACGCGCTTCAGTGCCACCGAGGATTTGCTCGGCAGCCCACTGACCCATTGCACGGTGGGGGAGAACCGAAGTTGTGAGCTGTGGGTGTAAATGGCGCGCGATCTCTTCGTCGTCATAGCCCACCACCGACATATCCTGCGGAATGGACAGGCCTGCCTCTTTGAGTGCCTGATAACAGCCGACCGCCATGCGATCATTTTGACAGAAGACCGCGGTGGGTCGGTCGGGGAGGGCGAGGATTTTGCGGGTGGCTTCATAGCCAGCGCTGGTCGACCAATCGCCCTCAAAAACCAGATATTGCTCGAAGGGGATGTCGGCGGTGGCAAGGGCGCGGCGGTAGCCTTTTAGGCGGTCTTGCGCGGCTTCCATCCAGATTTCGCCGGTGATGGTGGCGATACGGCGGTGGCCCTGGGTGATGAGGTGATGGGTGGAGCGCTGACCGCCCGCGATTTCACTGGGAACGGCAGACGGCGTCGCCTGATTGGCGGTGTAGCAATTGAGAAGGTAGACCGGCACTGGCGCATTGCGCAGGGCGGTGGTCGGCGTCACTTCGCGCGTGAAGATGGTCAGATAGACGAGCGCCGAAATTCCCTGCTGGAGAAAATCGTCGATGAGCCGGGCTTCGACATCGCTGTCGCCACGGCTTTGACCAACGTAGACGAGGCCGCCGCGCTCTTGGATGGCGGCGCTGAGCCCATCAATGGCCTGAACGGCTTCGGGGCTGGTGGCGATCTGATCGACGATAATGCCGATGCGGTTGGGCATTTCGGCGGCTATTGGTGCGGTGGCGGCTTCGGGAATGGCATAGCCAAGTGCGGAAGCGGTTTCGAATACGCGCTGGCGCGTTTCGGCGGAGAGCTTCATGCCTGCTGTATTGTTCAGCACAAAGGACACGGTGGCCTGCGAGCAGCCTGCCGCTCGCGCAATATCTGTCATGGTGACCCGACGACCGGTGCTGGACAGTTTTTTGTGCCCCTTCGGTGGCGGCGCTTGTGGATCGACAGGTTTCACAACACTACCGGAAAAGAGAACGGCTGGCTCTTTTGTAGACGGCGTGCAGGGTTATGCAAGAGATGACAGAAGCGCGTCCGAACCAGAGCCCGGGCGCGCATGGGGGTGATTAGCCGAGGCGGACGCGCACCATCTGATAAGAGTATGGCGGCAGGCTGACCGAGATATTGCCATTGGCAAGCTTGGCGCCTTCGCCCTTACGGGGGGCGACTTCGTTCTGCTTGGCGCTGGTGTTGATCGCCTTAAGGTTCTGATGTGTCATGACCTGATGGTCGATGACTTCAACCCCATTGAAGCCCTGGAGGCTAACCGAGGTATCGACGGTTTCGCTCGGATTGCGGTTGACGAGGAAGAAGGTCAGAACGCCTTCGTCTTCGTTGTGCACGCCCGATACGTCGACAAACTTGGTTTCAGCCGAGTGTGGGGTTTCGTAGGTCGGCGAAGTGGTGACCAGCTGAAGCGCGGTGCCGCGACCGTAAACCGAGGCGAAGTAATAAGGATAATAGATGGTCTGGGCCCAAGCGGGGCCGCCCTTTTCGGTCATGATCGGGGCAATGACGTTCACCAGCTGCGCGATGCAGGCGATTTTGACGACATCGGAACGGCGAATGAAGGTGTTGAGGATCAGGCCCACCATCAGCACGTCTTCAAAATTGTACATGTCCTCCAACAGGCCCGGCGCGTGTGGCCAGCCGCCATTGCCCTCGAGGATCTCGCGATCCTTCTTGTTGGAGTGGTACCAAACGTTCCATTCGTCGAAGGAGATGGTGACATCTTTCTTCGAGCGCTTCTTGGATTTGACTTGGCGAATGGTCGCCGCGACGGTCTCGATATAGGTGTCGAGCTTTTCCGCGAGGCCGAGGAAGTTCGGCGTGTTGTCGTCGCGGTTGGCGAAGTACATGTGCAGGCTGATGTGATCGACATGCTCATAGGTATGTTCGAGCACAATGCGTTCCCAATCGGGATAGCTCGGCATATCAGCATTGGACGAACCGCAGACGATCAGCTCAAGGTTCTTGTCGAACATGCGCATGGCGCGGGCCGTGTTGGCGGCGAGTTTGCCATATTCATCGGCATCCTTGTGGCCGACCTGCCAAGGGCCGTCCATTTCGTTGCCGAGGCACCAGAGCTTTACGTTCCACGGCTCTTTACGGCCGTTCTTGATACGCAGATCGCTCCAATAGGAGCCGCCCGGATGGTTGACGTATTCTAGGAAGTTGCGAGCTTCATCGACGCCGCGTGAACCCAGGTTCACCGCCAGCATCATTTCGGTGTTTACCGTGGCGCACCAATCAGCGAATTCGTGAATGCCGACAGCATTGCTCTCGGAGGTGTGCCAAGCAAGGTCGAGGCGGGTAGGGCGGTTTTCGCGCGGGCCAATGCCGTCTTCCCAGTTATAGGCAGAGACGAAATTGCCACCTGGGTAGCGAACGAAGGGGACGTCGAGCTTTTTGACCAGATCGGCCACGTCGCCGCGCATGCCATCTTTGTCAGCGGTTGGATGATCGGGCTCGTAAATGCCTTCGTAGATCGCGCGGCCCAAATGCTCCAAAAATGCGCCATAGACACGATCATCAATTTTGGAGATCGTGTAATCCTTATTCGCCACAACACTGGCCTTCACCGCTTCCTCCCAAAGATACCGGTTATCTGATTTGTATCAGCTAATCCGGTTGTACTTCTTGTATGGTTGGTGGGCAAGTTGATTTGTATGATTTATCGGTAAGGCCGATCACCGGGCGATTTTTAGGTCGGTTGTCGGTCCGGCGACACGCACTTAGGTATTTTTGCCGATTTTATGGTGTGTGATCCTTCAAATCAGCGTTGTGGTTCCCTATATTCCCACTCAACTATATTTAATCTGGATCAAACCTATGTTCGCTTCCCGGAGCTTCCGGTTCGCTAGTGTCTTCGCCGTATTGGTTATGGCGTTCTCCATGGTAGCCGTTGGCGAAGCTGAGGCCCGTAAGGGTGGCAGTTTTGGTAGCCGTGGTGGCCGCACCTTCCAACAGCCTGCTGTAACGCAGACCGCGCCAAATGCTGCGGCTCCCGTTCAGCGCTCGATGACCCCGAACCAGCAGGCGAATAACCCTGCCGCTGGCGCGGCCCAGAGCGCAGCGCGTCCGGGCGGCTTTATGAGCGGTTTCGGTGGCTCGCTTATGCGCGGTCTCATGCTCGGCGGTCTGATCGGCTTGCTCATGGGCGGCGGTCTCGGCGGGATGGGTGGCATCATGGCCATGATCGTGCAGATCGCCGTTATCGGTGGCGTGATCTGGCTGGCTATGCGTATTTTCGGTCGTCGTCGTCAGCCACAGGCTGCCGCGGCAAACGGCTATGCAGCACCACAGTATGAGGTTCCACAGCCAGAAGCGCAGCAGCACACCACTGCACGTCAGGGCGAAAACCGTCTCGAAGGCCTTTTGGGCAACTTCGGTCGCGGTGGTTCGGCAAAGGCCCCGGCTGATCCGAACGAGCTCGGCATTGGCATGGAAGACCTCGAAATCTTCGAAAGCATGCTGACCCGCGTTCAGGCGGCGTTCTCGAACGAAAACTATGCTGCTCTGCGCGCGCTCACCACGCCAGAAATCATGGGTTATCTTTCGGAAGAACTCGCGACCAACGCCACCAACGGCGTGAAGAACGAAGTGACCGATGTGACCCTGCTGCAGGGTGACATGGCCGAAAGCTGGCGCGAAGGCCAGACTGAATACGCAACCGTTGCGATGCGCTATTCGGCTATCGACTTCGTGCGTGAACGTTCGAGCGGTCGCGTTGTTGAGGGCGACGAGAACGAGCCAAGCGAAAGCACCGAACTCTGGACCTTCGTTCGTCCAGTCGGTGGCACCTGGCAGTTGTCGGCTATTCAGGAAGCGTAATCGCTTTTCACTGATGATCGATTTGGAGCGGCGCGACACAATCGCGCCGCTTTTTTATTGGCCGTCCGGCCCGAATATCGGGGCGTGAGAAGCAGTTCTGCTGCGTTTTGAATTCGGCGCAGAACATGCTTAGATTTGCGCATGTTTCTGTCGGTTTTTGACGTTTTCAAAATTGGTGTTGGCCCCTCAAGCTCCCATACGATGGGACCTATGTCGGCGGCTGGACGGTTCCTTGCAGAACTCAAGCGTCTCGATCGTCCGCGAGCGGTGGGTGCGCGTCCCGCTTCGATAGTGGCGACGATGCATGGCTCTCTCGCATTTACGGGCGTCGGGCACGGCACCGGGCGCGCGGTTATTCTGGGCCTTTGTGGTCAGTTGCCAGCGAGTGTCGACCCGGACCAGATGGACGCCATGATTGCCGAGGTCGAGGCGACTGGCGAAGTGCGGCCCGAGGGGCATCCGGCGTATCGCTTTAGGCCGGCGGTCGATCTGATTTTTGATATGAAAACGCCCTTGCCCGGGCATCCCAATGGCATGGAGTTTGTGGCGCGCGATCAGGGCGGGCAGGTGGTCTATCGGCAACGCTATTTCTCTGTCGGGGGCGGCTTTGTGCTGAGCGCCGATGAGCTGGCTGCTGGGCCAAGCGCCGACCCCCGGCTGGTTGATGTGCCGTTTCCGTTCGAAAATGCGCAGACCATGCTGTCTATGGCGGAGCAATCGGGCCTATCCATCGCGCAGATGAAGCGGGCGAATGAAGAGCGGCAGATGAGCCGGTTGGAATTGGACCGAGGGCTCGACGCGATTTGGGCGGCGATGAACGGCTGTATTCTGCGCGGGATGGAGCAGGATGGGACCTTACCCGGCGGACTTAAAGTCCATCGGCGGGCGAAAAAGCTCCATGAGCAATTGCAGGCGTCGCAGCGCCAAAACATGCCCTCACCAACGGCCGCCAATGATTGGCTTTGCCTCTATGCCATGGCGGTGAATGAAGAGAATGCGGCTGGAGGGCGGGTGGTGACTGCCCCGACCAATGGCGCGGCGGGCGTGGTTCCGGCCGTGTTGAAGTATACCGAGCAGTTCCTGCCCGGCATGGGGCGGAGCCAAATCCATGACTTCCTTCTTACCGCTGCCGCTGTTGGCGGGCTGATCAAGCACAATGCTTCGATTTCAGGCGCGGAGGTCGGGTGCCAAGGTGAGGTGGGTTCGGCCTCTGCTATGGCGGCGGCGGCGATATGCGCCGTAATGGGCGGCACGCCCCGGCAGGTTGAGAATGCGGCCGAGATCGCGCTCGAACACCACCTCGGCATGACCTGCGACCCGGTCAAAGGTCTGGTGCAGATTCCGTGCATTGAGCGCAATGCGTTTGGCGCGGTGAAGGCGATTACGGCCGCGTCGCTGGCGTTGCGGGGGGACGGCGAGCACGTTGTGTCCCTCGATGCTTGCGTTGAAACCATGCGGCAGACGGGCTTGGATATGAGCGAACGCTACAAGGAAACGAGCCTTGCGGGGCTGGCGGCGAATGTGACTGTCTGCTGAGCTGGGGCGCATATGCGTCAGCACGGCAGGGGGCTTGATCGCCCCTTTAGGGCACAAGGCTGGACAGATGCGCTGACTGTAGGCAAAAGGGGCGGAATTGACTTTGGAGTGGTCTTGATGAGCCGCAAGGAATTTGACGCTTCGCGTATGCGCCGCATGAAGCGCATTGCTGCCCGCTATGGTTTGACCATTATGACGGCTGAAAAGATGAAGATTTTGGGCGGTCACGGCGGCCACCAGATCCGCGAAGACGAAAGCTACAAGATCATCTTTGGCGACGTGCCGAAGCCATTTTCGGCGACGTTCGACGAAGTTGAAGCCTATATCGAAAATCTGGAAGCGGGCGAAGAATAAGACGGCTGGCTAAGTTGGGCAAGACTCTCTCTGCCCAAGGCGAGGCGAAAGTGCAGTTTCACGGCGCGGCGGAATCAACCACACTGGAACGGTAGGCTCACCGACAGGAGGCGCGTTCCATGTATTCTTTGATCAACGCCGATGCCGAAGACGACGATGCCGAAATCACCGATCCCCAAGAAATCGCTGAGCTTTTCGCAGCTATTGTGGAAGTAGCGGTTGAGACGATTGGGACGGAACAAACCAAGCTTTTGTTCGAGGCGGTGATTGAACAGGAGGGGCGCGACCCAAACTGACAGTGAAACCAGCGTCTCATACAGAATTTTCAATTTAGACTGACAAAATTGGAGGGCGCGGGACATGCACTCTCGCGTTCTCTTTTGACAACATGGAGCGGTCCATGATTGGCACTTCTGCCGCAGATGTGCAGCGGGCTTGTATTGTGCCTCTCGGCGACGCCGCCGCGCTGGTTCGCTTTGCGGATCGGCTAGACGATCAGGCGAACCGCGCAGCTCTGGCTTTGGCCGATGCACTTGAAAGAAGCCCGATTACCGGTGTGCTCGAAATCGCCCCCAGTCTCGTATCGGTACTGGTCCGATATGACAGCGACGTCATTGATTTGGTGCGCCTTTCTGGCGAGATCGGGCTTCGGCTGAGCAGTGAGGCTGCACCGAGCGCCGCAAAGATCCACGATATTGCTGTGCGTTTTGGCGGGGAGGATGGCCCCGATCTCTTGGAGGTCGCCGCGCAATCGGGGCTGACACCGAGCGAATTTATAGCCCAGCATAACGCGCAACCTCTGCGTGTTCTGACGACTGGCTTCGCGCCGGGGTTCGTCTATTGCGGCTTTCATAGCCAAGAAATGACAGTGCCGCGCCGCTCCAGCGTGCGGGCACGGGTTCCGGTGGGCAGTGTTTTGTTTGCTGCGGGGCAGACGGCCATTACGGCTACCGAAGTACCGACGGGTTGGCATGTGATCGGGCGCACAGAGTTTTGTAATTTCAACGCTTTTGCCAATCCGCCCACTGTGTTGAGCGCGGGCGATAACCTGGTGTTTTCGGCCCTATGAGCGCGCGGATAAAGTTGCTGCGCTGCGGGCCGCTGACGACCATTCAGGACGCTGGTCGCTACAATGGCCTGCGCCACGGCGTCAGCGCTTCAGGGCCGATGGATGCCGGAGCCTTTGCACGGGCCGGGATTTTGGCGGGCACATCTGGGACGACGGGGATCGAATTCACCACCGGGGGTATAGCGCTGAAAAGTGTCGAGGGCACGGTGCGCATCGGCTGGAGTGGGGGCGATTTCCGCGCAGCCGTCGATGGTGTGGCTGTGCCGTGGTCTTCCGGTGCGGATTTACAGCCCGGGAGCGTTTTGGAGATCGCGGCGGGGGCTTGGGGCAATTTTGGCTATCTGCGCTTTTCTGGCGAGATTGATGTACCGGCTCTTATGGGCAGTCGCGCGACCAGTATGCGGGCGCGTATCGGTGGGCTCGACGGGCGGGCTTTGAGACAAGAGGATGAGCTGACCATTGTTGGCGCCGGGCTGGAGCGGCAGACGGTCGATGCAGTCGACCAAGATCTGTCGCCGGTTCGGTTCATCTGGGGTATTCACGCTGAGCAATTTACGAAGGACGTGCGGCAGCGCTTTGTAAATTCATCGTTTTTTGTCACTGCGGCGATGGATAGGATGGGGTTTCGTCTCAAAGACGCGGGCAATGTTTTTGAGGGGAAAAGTTCGCTGTCGCTGGTGTCTGAGCCGGTTCTGCCCGGTGATGTGCAGATCCTTGGCGATGGCACGCCGATTGTGTTGATGCGGGATCATCAGCCGACGGGCGGCTACCCTCGTATCGCGACAGTCATTCGCGCCGATCTTGATCGTTTGGCACAAATGCGACCCGGAACCGAGCTTGCGTTCACGTCCGTAACAGTTGAGCATGCGCAGGCCTTGTGGCGGAGCCGACAAAAATGACCAGTATTGACCTCAATGCCGACCTCGGTGAGGGCATGGGCACAGACGATGATCTGCTCGAAATTGTGTCGAGCGCGTCCATTGCCTGTGGTGGTCATGCGGGAGATGCGGGCACCATCCGGCGTGTGCTCAAGATTTGTAAGCTTCGCGGCGTGCGTGCGGGCGCTCATCCCGGTTACGCCGATCCGGTGCGGTTCGGTCGTTTTCGCTTGGTTATGCCGCTGGACCAATTGCTCTCGCAAATTCGCGAGCAGATGTTTCTGGTTCGGCATATTGCCGATGAGGTCGACTATCCACTGTCCTATGTCAAACTGCACGGCGCTTTGGCGAACCAAACGGCGGAAGAGCTGACCTTTGCTATCGGCGTGTTCGCCAGCATTCAGGCCATGGATAAGAAAATGGCGGTGTTGGCGCTCGACAATAGCGAACAGGTGCGGGCGGCCATGGCCGTGGGTCTGCCGCTCATTCGAGAAGCCTATGCCGACCGGGCTTACACAGCTGAGGGACTATTGGTGCCGCGCAGCCAAGACGGTGCGGTTATTCATGATGTTGATGCCGTCATCGCCCGTTGTTTGCGGCTGGCGCAAGCGGGAGAGATTGTCGCCATTGATGGCAGCGTTCTGAAGTCGAAAGCGCGTTCGATTTGTCTACACGGAGACACCCCCGGAGCCGTTGATCTGGCACGGGAGGTTCGTGACGCGCTGGAGGGTGAGGGGATTACGATTGCGGCATCACAGCCGGAAGTGGAATTACCCTGGGACCACGGGTTGGGAGAGGGTGATATCGGCATTATGCCTTTGAACCCGAAAGACCCAGGGTAGCTCGCTTCTCTCTCGACGCGAAGGCCGAGAGAGAAAGATCAGATCGCCAGATATTCGTGGCGGAGTTCGGTGTTATCGAGGACTTCCTTGGCGGTGCCGGCGAACGCCACTTCACCCGTGTCGAGAATGACGGCGCGGTCGGCCAGCTTGAGCGCTGCAACGGCGTTTTGTTCAACGATGATGGTGGTGATGCCCAAAGGCTTGATCGAATGCAGAATGCGCTCGATTTCGTGGACGATCACCGGGGCCAAGCCTTCGTAGGGCTCGTCAAGGAGCAGCAGCTTGAGATTGCGGGCCAGAGCGCGGGCAATGGCCAGCATCTGCTGTTCGCCACCGGAAAGCGTGACGCCTTCCTGCATGCGACGCTCAGCAAGGCGCGGAAAACTCTCATAGATCTGTTCAAGGCTCCAGCCGTTGCCGGGCGCGACCTTAGCCAGCTTGATGTTTTCTTCGACGGTGAGTCCCTGGATGATGCGGCGATCTTCCTGCACCAGCTGAATGCCCGCGCGCGCCGCCTCAAAGTTTTTCATGGCATGGACGGGTTCACCGTCGAGCCAGATTTCCCCTTGTCGCATGTGCGGATTGGCGGTGCGGGCGATGGTGCGCAGTGTTGAAGATTTGCCAGCGCCGTTGCGTCCGAGCAGGGCGAGGATTTCGCCCTTGCGGATGTCGAGGCTAACGCCCTGAACGATGTAGCTTTCACCGTAGTAGGCGTGGATGTCGCGCACGGAGAAAAACGGGCGGGACGTTTCCATGGCCGCGGCGTGTGAGGTTGTTGTGTCCATTTGCATTGCAACCGCGCTCATCAGTGGGTTCCTCCGAGATAGGCTTCTTGCACCTTGGGATTGCCGCGCACTTCGTCAGGGGTGCCATCAGCGATGATACGCCCCTGCGCGAGCACGGAGATCTTGTCGGCTAGCGAGAACACCACATGCATGTCGTGCTCGATGATCACCTTGGTCATGCCACGGCTTTTGATCTTCTTGAGGAGCTCGATCGTGGTGTTGGTATCGTGGCGGCTCATGCCAGCGGTTGGCTCATCGAGCAGCAGCAGGCGTGGGTGCTGGATAAGGCACATGGCCAATTCCATACGACGCTTGTCGCCACGGCTGAGACTGCCCGCCTGCATATGCTGGCGATTGAGCATGCCCACATCCTCCAGCATGTGCTCGGCCTCTTGGCGAATGATGGTTTCGCTATCGAGTGAACGCAGCATGTTGAGGGTGAACTGGCCATCGCGCTTGGCGAAGGCCGGGATCATGACGTTATGCAGAACACTCAAATCGGCGAAGATTTCGGGCGTCTGAAACACGCGGGCGATGCCCAGCTGATTGATCTCATAGGGTTTTCTGCCGGTGAGATTGGCACCATCGAAGACCACTTGCCCGGATGTGGGGGCGAGCTTGCCGATGATGACGTTGAGCAGGGTGGATTTACCGGCGCCATTGGGGCCGATAATCGCGTGGGTCTTGCCTTCCTCAACCGCAAGGTCGATGTCGGCCAGAGCGTGCAGGCCACCGAAGCGCTTGTGGACGTCGGCAACGTGGAGAACGATGTTTGGAGTGCTCATTATACGTTCTCCTATTCAGCAGCTTGTGGTGCGGCGCGGCGCTGACCGCCACGGCGTTTCGTGATGGCATTGTTGACGCGGCGAGCGCCTTCCATGATGCCACCAGGCAGGAAGATCACGATGATCACGAAGACAAGGCCCAAGGTGAGGTGCCAACCGTCGCCAACGAACTTGCTGGTGATGGTGACGACCACATCGGCCACACCATCGGGCAAGAAGCTCCAGAAGGCTTTGAGAACGTTGTCGTTGAGTGCCGACAAGATGTTTTCAAAATACTTGATCACCCAAGCGCCGATGACTGGGCCAACGAGCGTGCCAACACCACCAAGGATGGTCATGAGCACGATTTCGCCCGATGCGGTCCACTGCATGCGTTCAGCGCCTGCCAGTGGGTCGGTTACGGCGAGGAGTGCACCGGCGAGACCGGCATACATGCCCGAGATGACGAAAGCCGATAGCGCATAGGGGCGGGTGTTAAAGCCGGTGAACTGCATGCGCGTCTGGTTGGACTTGATCGATTTCAGCATCATGCCAAATGGCGAGCCAGCAATGCGCTGGGCGATGAAGAAAGCGACGATCAGGAAGACGGCGCAGAAGTAAAAGCCGCCGAGGCCGCCCATTTGCGAACCGAGGAAGGTCGGAACCGGCTGGCCGACATAGGTATGGCCAACCATTGCGTCGACGACACGGGTGTCGCCAAGGGTGAGTTGCAGCCCGGTTTCACCATTGGTTATCGGGGTCAGTACCGAATAGGCGAGGTTGTAGCTCATCTGCGCAAAAGCGAGGGTCAGGATCGAGAAATAGATCCCCGAACGACGGAGGCAGAGGAAGCCGATGACCAGAGCAAACAGGCCCGAGACGATGATGGCAAAGATAATCGCCGGGATCACGTCGAGCGTGAGCAATTTGAAAGACCAGACGGCAGTGTAGGAGCCCACGCCAAAGAAGGCGGCGTGGCCAAAGCTGAGGTAGCCGGTGAGGCCGAAGAGGATGTTGAAACCAACGGCCATGATGCCGAAGATCATGAAGCGCTGCATCAAATCCGGGTAGGACGCGCCGAAGGGCGCCAGCCAGATCGGCATGAGCAGGACGACGGCGGTAAAACCGAGGAAGAGGGTGAGGTCCTGACGGGACATGGATAGGTTCATCTTAGCTCTCCATGACGCCGCGGCGGCCCATCAGACCACGTGGACGCACGAGTAGAATAACAACGGCAATCAGATAGATGATGATCTGGTCGATGCCGGGGAAGACGGCCTTCACCTGGTTCATGGAAGCGAAGGACTGGAGGATGCCGAGCATAAAGCCAGCGGCAACCGCGCCAGGCAGAGACCCCATGCCACCCACAACCACGACCACGAAGGAGAGGACGAGGAAGTCCATGCCGATGTGATAGTTGGGCGGCAGCAGCGGCGTATACATGACACCTGCCAGGCCCGCGACGACGGCGGCGAGCCCGAACATGATGGTGAAGCGACGGTCGATGTTGATGCCCAGAAGGCCAACGGTTTCGCGATCAGCCATGCCAGCACGAACGACCATGCCGAAGGTGGTGAACTGGAGGAAGGCGAACACGCCACCGATGATCACTGCGGCGAAGAGGAAGTAGACCAAACGCCAGATGGGGTAGGTGATGATATTGGCCTGCATGCCAAGCCAAGCGCCGATATCGGCGGCACCACGCAGCTCGATAGGCATGGGCTGTGGCATTGGATTGGGGCCGAAGATCGACTTGATCACTTCCTGCGCCACAATGGCGAGGCCGAAGGTGACAAGGATCTGTTCGGCATGAGGACGCTTGTAAAAATGCTTGATGATGCCGCGTTCGAGCGCGATGCCAATGACCAGCATGATCGGGATGGCAACGATGATGGAAACTGGCACGGAATAGTTCACCAGCACGGCACCGAAATCGCCAAGCCAGGCCTGTACCAGCGGCTCACGGATTTCCAGCGGCGCACCCCAGGGGGAGAGTTTTTCTGGATCAAGCGTGACTGTTTCCAGGGTGAGGAACATGCGCACGGTGACGGCGATGAATGCGCCGAGCATGAACAGGGCGCCGTGGGCGAAATTGACCACGCCGAGGGTGCCGAACACCAGGGTGAGCCCAAGGGCGATCAGCGCGTATGCCGCGCCCTTATCAAGCCCATTGAGAAATTGCAGAAAGATAACTTCGAACATGAGGAGCGTCCTACGCTTTGACCGATGCGCCGTGTGGTCATTGAGAGCTTGCCCTCTCCCCGCGAAGGGAGAGGGCTGATCACAGTGCTGACCGGTGTGTCAGAAGAGGCCAGAGGCCTCTTACGCGCACATAGGCGCGGGTTCTGCCGGGCCGAGTTCGCCGCCAAAGATCGAGGCGTCGTAGGTCGAGGTTTCGCGATCGACTTCCTGAACGACGTTGAGAACGTCGAATTCGCTGGTCGGAGCGGCGTTACCCTGCACCACAAGAACGGACTTCATGCACTGGTGGTCTTCAGCGCGGTAGAGCGTCTTGCCGTTACCCATGCCGTCGAACTCATGGCCTTCGAGGGCCTTGATGACTTCTGGCGGATAGAAGGTGCCAGCACGTTCAACGGCATCTGCGTAAAGCAGCATCTGCACATAGGCCGTATGCGCGGCCTGTGACGGCGGCGAGCCGTATGCAGCGCCGAACGACTTGGTGAAGGCGATAGAGCCTGGGTCTTGCAGGTTCCAGTGCCAGTTCGAGGTGCCGAAGACGCCACGAACAGCTTCGCCAGCGCCCTTCGCCATCAACTCGGAGATGAGCGGAGTGACGATTTCGAACTGGTGACCGTTTGCCTGACGGTCACGCAAGCCGAACTGAACTGCCTGTGGCAGCGAGTTCACCATGTCGAGGCCGTAGTGGTTGAGGATCAGTACGTCCGCGCCCGAGTTCAGAATTGGGGTGAGGTACTGAGAGTAGTCGGACGAGCCGAGCGGGGTGCGAACGGCGGCAACGGTTTCCCAACCGAGTGCTTCGGTAGCAGCCTTGATCGATTCTTCCTGGGTCCAGCCCCAAGTGTAGTCGGCGGTGAGGTGGTAGGCGCGACGGGCCTTGCCATACTGCTCGCCAAGAACTGGACCAAGAGCGATACCGGACTGGTAAGCGTTGAAGAAATGGCGGAAGCCATAACGACGCTTGTCCTTGCCGGTGGTGTCGTTGGAGTGCGTTAGACCGGCCATGAAGATGATGCCGAGTTCCTGACACAGGCTCTGCACCGCAATCGCTTCACCAGAGGACGAACCGCCGGTGATCATGATTGCGCCGTCGCGTTCGATCATGCGGGTGGCACCAGCACGCGCCACGTCGGATTTGGTCTGGCTGTCGGACGACACATAGCCGACCTTCTTGCCGAGGATGCCGTTGCCCTTGAGGGCAGTCGGGGTGAGCACATTGAGCAGACCGCCATCGCCTTCACCGTTCAGGTGCGCAATTGCCAGCTCATAAGCTTTCTGTTCGTCAGCACCTTCTTCGGCGTAAGCGCCGGTCAGGGGCAGGTTGAGGCCGATGGTAACAGTGTCACCAGTCGGGTTGTTGCAGAACTCTTGAGCCCAAGCCCCCTGGGTGAACACCATAGGAGCAACACCGGTACCGATGATGCCCGCCATGCCAGTCTGCAAAACCCTGCGTCGGTTCAATCCACGCGTGAGTAGTGTCATTGATCTCCTCCTTTGCGCGCGGGGCAATTGATACTTCGCCAATGGCTCACCGCACACCGCAGTATTCACGCGATTAGAAAATCTCGACAATAGGTCATTGTAAAAGCTCGAATATTTTGTAAAGACTTGACCTTGTGGTGTCTGGTATTTGTAAATTCATTTACTGATCGCTGTTGTGGTGGGGGCGGAAAATGCGTGCGCCGATTGGGTTTAGGGTCAGTAATGCGCGGAAATCTTTGAAGATTTCTCAGGCGGATCTGGCGCGTAAAATTGGGATCTCACCCAGCTATCTGAATTTGATCGAGAACAATAAGCGCGACGTTGCGGGGGCGCTCCTGCAGCGCATTGCCCATGAGCTGAACATCAATATTGATGATCTGACCGGCGAGGCGGAAAGCAAACTGCTCTCAGACCTCGAAGAAATTTACGCCGATCCGCTGCTTGATTCACTGCCGTTCCAGCCGGATGAGCAACGCAATCTTGTCGCGCAATATCCGGCCAGCGCTATGGCAATCGCACGGGTTCATCGAGCCTATGCGCAGGCCCTTGAGCACGCTGACAGCTATGCGGACCGTTTGCGATCCGACCCCTTGCTGGCGCAATTGCTGCACCAAGTGTTGTCGAGCATTACCGCTGTGCGCTCTGGGGCGGAAATTCTCGAAGATGTGCCAGATTTGGGAGAAGCGGAGCGCAGGCGGTTTGTTGATGCAATTGGGCGTGAAACCCGCAGTTTAAGCGATCTGGCGCGCAATCTCATCGGTCACTTTGAAAACGCCAGCGATGCGCGGCGCAGTGTTTCGCCGGCGCGCGAGATCGACGATCTTCTTATCGAGCGAGAGAATTATTTCCAGTCGCTGGAAGACGCGGCGATGGGTTTGCGCTTGCAGATCGAGGCGGGCGGGGGCTTTGGCATGACCACGCTGACGCGGCTGCTGGAAGATAAATTCGGGGTGCGCGTTGTCGTGGGCGGGAAAGCGCCGGGGCGCGGGACGGATTTCCCCGGGCAGTATCGGTTTGATCCGCCGAGCAACATTCTCTGGCTGCAAGGGGCGAGCACGCTTGCGACGCGGCAGTTTCAGCTGGCGCGGCTCTTTGGGGAAATGACAGCCGCGGATGTGATCGATCGCGAGATGGCCAGTTTCAAGCTAACGACAGAAGAGGCGTTGCGTCTCGCGCGTCGGGCGCTTGGGTCCTATCTCGCCGGGGCGATCGTGTTTCCCTATTCTCAGTTTCTGGCGGCGGCGGAAGCGGCGGCCTATGATATTGACGCGCTGCGCCAGCATTTTAACGCCAGCTATGAGCAGGTGGCGCATCGCCTCGTGACGTTGAGACGGCGCGGTGAGGAAGGCATACCCTTCGGCTTTTTGCGGTCCGATCCTGCAGGGCGGCTCACCAAGCACTTTCCATTGCCGGGCTTGCTGCTGCCATATTCGGGACATGCGTGTCCGCTTTGGGCGATCTATGGGGCTTTCCGTACGCCCGACGTGCCGGTGCGGCAGTTGGTGCAGTTCTCGGACGGAGGGCGATATTTGTTTCTGGCGCGCACTGTGCAGCGGCGGTCTGCGGCGTTTCATGAAGTGCCGGTCATGGCCTCGGTGATGCTGGCGTGTGACGTGCTGCATGTGGATCGCACCGTTTATGGCAGGGGTATGAATTTGGCCGATAGCGCGGCCGACGTGCCAGTTGGGCCAAGCTGCCGATTGTGTACGCGGGCCGATTGCACCAGCCGCCAAGAGGAAGCGATGGGCCCCTCTGGGAGTGTGCCAGCCATGCGGACCGCGCTGGTGCCTGATGGATTTACCCTTGGCTCCGCGCCTTGATTATGCGTAACTAGTCCTGCCTGCGGAGGGGAGACTGCGGGCAAGGGGGGAAATTGGCTATCGATGTTTTGATTGCCGAAGATGAGCCAAGCATATTGGATTCGCTCGACTTTATTCTGCGCCGTGCGGGGTGGAATATTGAATCAGTGACCGATGGCGACGCCGTCTTGGAAAGAGTGCGATTCAATCGCCCTCGCGTTTTGGTGCTCGACGTTATGCTGCCGAAGCGCAGTGGCTTTGATGTGCTCAAACAGCTGCGCAGCGAAGCGAGTACGCGGGACCTGCCCGTGCTCATTTTGACTGCAAAAGGCCAGCAGCAGGATCGACGCATTGCCGAAGATCTGGGCGCAGATGCCTTTGTAACCAAGCCCTATGCCAATGCTGAGGTGGTGGGCGTGGTTCGGCAATTGTTGGGCGAAGATGGTTGAGGGACGCCGCAAACTGGTTGCGGGTCTTTTTGTGCTGACGATTGGCTCAGCGCTGCTGGTGCTGCCACCGTTTGTGCATCTGTTCAATCATCCAGCCCATATCTTCGGCATTCCCAACATTGTCGCCTATCTCTTTGCGGTATGGGCGCTGATGATAGCTGCGACGGCTGTTTTGAACGCAGCTGTGGGCCGCAAGCGCGGGCGCAAGGGCGAAGGCGGGTAGGGCAATGCTGTCAGCTGATTTCGTCATCGCGACAGCTATAGCGTATGTCGGCCTGCTTTTCCTTTTGGCCTATGTCGGGGATCGGCGCGCGCGGCAGGGGCAAAAATCCTGGCTTAACTCCTCGCTGGTCTACACGCTCTCCATTTCGGTCTATTGCACCAGTTGGACCTTTTATGGTGCGGTGGGAAACGCGGCCCGTAGTGGATTGGAATTCCTGACGATTTACCTCGGGCCAACGCTGGTGTTCGTCGGCTGGTATTTCCTTTTGAGGCGATTGGTGCGGATTGGTCATATCCATCGCATCACCTCGGTCGCCGACCTTTTGTCGTCGCGCTTCGGCAAGTCGAGCCGCTTGGGCGTTTTGGTCACTTGCATCGCCGTGGTGGGGATTGCGCCTTACATCGCGCTGCAATTGAAGGCGGTGACATCGTCTATTCAGGCCGTTGCTGGCGCGTCTGAATTCGGTCAAGGCAGTTTGAAGGGGATTGACGACATAGGCCTCGCCTTCGGCATTGCCGCCGGGATGGCGCTGTTCACAATTCTCTTTGGCACACGGCATGTCGACGCCAAGGAGCAGCACCACGGGGTTGTTGCCGCTATTGCCTTTGAAGCGGTTGTCAAACTCGTCGCCTTGGTCGCGGTGGGGCTCTTTGTGGTCTACATCGGGGGCGGCTTTGAGGGTATTTTCACCCGCGCTGCTGAGAGTGGCATCGTGCTCGATACGCGGCACAGCTTTGATAGTCGTTGGATCACGACCATGATCTTGTCGGTGGCAGCGATTGTCTGCCTGCCGCGACAGTTTCAGGTAACGGTGGTTGAGAACTCCAATGAGGATCATCTGCGCGTCGCTGGCTGGGTGTTCCCGGCCTATATGATGCTGATGAGCGTCTTTATTCTGCCAATCGCAATCTATGGGCTGACGGTGTCGGAGCCGGGCGCAAATCCGGATATGTTCGCGCTGACTATTCCGCTGCAATCGGGGCAGACAGGTTTGGCGCTGTTTGCCTTTATCGGCGGGTTCTCGTCGGCGACGTCGATGATCATTCTGGAGTCGATCGCGCTCTCGATCATGGTCTCGAACCATATCATTATGCCGCTGGTGCTCCGCTTCACTGCGGCGGGGCAAAACTCAGACGGGCAAGGGGTGAGCCATGTGCTGCTGCCAGCGCGTCGATTGTCAATCGTTCTGATCCTGTCGCTCGGTTTCTTCTATTATTTCTTCACGCGGGACAGCGATGCGCTGGCGCCGATTGGGCTGATTTCATTCGCCGCAATTGCGCAGTTTTTCCCGTCGCTTCTGGCGGCGATCTTTTGGAAGGACGCATCGCTTAAGGCGGTGACGACGGCCATTCTCACTGGCTTTATTGTTTGGGCATGGTGCTGCTTCCTGCCCTCTTTTGAGAGCGTCTCGCCTTCGGTTTCGGCGCTGTTGCAGGCTGGGCCTTGGGGCATAAGCTGGTTGCGACCGGAAGCCATGTTTGGGCTTGAAGGCTGGGACTCCCTTGCTCATGCCACCTTCTGGAGCCTGTCGGTCAACATCGCTGTGCTGATCATTGGGTCTCTGATCACGACCCCTTCAACCTTGGAGCGCATTCAGGCGACGGCGTTTGTCGATGTGTTCAAGCGCGGCAATCTCCTGCAGCATAATTTTATGCGCGGGTCGGCGACCGCAAATGATCTCTACTTTGTGGCAGAGCGGGTGCTGGGGGATCGGCGGGCTGCGGCACTTTTTGAAAGCGCGGCGCGCGAGAGTGGGGTGGAGCCAGCGCTGCTTGAGCCAACGCCGGAGTTTATCGGGCGACTTGAGCGCGAACTGGCGGGTTCGATTGGCGCATCGTCGGCCCACGTTATGCTGTCTAAGGTTGTGGCCGGTGGTGACGTGTCGCTCGAAGAGATGATGCAGATGGCTGATGAAACGCAGCAAGTCATTGAATATTCGCAGCAATTGGAGAAAACCTCGGCGGAGTTGCGGGTGACGGCGCGCAAGCTGGAGGATGCCAATGCGCAGTTGCGCGAGCTGGATAGTCAGAAGGACGAGTTCCTAAGCCAGGTGAGCCATGAGGTGCGCACGCCGATGACCTCCATCCGTTCGTTCTCTGAAATCCTGCTGGAAGCGGGCGATTTGGACGATGGGCAAAGGCGCAAGTTCACCACCACCATCCATCAAGAGAGCCTGCGCTTAACGCGATTGCTGGATGAAATCTTGGATTTGAGTGCGCTGGAGCGTGGGGAGCGGAGTTGGCAAAACCAGCCCGTTGATGCGGAAATTGCGCTCGATCGTGCCATCACTGTTTGCGATGCGCTGTTGCGGCAGCGGGGGATGCGGCTCGAACTGGGTGAGCGCGCACATGTGACCATGATCGAGGGGGACGCTGACCGTCTGTGTCAGGTGTTCATCAATCTCATTTCCAACGCCGTGAAATACAACGATGCGGAGGAGCCGCTGGTGCGGATTTCCTCTTCGGTGCGCGCGGGCAAATATGTGGTCGAAATCTCTGACAACGGCCCGGGGATCTCCAAGCATAACCGCAAGCTCGTGTTCCAGAAATTCTGGCGCGGTGTGGAGGGAAGCGGGGATCAAGGTGGCGCGGGTCTGGGGCTTGCCATTAGCCGCCAGATCGTGACGCGGATGAACGGCACATTGGAGCTTGTGCCGGGCGTGTTACCCGGCGCAAGTTTCCGCATTCGCCTGCCGGTGATCAAATAGCTCAGTCGTGGCCGTCGTCGGGAATGGCGAGGATGTGGCCGCAGGCCTTGCAGTGGATGGCGTCGGGCTCGTGCCGACGCAAGCCGCATTGCGGGCAGGGGAAGGCGACCTTGTGCGGGCGGAACACCAGCTGCGCGAGGCGCACGAACAGCGAAATGCCGATGATCATAATGACGATCGACACCAGCTTTCCGAAGGGGCCGGGCAAGGTAATGTCGCCAAATCCTGTCGTCGTCATGGTGGTGACGGTGAAGTAGAGCGCGTCGATATAGCCATTGATGTCGGAATCGCGCTTGGCGAAGGCGGTATAGACGAACCCCGTGACCACGAAGATGAAGACCAGAAGGTTGATGATCGCCTGAATGGTCTCGCGATAGTCCGAAAGCCCGTGCTTTTCCAAATCACGCCAGAAGAAGTTGGACTTCGAGAGGGTCCATAGGCGCAGTATGCGCAAGAAGCCGAAGTTGAAGAGCCAGGTTGGCGCCAAAAGGGTGATCAGAATAAAGATGTCGATCACAACCGGCAGCTGCCGCGCCCAACGCAATGGATGCGTTGACGCGAGGCCTCGCGCGACGAGATCGAGACCCAAAAGCGCCGCGATGGAATAGTCGAGCCAGATATAGGTGCTGGATTCGCGCAGGAATGGAGTGGCGATAAAGAAGCCGATGATGGCAAGGTCGACGACCAGAATCGTTGCCTGAAACCGCACGGCCAGAGGCGACTGGCCGTGGTAGAGGATGCGCAGGAGAGATCGGAACCGGGTAAATGGGTGGGCCGGGACACGCTTTTCCCGCGGTGAAGTGTCGTCGCTATGTGCCATGGTCCCCGGCGGGTTTTGTTGCATTCTCGGCGTATCACGCCACCACTTGCAAAAGCCTCAACGCAATATCGGTTCCAAAAGCGCCATTTGATGACATGCTCGGTGTTGCCGATACGGGCGCATCACTGTATGTGCGTTAACCTAATAAACGCCGCACTGTCTGCGGCAAGGGTGCCTTATGAAGCTTGCTTTTGTTATTCCGGCCTACAATGAAGAAGTGCTGATTGGTCAGTGCCTCCAATCTGTGCTGGCTGAAATTAAGCGCGCTGGCATTCCTGCCGACGTGATTGTGGTCAATAACGCTTCGACCGACCGGACCGGCGAGATTGCGCGCAGTTTCGATGGTGTCACCGTGGTTGATGAGCCCAAGAAGGGGCTGGTCAATGCGCGCGACGCGGGCTTTGCCGCGAGCGAGGGCTATGATCTCGTCGCCAATATCGACAGCGATACCATCGTGCCCGAAGGCTGGCTGGATGTGGTGATGCGCGAATACGCGGCAGATCCAAAGCTGGTGTGCGTTTCCGGCCCCTATATCTATTACGATATGGCGTGGCACAACCGTGCGATGATTGGCGGTTTTTATCTGCTGACCAAGCTGATTTATATCCTCAACCGCTACATCCTGCGCGTCGGTTCTGTGGTGCAGGGCGGCAATTTCGTGTTCAAGCGTCAGGCTTGGGCCGATGTCGGCGGTTATAATCGCGAAATCGAATTCTTCGGTGAAGACACCGACGTGGCGGTGCGCCTGTCGCGTGTTGGCAATGTTAAGTGGACCTATAAGCTGCGGATGAAGACCTCGGGTCGTCGTCTGGAGAAGGAAGGCGTCTTCGCAACTGCTGGAACTTACACGCTAAATTTCTTTTGGGTGACGTTCCGCGGCAAGCCTGTCACTAAGGAATATAAAGATATCCGCGATTAAAATTCGCGGACTCTCAATCTGATAATGATAGGTTAGACTGATGCAACCGCAGGCGCGGTTGGAGGCAGTCCATCTATGAGTGTCACTACTGATCTTCCAAGTGTAGCAGCCGTTCAGGCTCTGGCCCGTCAACAGGGGCAGACTGTGGAAGCGCGCGTGGTTGGCCAGCTGCCCAATGGCTCGACGGAAGTTCAGGTCGGGCGGCAGACCATGACACTGCAACTGCCCGCGGCCCAGCCGGTTGGTACGACGCTCACTTTAGCGGTTCAGCAAGTTGAAGGGCAGGTTCGGGTTTCGCTGCTCTCGGTCACCCCGGCCGTGACAAATACGCTGGCGCCGCCGACCAGTTCGCCAGCAGGCTCCCCCATTTTGCCGGTTAATCCGCCCGCGACGCAGGTGCAGCTTTCGCCCTTGGCGCAGCATGTGACCTTGCCGCCGCCAGGGCCGAGCAATGGTGGCGCTCCGGTGACGCCGCAGGCCTTGCCCCCGGGTGCTCCGCTGCCGCCGCCGACGCCGCCAGCACAGACTTACGCACCGACGCACCAGCAATATTCCAATCCCCAGGCAGGAGCGCGCTCTGATGCGCCGCCACAGCTGCCTATTGCCACTGCCGTTCCGCCCTTTGTGAAGGGGACGGTGGCCTACCAGCCTGCGCCGATGCCCGTTATCGCAGCGGTTGATGCTGGTGGGGCGGCACAACTGGGTGACCGCCCGCCTTATGGGATGTCGTCGTCGGGGCAGCCGTTTGGGCAGGCGAATCTAGGCTCGCCAGCGCGTGCTGATGGGGTGCCGGCCAATCCTGCGGCCTCCGCAGCGACGCCGCTGAGCGCGAGCGCACAGGCCACTGCCAATGCGCAAGCGGCAGTGGCGCAAATGGTGTCGCAAGCGTTGCCAAAGCAGAACAGTGTTGCGGCGTTGAATTCGGTCATTTCGGCGGTCGCTGGCCGCGTGCCTCTGCCGCCTGATGTGCTGAAAGCGGCGCAGGGCGTGTTCGGCCAGCAGATGAATCTGGATGGTGGCGCAATCGATCCGCTCGTGCTCAAAAATGCCGTCAAACAATCGGGCATTTTCCATGAGACACTCCTAGGGGCTGGTCAGGCGCAAAGCGCAAATGGCGACCTCAAAGGATCACTTCTGGGCCTGCAGCGCGCCCTCGGCGCATGGCTCGGGAGTAATGCGGAGATGGTGCAGCAATTGTCGCAATTGCCTCCGCCGCTCAAGGGGCTCAATCCACGGGTGCGGCAGCATCGTGAGGATGCCAATGGCCTACCGCGCGATCCGACCGAGATCGGCAAGATCCTTTTCGATCGGACTGAGGCCAGTCTGGCGCGCTTGCGCTTGCATCAAGGGGCTTCCATGCCGGACCAAAGCCAAACTGTGGGGCGGCAGGATCAATCGTGGAGCCTTGATATCCCGGTGCAATACGCCGGGCACCACACGGTGCTGAGCCTTCAAATTCAGGGGGAAGCGCCCGAAGAGGAGACACCAACCGCCGACCGCGGATGGCAGGTTCGTTTCGCAATCCATTTGGCCGAGCAGGGCGAAGTCGGCGCGCAGTTGTCTCTGCGTGGCAAGCGGACCAACGTATTGATCTGGGCCGATCAAGAAGCGACGGGGCAGGCGCTTAAAGAGCACATTGAACAGCTGCAAACGGGGCTTGAGAGCGTCGGACTACAACCGGGCGCGGTGATTGTGCGTGTCGGGGCTCCAGCCAGCCCGGAACGCGCTGCCGGCCATAGCTATGTGGATGCGACGACATGAGCGATGACGCAATGCCCACCAAGCCGCGGATCGCGGTCGCTCTGCAATATGAGGAGGGGGCACTCGAGGCCCCGCGCGTTGTTGCTAAGGGCCGTGGCTTTGTCGCTGAGAAGATTATCGAGCTGGCCGAAGAGCACGGCGTGCTCGTGGAAACCAACCCGATACTGGCAGAGGCGCTGAGCGGGGTCGACCTCGACGAGGAAATTCCCGTTGAGCTTTATGAGGCCATGGCCGTGGTCATTGGCTACGTGCTGCGCCAGAGCAAAGGGTTTTAGCGGGTCGAGCGCTTCTCATAGAAGGCGTTGCCGCCCGCTTCGAGCACGTAGTGCATGTTGTTGTACGGGAAGCTGAGCCCTGCGGTGTGGAAGTGCTGGGCATTTTGCACGCCGGGGTGACGATCGCCGCGCATCACCGAGTCTGCAACCTGTGAGGCGAGCACAGCGCCGCTGTCCGTCATCGGCTTGGTGAGTACGCCCTGAGCGAACTGGTTCTTCTGCCCGACAACGCCGCATACGGATTTAGGATAGCGCGGATCGTTTACGCGATTGGCCACAACAGTACCGACCGCAAGCATGCCCTCGGCGCTGGAGCGATTGGATTCGAAATACATCGCGCGCATCATGCATTCTTTTTCGCTCATCTGGTTCCAAGCGAAATTCATGCCGAGGAAAGAACACCCGCCAAGGGTCGACGCTGTGATAGCGACAGCGGTGAGGCGCAATAGGGCGCTGGACAGGCGGGGCATGGACCATCTCCGAGACTAGTGCATAAGCAGCTCTTGGGCAGAAATTGCCCGGTTACGCTTAAGAAAAGCCTCAGAGATGTGGTTAAAATCCAATTACTTGCTGCGAAGCAGGGTGCTCAGCAATACGATCGTGCCGATGACAGCGATAACCGGTAGCGGATCGTTTTTGACGGCGCGTACGGCGCGACGCGATTGTTCTCCTGCGGTCTCAGCGATTTGGGTGCCATAGCGTGCGGCTTCTCTGGTGAGATCGGCAAGGCTGTCGCCCCATTCATCGCTGACATGGGATGCCCTGTGAGAAACCGAACCGGCCAAATGCCCGGCGTGATTTGTCGCACTATGGCTCAGTTTGCGGATGTCGCGGCGCAGGTTTTCGAGCTGGGCTTCAAGTCCACGCTTCTTTGGGCGAACGCCGAGGCGGAGTAAGATGTCGTCAATGGTCATGGTCATCCTCGTTTTGCCAATCAACGAGATAGAATGGCTGCAGGTTCCGACTTGCCCTTGAACGAACACAGTGCAGCGCCATTTAGAAGAAGATGAGAGGTGCTCAAATGAACAAGAGTGCGCAGCGACTGAACCGTCTGTTTGATAGGCTGGAGCGGAGCATACCGCCGTTCGCGGCGCGATGGTTGGCGCGCGTGCGTCGCCCTGAGGCGCGGATTATCCGCGTCCCCTTGGGCATTCTCCTCGTCTTCGGCGGGATTTTTAGTTTCCTGCCGGTGCTCGGCGTGTGGATGTTGCCGCTCGGGTTGCTGCTGCTGGCGCTTGATCTGATCTTCCTGCAGAAGCCGGTGAACTACACGGTTTTGCGCGGTAATCGCTGGTACAACAACTGGAGCCGCTCGCGCCGCGATAAAAAGGCGGAGCGCGAGAAAGACCAAGATCCAGAGGTCTAGGCGCGGTTGGCCCAATAGGCCTCGATGATATCGACGGCCTCGGCCAGTTTCTCGTCTACGATATGGAGATATTGCGTCCAGTGAGCGAGTTCGGTGACGTCTGACTTGCCATCTGAGATGCCGCGCAAGGCGATCAGCGGCACGCTAAAACTCTGGCAAGCTCGCAGGACGGCGAAGGTCTCCATATCGACCATATCTTCAGCTACGCGGTCATAAGCGGCACCCGACACAACATTTGCCCCTGTCGAAAGCGTGGCGGGCTTCAGGCCCGGCACGTGTGGTGCCAAGGGCATGGTGATCGGGATATCGGCGAGGGGTGTTAGGCCCTTTTCAAAGCCTAGCGCTGTGGCGTCCATATCGCGATAAGCGACCGAGGTCGCTTGATACACTTCACATTGATTAAGGCGCTGCGACCCGGCACAGCCCAAAGAAACGACCAGCGTCGGAAGATTGGTCGCGCGTTCGGCGAGAGCACGCATGGTGCCCACGGCCGCCTCGACCGGACCAATGCCGATCATGACAGGTGAAATACGCTTTTGCAGGTGTGGGCCATATTCTGCAGGCGCGGCCATGAGATAGAGAATAGTCATGCCCTTGCCTAAGCGCAGTTGTGATCACGAAGCAAGGATCGTTTGGTATTCAGTAAGACTTTCGGCGTGAAATCACCTTCGTACTGGGGTGTTTGTTATGCGTTATACTGACTTCGTGAATAGGCGCGAGTGGACCGAGAACGGCCAATTTGTCGCTGCTAATCGGCTTATCGGCATAGAAGAGGTTTTTGCCGAAGCGCGGCGTCGCAAAGCGGTACTGAATATCGAGCAATGGCAGATGGAAGAATATGTCTCGGGCAATCCGATGCCCATGCGGGTGCAGCGGCAGTGCAAGGAGATCGATCTCGCGGCGAATGCACTTTCGCGCATGTCGCCCATTCCGAGTGATTTTGCCGACAATGTCTATTGGCCGCCGAGCTGGTGATCAGGCCGGTTGCGGCGTTGCCAAATCGTCATTGGTTGATTTAGGCGGGAACACCAGAGCCAGCAGAGCTGCGCCAACACCAACAGCAGCCGAGGCGATATAGAGCCAGTGGTAGCTGCCATAGGTGTCGTAGAGATACCCGCCGCCGACCGGGCCGAAAGCCATGCCTATAGAGGAGGTCATGGTTATGCCGCCTAGCACGGTGCCCATAACTTTGGGGCCGAAATAGTCGCGCGCCAGAACGGAATAGAGCGGCATCACGCCGCCGTAGACGAGGCCGAGAACGACGGCCAGCATGTAGAAGTGCTGCAGCTCGGTGACGTAAATATAGCAATAGATGCCGATCGCTTGTAGCGCTAGGCCGCCGACGATAACGCGACGCACGCCGAGCTTGTCTCCCATAAGGCCAAAGAGAACGCGCCCGCCGAGCCCGGCCAGGCCCTCAACACTATAGATGCTTGCCGCCGCTAAAGGCGTCGCCCCGCACAATATGGCGTAGCTGACCGTGTGAAAGATCGGGCCAGAATGAGCGGCGCAGCAGAGAAAGAACACGCCTGCGAGAATGATGAACTGCGGTGTGCGGAAGATTTCGCCAATACGGCTGGGTTCTTTTGCAGCCGGAGCAATGTCGCTGCTCGATGGTTGCAACTGCACGTGCGGTGCGCTGCGGATGAGAAATCCTAAGGGAATGATGACGGCCACGGCGGTCAGACCGATGACGGCCATCGACTGCCGCCAGCCAATTGCTTCTATCAATATGGTGGCGAGCGGCGTCATGGTCATGGGCGCGACCCCTGCGCCCAGGGTGACGAGCGACACAGCAAGGCTGCGGTTTTTGTCGAACCAGCCCAATGTGGTGGCGATCAAGGGCGCAAAGAAAGCGCCACCTGCGGCGCCGACAAGTCCGCCGTAAGCGAATTGAAAGACGAGTAGATTTTCTGTGAGGCTGGCGATGAAGAGGCCTAGTCCGAGAATGACCGCAGCGGTGACGATAACGGGTCGAGCGCCAATGCGATCGGTGATGGTGCCCCAGACAAAGCCAGCGATACCCATGACGATAAAGCCAACAGTCATGGCGCCGGAAATCCCCGCTCGAGACCAGCCGGTTTCGTCTGCCATAGGTTGGAGATATACGGGCAGGGCGAACATGGCACCCATTGCGAGGCAGGTAATTACGGCCCCCGCCGCAACGATGACCCAACCGTAATGACGTTCCATTTTTGCCCCTCCCAAAAGCTTTCTGGCGCCGGTGGCGATCAAGCGCTCGTTATTTGGACCTGTCTAGCGTGTGAATGAGAAGAATTTTGCTTCCATTTGTGGCGCAGGACCCGCACTAAGGGGGCAATTCATTATTGGTCAGGTCGATGGCGCGTCTTATACTCCTCAACAAGCCCTATGGGGTGCTTACCCAATTCACCAATGGCGACGGGGAGCAGACCCTATCCGACTTCGTGGACGTGCCCGATGTCTATGCGGCTGGTCGCCTCGATAAGGATAGCGAAGGGCTGCTGATCTTGACCGACAGCGGCACGATGCATGCCCAAATCTCCTCGCCGAAGTTCAAAAAAGAAAAGACCTATCTGGTGCAGGTCGAGGGCAACCCGAGTGACGACGTGCTGCGTAAGCTGGCGCGCGGGGTTGAACTCAATGACGGCAAGACCCGTCCGGCCAAGGTCGAGCGGATTGATCCGCCAGAGCTTTGGGAGCGCAATCCGCCCGTTCGTTTCCGTAAAAGTGTGCCCGATACTTGGTTGAAGCTGACCATTACCGAGGGACGCAACCGTCAGGTCCGTCGCATGACGGCAGCTATCGGCTTCCCAACCCTGCGTTTGGTGCGCTGGGCTATTGGCGATTGGACGGTGGACGGACTGGCGCCGGGCGAATGGCGCGATGCGCCGATGCCCGAAGGTTTTGTTGAGCGCGAGCGTGCGCCACGGACGGAAGGCGCCGGTCGTCCGGCAGGGGGCGGCTTCAAGCGCCCGGAAGGCCGTAAGTTTGAAGGCAAGAAACCGGCTCGCGCTGGCGGCGCGCGTTTTGACGATGGTGAGGCGAAGCGCCCAACTGGTGGTGCGCGTGCTTTGCAGGACAAGCGCAATTCGCCAACACGTTTGGCAGAACGCCGGGCCGAAGGCTCGCGTCGCGCCGAGCGCCTTGCGGCAGGCAAAGTCGGCAAGGGCGGTGGCAAGCTTGGCTTTAAGGGTGCAGGGAAGCCAGCGGGCAAGCCCAGTGCAGGGCGTGGTGCAGCAGGTAAGCCGGTCGGGGGCAAGCCCACTGCGGGTCGCCCAACGTCTGGCCGCCCGACCCCGGGCAAGCCAGCGGCTCGTCCGGGGGCAGATCGACGGGGCGGCCCAAGCCAACCCCGTCCACCAAAGCGCTAATTAGTCTTTCTTGACCGGTGCCCAGGCACCGGTCTTTTCACTTTCGAAGATAGCGTCGAGGATGTGCATCGAGCGGATCGCGTCCTCAACGCCATAGGGCAGGGTGCCTTCTCCCAAAGCCGCCAAGGCGAAGGCCTCGGCCATTTCCGTATACTGGTCACAGGCCGACATGATCTCGCGGCGGGCCAGCGATCCATCAAGAGCCTTGCCTTCATCAACCAATACAGCTGTTGGCGTATCGGCTGGCGCATTGAACGGAATGATCAGTTCGACGCGGCCCTTAGTGCCCAGAAGTTCAAGCGATTGATTGGGCGCCAACTGGGTTGAAACGAGGAAGGTAAGCTGACGACCATTGCCGAAATCGGCAATGACGGACGCCTGACGGTCTGTGCCGAAATTGGCGTCGCGATCCACGAGGGATACTACCCGTAGTGGTTCGCTCTCGAAGAAGAAGCGACCGCCCGTGATGGGGTAGCACCCTATATCTAGTAGGCCTCCGCCACCGATGTCGGCCTTGTTGCGGACGTTGTTTGGGTCGGCATTGTAATAGGTGAAGACCGAGCGAACGGCGCGCACTTCGCCCAATTCGCCCGAGCGCATGATTTCGCGGGCGCGGAGCCATTGCTTATGGAAGCGCACCATGAAGGCTTCCAAGATGAGTCGGTCTGGACGCGCCGTACGCAGGTGCTTTGCGTCTTCAGCAGTGATCGCAACCGGCTTTTCGCAGAGCACATGCTTGCCCGCTGCGTTGGCGGCGAGCGTCATCTCGACATGCAGGTGATTGGGCAGCGGATTGTAAATTGCGTCGATATCTGGGGAGCTTATGAGCTCTTCATAGGACCCAAAAGCCTTAGGAATGCCCAGTTTATTGGCCGCGCGCTGCGCTTGGTCCAGATTTCGCGATCCAATGGCGACGACTTCGGAATGCGCCGATTTCATAATCGCGGGGGTGACTTTTTGCATGCCGATGTTGGCTGTGGAGAGAATCCCCCAGCGAAGTTTGCGCGTATTCCCCATAGTTCATCCCCTCAAAATGTATCGCTATACGGCAGGTTATCGAGACAGTTTTGGTATACATCAAGAGCGATGTTTTTGCTTCACGGTGGCAAGAGCCGAGGGCTTCCGGGTGTTTCACGGAACCGCGATTCGAACGGGTCCGATCACGAAATGCCGTCAAGCCCGAATTAGCCCTTGTCGTGTGCGAAGAACGGTTGAAGCGCCAGCGTATCGGCATACTATATATAGCGTCTGAGACACTCCTGCTCGCCTAGAGTTGGAGTGAGGGAAGGACGGTAAGCTGACTATTCAGACCTACCGAAATTCCGCAACTGTAAGCGTTGAGTTTGCGTCGCGTTTGTCACCGAGCCGTGAGGTTGGGGAGGACAAATTCGGGCGCAAATTTGGATGCCGGTTGAGATCGCTTAGGCGCCAATTGTCCACCGGCGGGGGCTGGGGCGGAATAGGGCGATGACGATCTCGCCGAACTGCTCACTACCCGTCATACAACCTGTCGAGGTTTATCGATGAGCATTACAGTTTACAGCAAGCCAGCATGTGTACAGTGCACCGCGACCACGCGTGCGTTGGACCGTAAGGGTCTTGATTACACTATCGTCGACATCTCTGAAGATGCAGATGCCTACGCTCGCGTTGAACAGATGGGCTACCGTCAGGTTCCAGTGGTGGTGGCTGGTGATCAGCACTGGGCTGGTTTCCGTCCGGATATGATCGGCGCTCTCGCTTAAGCCGCGCCCCGGGCATGGCTTCTCTCGTCTACTATTCCAGTACTTCGGAAAACACTCACCGCTTCGTCGTCAAGCTCGGTTTACCAAGCGTACGATTGCCGGTGGATGCCGCGAGCGACCCACCCGTGGTGAGCGAGCCCTTCGTACTGGTGCTGCCGACATATGGCAGCGGGGACGGGAAGGGGGCTGTGCCGAAACCGGTTATCCGGTTTCTCAATGTGGCCAGTAATCGTGGCCTTATCCGTGGCGTGATCGGCGCGGGGAATACGAACTTTGGTACGGGTTATTGTTTGGCGGGCGATATCGTCTCGCAGAAATGCTCCGTACCGCTCCTCTATCGTTTCGAATTGCTCGGAACGGATGAGGATGTCGCCAACGTCATACAGGGACTCGAACGGTTTTGGACCAGCTCACACTAGAACGTCCGTCGCAGGCGCAAGATCAGTCGCTGGATTACCATGCGCTGAACGCCATGCTGAACCTCTATGACGAAGAGGGCCACATTCAGTTCGATAAGGACCGTCAAGCGGCGCATCAATTCTTCTTGCAGCATGTGAACCAGAACACAGTGTTCTTCCACAATCTGCGCGAGAAGCTGACCTATCTGTGCGAAGAGGGCTACTACGAGCAGGAAGTGCTCGATCAGTACGCGTTCAACTTCGTGCGCGATCTGTTTGACCACGCCTTCGACAAGAAGTTCCGTTTCCCGACCTTCCTCGGCGCGTTCAAATATTACACCAGCTATACGCTCAAGACCTTCGACGGTAAGCGCTATCTCGAGCGCTACGAAGATCGCGTTTGCATGGTGGCGCTGGCCCTAGCGCGCGGCGATGAAAAGCTGGCGACGTCGCTGGTTGATGAAATCATCTCCGGCCGTTTCCAGCCAGCAACCCCAACTTTCCTCAATGCTGGCAAGAAGCAGCGCGGCGAACTCGTGTCGTGCTTCCTGCTACGCGTTGAAGACAATATGGAATCCATCGGTCGCTCGATCAATTCGGCGCTGCAGCTCTCGAAGCGCGGCGGCGGCGTGGCGCTGAGCCTCACGAACATTCGTGAGATGGGCGCGCCGATCAAGCATATCGAAAACCAGTCTTCGGGCGTGCTGCCCGTGATGAAGCTGCTCGAAGACAGCTTCTCCTATGCAAACCAGCTCGGTGCGCGTCAGGGCGCGGGCGCAGTGTATCTGCATGCCCACCACCCAGACATCATGCGCTTCCTCGACACCAAGCGCGAAAATGCGGACGAAAAGGTCCGTATCAAGACGCTGTCGCTGGGCGTGGTTATTCCCGATATTACCTTCGAGCTCGCGCGCGACAACGAAGATATGTATCTCTTCTCGCCTTATGACGTGGAACGCGTCTATGGCGTGCCGTTCACCGAAATCTCGGTCACTGAAAAGTACCGCGAAATGGTGGCCGACAAGCGCATTCGCAAGAAGAAGATCAAGGCTCGTGAATTCTTCCAGGTGATCGCCGAAATTCAATTTGAATCCGGCTATCCGTACATCATGTACGAAGACACGGTGAACAAGGCGAACCCGATTGCCGGTCGCATCACCATGTCGAACCTGTGCTCGGAAATTCTGCAGGTGAGCGACGCTTCGGTGTTCAACGAAGACCTGTCCTATGAGCACATGGGCAAGGACATTTCGTGCAACCTCGGTTCGCTAAACATTGCTGCGGCAATGGATTCTCCGGACTTTGGCACGACGATTGAAACCGCGATCCGTGGCCTCTCGGCTGTGTCTGACATGAGCAATATCAGCTCGGTTCCATCGGTTGCCAAGGGCAATGCTGAAAGCCATGCCATCGGCCTTGGCCAGATGAACCTGCACGGCTATCTGGCTCGTGAACGCATTTTCTACGGTTCGGAAGAGGGTGTGGATTTCACCAATATCTACTTCTACACCGTGACCTATCACGCCATTCGCGCGTCTAACCAGATTGCGACTGAGCGGAACGAAACCTTCAAGGGTTTTGAGAACTCGAAATATGCTTCGGGCGAGTACTTTACCAAGTACACGACCCAGGAATGGACGCCTGCGACCGAACGTGTGGCAAAGCTCTTTGAAGACGCTGGCATTCACATTCCGACCCAGGAAGACTGGAAGGATCTGGAAGCTAAGGTGCGTCTGACCGGCCTTTACAACCAGAACCTGCAGGCCGTTCCGCCAACGGGATCAATCTCTTACATCAATCACTCGACCTCCTCGATCCACCCGATCGTGTCCAAGATTGAAATCCGTAAGGAAGGTAAGATTGGTCGCGTGTACTACCCGGCTGCGTTCATGACGAACGACAACCTTGAGTACTATCAGGACGCCTATGAAATCGGCCCTGAAAAGATCATCGACACCTATGCTGCCGCAACGCAGCACGTCGATCAGGGCCTGTCGTTGACACTCTTCTTCCGCGATACCGCGACCACTCGCGATATCAACAAGGCGCAGATCTATGCGTGGAAAAAGGGCATTAAAACAATCTATTACATCCGCCTGCGTCAGCTGGCGCTAGAAGGCACGGAGGTGCAGGGTTGCGTCTCCTGCGCGCTCTGACCGGGATTTTAGAACAATGAACGTACCATTCCGCCCCATCGTTGCTGCCCGTGCGATCAACTGGAACCGTATTCAGGACGAGAAGGACCTTGAGGTCTGGAACCGCCTGACGTCGAACTTCTGGCTCCCGGAAAAAGTGCCGCTTTCCAATGACATACCGTCTTGGGCGACGCTGACCCCACATGAGCAGAAGCTGACGATCCGCGTGTTCACGGGCCTGACCCTGCTCGACACCATCCAGAATGGTGTCGGCTCGATCCGCCTGATGGGCGATGCGCAGACCCAGCACGAAGAGGCTGTTCTGTCGAACATCTCCTTCATGGAGGCGGTGCACGCACGTTCGTATTCGTCAATCTTTTCAACGCTCTGCTCGACGCCAGACGTGGACGATGCCTATCGCTGGTCGGAAGAAAACCAGTTCCTGCAGCACAAGGCCAAGCTGATCCTTGATCAGTATGAGAGCGGGGATAGCCTCAAGAAGAAGGTCGCCTCGGTCTTCCTCGAAAGCTTCCTGTTCTACTCGGGCTTTTATCTGCCGATGTTCTGGTCGAGCCGCGCCAAGCTCACCAATACAGCCGATTTGATCCGCCTCATCATCCGCGACGAAGCGGTGCATGGCTATTATATCGGCTACAAATTCCAGCGCGAAATCGAAACGCTGTCGGCTGAAAAGAAGCAGGAAATCAAGGATTTCGCCTACGATCTTCTGCTCGAGCTTTACGACAACGAAATCCGCTACACCGAAGAACTCTATGACGACGTTGGCCTTTCGGAAGACGTCAAGAAGTTCCTCCACTACAACGCGAACAAGGCGCTGATGAACCTCGGCTACGAGGCTTTGTTCCCGCCCGAAGCGTGCCAGGTCAACGCGGCGATCCTGTCGGCGCTATCGCCGAACGCTGACGAGAACCACGACTTCTTCTCGGGCTCGGGTTCGAGCTATGTCATCGGCAAGGCTGTCGCCACCGAAGACGAAGACTGGGAATTTTAAGACCTGCTCATACAGCAGAGAGAAAGGGCGGGCTTCGGTCCGCTTTTTTTTGGCCAATTATGGGCATATGGCTGGCATTGTTTGGCCTCTGGCTTGGCGCCGTATGGGCGCGGCGGGGCCTTAGGGCGTGCGAAGTTCCTGATATTTCACTGAGGTTTCCGCGATGAGCGTGGCTTTTACAAAAGAAGACAGTGCTGAAACGGCATCGGAAACCATGCTGCCGGATCGTCCGATCCCGGATGGTCCCAATCTGGTGACGGCAGCGGGGCTGGAGGCGCTGGAGGCGCAGCTGCTGGCGGCCAAACACGCTTATGACACGGCGATGGTGATCGAGGATATCAATGAGCGTCGTCGGCAAGCGGCGTCGCCTTATCGGGACATTCGCTATTATTCAGAACGCATTCGCACGGCGCAGGTGGTGGAATATTCCGTAGATTGCTCTGTCGTGGCCTTCGGTACGACAGTGACCTTTGAGCGCGAAGACGGCCGCGTGCAGACCTATCGCATTGTTGGCGAGGACGAGGCGGACCCAAAGGCGGGCACGATCTCGTTCAGCTCACCCGTCGCGCGGGCGCTGATGGGGAAGGGGGAAGGCGATGTGGTGAGCGTGGCGGGTGGTGAGGTGGAGATTTTGCGGATTGGGTGAGGGGTATAACGACGAGGGGGAGGCGTAGCATTTGCGTACTGGAACGCGCGTGCGTGAGGCATTAGTTCGAGGGCTGCCGCGCTTTGTTTGTTGCGGTGGTTTACGATCTAGTTTCGGTCATGTTAGCGGTGGGTAGGCATAGACCAAAGCAAATTCAGGCTAAGTTCTCTTGAGTTTGTAGATAATGATATGTTTTCACAAGAATACTTGAAGAGCATCTGTGACTTGTGAGATACTTTGATTCTGAGCATTCGCCTTCATTTCTGCGGCTGGTTTATCCAGTGCGTTCGATTTGGAGTGCGGCGGCGAGGCGGTGGCGCAGGTCACGGTCTCATCCGCGCAGAATGGGCGGCAACGTACCTCTGCAGTGGTCAGCGCCTGTCGGACGGGTGGGCTCACAAACAGGACCCTTAGGACATTTGAAACCGCGATCACTTCTCATGAAGTTCGTGCAGAGCAAGGCAACTCTGCACAAAGCATGGCGCGTTATCCAAGATAATGCACAAACGTCTACTTCGCTCGACGTGCGTGCTGAGATTGACAAATTCGCGGCCGATCCGCAGAAAAACATCAACGTACTCAGTGGTCAACTTTCTGCCGGAAGTTTTAAATTTCCGGAAGCCAAGGGCATTCCCGTGGCTAAGAGGAATGCAGACGGAAGTAAAAGTGCCAAGTTCCGTCCGCTTGTGTTAGCGCCGCTACGTTCGCGTATTGTCCAGAGAGCGGTACTCGAGGCATTGGAAACAGTGCCTGGACTCAGTTGTTATTTTCAAAATCCCAACAGCTTCGGCGGAATAAAGAAGCAGAAGGATGGACTCGCAGCAGTCCCCGCCGCCGTTCAGGCAGTGCTAATGGCCATAGGCAATGGTGCTACCCATGTGGCATTTGCTGACATACGTGCCTTCTTCACAAAGATACCCAAACCCCACGTGACGGACATCATTTCGAAGGTCACGGAAGATCCTGAGTTCGTTGTTCTGTTTGAGGATGCGATTAGGCTCGAACTCTCAAACATGGCAGATCTCAAGGAAAAAGCGCAAGCCTTCCCAATTGAGTCCATCGGGGTTGCTCAGGGCAATTCTTTGTCACCTTTGCTCGGCAATATCCTGCTTCATGACTTTGATCGGCGCATGAACGAGGGTGACTGTGTATGCGTCCGATATATCGACGACTTTATTATTCTCGCGCCTTCAGCCGCCGCAGCAAATGCCCGTATGCGGCTGGCCATCGGCATCTTGCACGATTTCGGGATGACCCTTTCTGAGGAAAAGTCTTCAAAGGAGCCTCTTCGAGTTTCAGACAAGTTTGAATGGCTCGGAATCGAGTTCAACAACGGATTCATACGCCCGTCAGCGAAGGCAATCACGAGGCTTGAGCAAAATGTGCAGAAACGCTTTAACGAAAGCGCGAAGGTGATGCGGGAGACGAAAAAAGGCGAAGCTATTCCGCGAAAATATTCCCTAATTGCAACTATCAGCAGAACCGACAGCATAATTCACGGATGGGGCAAGCACTATCGCTTCTGTAACGATGATGCCCTTTTTGATCGAGTAGATGACAGAATGGCTCGCTTGGTGGGCGCGTTCCTCGGCGAATACCGAGCCATCAAGGCACGTCGCGACGCCAAGGATGCGGCGTCCCTATTGGGTGTCGAGGAGTTCGCCCGGTACCAGCGTAGGCCGCTGGTTTGGCCGAGAAAGGGGGGCTAGCGCAAGATGGCTGTTCTAGGCGTAATTTCTTCGCCCGATCACCCGGCTTGACCGGGTAATCCAGAGCGTGGCGGCGTTGGGCTGGATTGCCCGATCAAGTCGGGCAATGACGGGGCGCAGGCGCTGGGCCTGTTTTTGCGGAGTGTTACCCCACCCAACGTCCCCCTGTTGGGGGGGAGGGGCTGGGCCGGTGATTGCTGAGGGGACGCAGAGGCCCTCGCTTTCGCGAGGGTGACAGGCTGGTGGTGGGGCAAAGTGTTGAGACCTCGGGTCGGGCCCGAGGGTGCCGGGGTGTGGCGCACGCCGACCCCCACCCTCAGTCCCTCCCCGCAAGGGGGAGGGAGGCGAAGGGGCTGTGCGGCAATGGAAGCCGGGGCTTTTGAGTGTTGGCTTTTTGCGTCGTCATCACCCGGCTTGACCGGGTGATCCAGAGTATGGACAGCGTTGGGCCGGATTGCCCGATCAAGTCGGGCAATGACGGGGTGGGGGCGCGGTGGGCGTTTGGGCATCGCGAAGTGCAGAGCCCTCGGGTCAGGCCCGAGGGTGACGAGTTGGGTGTGCGGGGCGCATCCCCACCCAGCCTCCCCTTGCTAAGGGGAGGGGCTGCGTCGGTGCACGTGGCGAGTTCGTGGCTCTCTTGGGCGTTATCTTTTCACTTCGTCATCACCCGGCTTGACCGGGTGATCCAGATCGCGGCGGCGTTGGGCTGGATTGCCCGATCAAGTCGGGCAATGACGGGGCGCGGGCGCTGGGCCTGTTTTTGCGGAGCGTTACCCCCACCCAACCTCCCCCAAACTCGGCGGAAGGGGCTGGGCCGGTGATTGCGGCAGCGGAAAGGAGGCCTCGCTTGGCGAGGGTGACAGGCTTGCTGGCGAGGCGTACCCCCACCCAGCCTCCTCCTGTTAGGGGGAGGGGCTGGGCCGGTGATTGCTGAGGGGACGCAGAGGCCCTCGCTTTCGCGAGGGTGACAGGCTGGTGGTGGGGCAAAGTGTTGAGACCTCGGGTCGGGCCCGAGGGTGCCGGGGTGTGGCGCACGCCGACCCCCACCCTCAGTCCCTCCCCGCAAGGGGGAGGGAGGCGAAGGGGCTGTGCGGCAATGGAAGCCGGGGCTTTTGAGTGTTGGCTCTTCGCAGCGTCATCACCCGGCTTGTCCGGGTGATCCAGAGTATGGCCAGCGTTGGGCTGGATTGCCCGATCAAGTCGGGCAATGACGGGGCAGTGGTGTTCGTTCGTTGCGCTGGTGTATGCGGAAGCGAAACAGAGGCCCTCGCTTTGGCGAGGGTGACAGGCTGGCTGGCGAGGAGTACCTCCACCCAGCTTCCCCCTGGAAAGGGGGAGGAGTTGGCCCTGTGGTGTGGCGAGCTATTGCTCAGACAACGGCCGTTGCTCTTCTGAGCACACTCTCTCCCGTCGTCATCACCCGGCTTGTCCGGGTGATCCAGAGCGTGGCGGCGTTGGGCTGGATTGCCCCATCAGGACGAGCACTGACGGTGTGGTGGGGCGCGGAGCTTAAGGCACCTGTGCGCCTTTGGCGTTGACGAAGATTGCGTAGACCGAGGTCGTGGCCGTGATGAAGAGCTGATTGCCGCGCGGGCCGCCGAAGGTGAGGTTGGACACGGTCTCGGGGATGTTGATGCGCCCCAGGAGCGTGCCGTCGGGGGAGTAGCAGTGCACGGCGTTGCCGCCGCTGGTCCAGACATTGCCAAAAGTGTCGGTGCGCAGGCCGTCGGGAATGCCGAATTTCAAATCACAGAATTTGCGGCCATTGGCCAAGAGGCGGCCGTCGATGACGTCAAAGATGGTGATGCGGCGCGGCACGTTTTCATCGTGGCTGGAGCCGCTATCGGCGACATAAAGCAGCTTTTCGTCGGGCGAGAAGGCGAGGCCATTGGGCTGGGTGAAGTCGCCGGAAACAGATTGTAATTCGCCTGACGGATCAAGGCGGAAGACATTGTGTTTGGCCTGCTCCGGGGTGGCCATGAAACCTTCATAGTCCGAGAGAATGCCGTAGGTCGGGTCGGTGAACCAGACGCTGCCATTGGAATGGACGACAAGGTCATTGGGCGAGTTGAGGCGCTTGCCTTCAAAACTGTCGGCCAGCGTGGTGATGGTGCCGTCATGCTCCGTACGGGTGACGCTGCGGGTACCGTGGTGGCAGGAGAGCAGGCGGCCAGAGCGATCTCTGGTGTTGCCGTTGGAGTAGTGGCTATCGGCGCGGAACACATGGGTGCCGACATCGGGGATGTAGCGCAGCATCCGATGGTTTGGGATGTCGCTCCACAGGAGATAATTGCCATCTTTGAACCAGACCGGGCCTTCGGCCCAGCGGCAGCCGGTGTAGATTGTTTCGAGCTTGGCATTGCCCAAAATTAGCCCTGAGAAGCGCGTATCTACGACAGTGTAGAGGCCTTGTTCTGTCATTCGTGTCTCCTCCGGAATCCTCAATCTCTTCTTCTGATCATGACAGAGATTTGGGCAGATGGAAGAGGCAGGACAGAGGGGCTGAACTGGCGTCACACTTGAAAAATTTAAAGATTCTCTGCGGTCGTGCTGTGTTGAACTGGTCTCAAAGCGGCGAAATCAGACGAATGATTATTTTTTGAGGACGATTGGAAGAAAAGCGGACTTGGCTCCGTATACAAAGCATGCGTTGCAAGCTTTGTATGTGTTTCATCTTAGGGCCTGCTATCGAAAGATAACCCTCCCGAATCCGGGCGAATGGGGTTATGTGGGTTAGTTTTCCCGACATTCCTGAATATTGTTGCCCATTGCCTGCAATTGCACTGGCGTTTGTTTTCGGCTTTGCTGTCTTCAAAGCTCTCCAGTTCATTCGAGAGAGAGCAAGTATTCAGGAAATGGAGAGGACTTAATGAACACTTCACTCACCCGCATTGCTGCGGTGCTCGCTGCATCCACTATGCTCGTTAGTGTGGCCAGCGCGGAAACCATTCGCTGGGCGCGTTCCTCGGACTCGCTGACTATGGATCCGCACTCGCAGAACCAAGGGAATACCCACACTCTTTCCCACCACATCTATGAAACGCTGCTCGGCCGCGCCAATGACGGCGCTCTGACGCCACGTTTGGCGACAGAGTGGGCCCTCAAGGAAGGCGACCCAACAGTTTGGGTGTTCAAGCTGCGTGAAGGCGTCAAATTCCACAACGGCAACGACTTCACCGCTGAAGACGTGATCTACTCGATTGAACGCGCCAAGAGCGAGTTCTCGAACATGAAGCAGCTGCATGCCGAAGTGGTTTCGGTTGCTGCGGTCGACGATTACACCGTCGAATTCCAGATGAAGGGCCCAGCCCTGATCTACCCAAACAACCTCACCAACACCTTCATCATGGACAAGACCTGGTCCGATGAACATGATCTGGCTGTGGTGCAGGACTTTGCCGCTGGCGCGAGCAACTACTCGGTGCTCAACACCAATGGTACCGGTCCATACACGCTCGCTTCGCGCGAAGTCGACGTGAAGACCGTGCTTGATTACAACGCCGGCTGGTGGGGCGAAAAGCCTGCGGTCGACAAGATCGAATATCTGGTGATCGCTGACGCGCAGACCCGCGTTTCGGCACTGCTCTCGGGTGAAGTCGATATCGTTCAGGACGTTCCGCCACAAGACATCGATCGTCTGAGCAATACCGAAGGTTTTAAGGTCGAAATCGGCCCAGAAAACCGCTTCATCTATTTCGGCTATCGCTTTGGTGAAGAGCCACTGGCTTCGTCCGACATCAAGGACAGCAACCCCTTCAACAATCCGAAGGTTCGTGAAGCGATGGAGCTTGCGCTCGATCGTGATGCGATCAAGCAGGTTGTGATGCGCGGCCAGTCGATCCCGACCGGTATCCCGAACCCTCCGTTCGTGAACGGTTGGACGCCAGAACTCGACGCTTATCCGAAGCCAGACGTGGAAAAGGCGAAGGCCCTTATGGCTGAAGCTGGCTACCCGAACGGCTTTACCGTGACGCTCGATACGCCAAACAACCGTTACGTGAACGACGAAGCGATCTCGACCGCTTATGTCGGCATGCTCGGCCAGATCGGCATCAAGGTGACGCTGGCATCGCGTCCAGTGGCTGAACACAGCCCGATCATCTTGGCGAACAAGTCGGACTTCTACCTGCTCGGTTGGGGCGTTCCGACATTTGACTCGGCCTATGTCTTCAACGACCTCGTCCACTCCAAGACTGATCTGCACGGCACCTATAACGTCGGCCTCTACACCAACCCAGAACTCGATGAGAAGATCATCGCGCTCGGCACCATGGACAACATCGAACAGCGCGATGCGACCATTGCCGAAATCTGGAAGGTCGTGAAGGAAGATCGCGTGCTCATGCCGATCCACAACCAGGTGCTCGCATACGCAATGCGTGATGGCGTGACCCTGGCTGTTCAGCCGGAAAACCAGCCGAACATGACTACGGTCACCTTCGACTAACTTCCTGCAATCCAAGGCCGCCGCGTGAAGAGAGTTCTTCCGCGGCGGTTCGTATTTTGAGGGAGCCACATGCTCGCCTTTATTGCCCGACGACTTCTGCAATCCGTCCTCGTCATGCTCGTCGTGGCGTTTATTGCCTTCCTCGTCTTCCGTTACGTCGGCGACCCGCTCGCAGCTTTGCTGAGCCAGGACGCAAAACAAGCGGATTATGACGCGGCTCGTGAACGGCTTGGTCTAAACGAGCCCTTCTATGTCCAGTTTTTCCATTTCGTGGTGAACGCACTTCAGGGGCAGTTTGGCATTTCCTATCGGCTGCAGCAGCCGGTCAGCCAGCTCATCCTCGATCGCTTGCCCGCAACCATCGAATTGGCTTTCGCCTCGTCCATCATCGCTCTGGTGGGTGGTGTTGTGCTCGGCATCTACACCGCCCTGCGCCAAAAGGCGTTTTCGACCGGCGTGATCATGACGCTGTCGCTGGTGGGCGTATCCTTGCCGACCTTCCTTATTGGTATTGGCCTGATCTATGTGTTCGCGGTCGAGCTCAAATGGCTGCCTTCGTTCGGTCGTGGCGAAGTTGTCGAGCTCGGTTGGTGGAAAACCGGGCTGCTGACCCAATCGGGCCTGCGCTCAATTATTCTGCCGGCGATTACGCTGTCGCTGTTCCAATTGACGCTGATCATGCGCCTTGTACGCGCGGAAATGCTGGAAGTGATGCGCACGGACTACATCCGGTTTGCGCGCGCTCGGGGCCTTTCCAAGCGTGCCATCAACTTTGGCCATGCGCTCAAAAACACCATGGTGCCGGTGATTACCATCACGGGGCTTCAGCTGGGTTCGGTGATCGCTTTCGCAATTATCACCGAGACGGTGTTCCAGTGGCCGGGCGTGGGTTCGCTCTTCGTCAATTCGGTCGCCGCCGTCGACGTGCCGGTCATGGCTGCATACCTCGTCTTCGTGGCGCTGGTGTTCGTTATTATCAACCTCATCGTTGATATTCTTTACTTTATCGTCGATCCGCGCCTGCGCGACGGCGCAAGAACGGGGAAGTAACTCGTGACAGACCTCCCTCAAACACCAGACGCACCAGCGGCCGCGCCGTCGCGTTGGCAGAGCTTTATCAAGTCAGACGTTGTTTGGTCCTATCGCCATTCACCCGTGGCGATCGTTGCCTCGATTATCGCGCTGGCGCTTATTCTGATGGCGGTTTTTGCGCCATTGCTTGCGCCTTATAATCCGTTCAATCCAGCGACGCTGAATTTGATGGACGGCTTTACGCCGCCCAATTCGACCTCGATGTCCGGCAAGTATTTCTCGCTGGGTACGGATAGTCAGGGGCGCGATGTGCTCTCGACCATTATGTACGGATCGCGCGTGTCGCTGTTCGTGGGCATTATGGCGACGTTGTTCGCTATGGTGATGGGTGTCGGCCTCGGCCTTGTGTCAGGCTATGTCGGCGGCGTGGTGGATGCGATCATCATGCGTGTCTGCGACGTGCAGCTCAGCTTCCCGGCCATTCTCATTGCGCTGCTGATCTTCGGCATTGCGCGCGGCGTTATTCCGCCCAATCAGCAGGAAGGCGCAGCGGTCTGGGTGCTTATTATTGCCATTGGTCTGGCCAACTGGGCGCAGTTCGCGCGCACGGTGCGTGGGGCAACCTTGGTTGAGCGGCAGAAGGATTATGTTTCGGCGGCGCGCATTCTTGGCGTGCATCCGATTTTCATCATCTTCCGCCATGTGCTGCCCAATGTGGTTGGTCCGGTTTTGGTGATCGGCACGATCGGGCTGGCACTCGCCATCATCGAAGAGGCGACATTGTCTTACCTCGGTGTGGGCGTGCCTCCGACCCAGCCTTCGCTTGGGACGCTGATCCGTATCGGCCAGCAGTTCCTGTTCTCTGGCGAATGGTGGATTCTTGCGTTCCCCGCACTGACGCTCATCCTTCTCGCTCTGTCGGTCAACCTCCTTGGTGACTGGCTGCGTGATGCTCTCAATCCGAAGTTGCGCTAATGCCTGAACCCGTTCTTTCTATTCGCGACCTCGTTGTTGAGTTTCCATTCCGCGACGACGTGTTCCGTGCCGTAAACGGCGTGTCGTTTGACATCATGCCGGGCGAAATTGTCGGCGTCGTCGGGGAGTCCGGTGCGGGCAAGTCGATGACCGGCTCCGCCGTTATTGGGCTCATCGATCGTCCTGGGCATATTGCGGGAGGCCAAATCCTCCTCAATGGTCAGCGCATCGACAATCTGCCGACCGAACAGCGTGATGCGCTGCGTGGCAAGCGTATCGGCATGGTCTTCCAAGACCCGCTGACGAGCCTCAACCCGCTCTACACGGTGGGTCAGCAGCTGATCGAAACCATCCGCACGCACTTGCCGCTTTCCGAAGCGGAAGCGCGGCAGAAGGCAATTGGTCTGCTGACGGAAGCGGGCATTCCGCGCGCTGCGGAACGCATCGACTCCTATCCGCATCAGTTTTCGGGCGGGATGCGCCAGCGTGTGGTTATCGCGCTGGCTATCGCGGCTGAGCCGGAGCTGATCATTGCGGACGAGCCGACTTCGGCGCTTGACGTGTCCGTGCAGGCCCAGATCATCAAGGTGCTGAAAAAGCTCTGTTCGAGCCGTGGTGCTGCGGTGATGCTGATCACCCACGACATGGGCGTGATTGCGCAAACCGCTGACCGCATGGTGGTGATGCATCAGGGTACGGTGGTGGAGACTGGGACGGTCGGGGACATTATTCGTCGTCCGCGCGAGCCCTATACGATCAAGCTGATCAACTCGATTCCGACGATTGAACGCAAGGACGGGGCAGCGGCGATTGCGCCCACTGTCGCTGACGACAAAGCCTATGTGCAGGTGAAAAACCTTCACCGTGACTTTGAAATTGGCGGTGGCGGCTTCTTCAAGCTGTTGCCGGGCAAAGTGGAAAAATTCCGCGCGGTCAACGATGTCAGCTTCTCGATCGAGAAGGGCACGACCTTTGGCCTTGTGGGGGAATCCGGTTCGGGTAAATCCACGTGCGCCAAGATGATTGTCGGGTTGCTGCGCCCAACTTCGGGCCACATCACTGTGGCCGGTCACGACATTTGGGCTGGTGGCGCGGGGCATCAAGAGCGGCGCAAGCGCGTTCAGATGATTTTCCAAGACCCCTATGCGAGCCTTAATCCGCGCTGGCGGGTGAAGGACATTATCGCTGAACCCATGCGGACGCTGGGCATTGCGCGCAATGGCAGCGAAGTCGAGCAACGCGTTGCTGATCTCCTCACCAAGGTGCGTCTTGATCCGTCGGTTATGCGGAAATTCCCGCATGAGTTTTCGGGTGGTCAGCGGCAGCGCATCGCCATAGCGCGTGCGCTTTCCAGCCAGCCGGAATTTATCGTGTGCGATGAGCCGACTTCGGCGCTGGACGTTTCTGTGCAAGCGCAAGTCTTGGATTTGATGAGCGAATTGCAAGCCGAATTTGGGCTGACCTATCTGCTCATCAGCCACAACCTTGCTGTTGTGCGGCAGATGTCGACCGCCGTTGGCGTATTACACAATGGTGTGTTGGTGGAGAAGGGGCCGACCGACGCGATCTTTGATAGCCCGCAGGCGGACTATACCAAGATGCTGCTCGATGCGGTGCCGGACATCTCCAAAGTTGTCTAAGTTCTAGACCTATATAGAAAAGCGCGGCAACAGAAGATCATAGATTTTGTGTTGCCGCGCCAAGCGCTTGTCCAAGAATTTCTCGACAATGCGCCGCTACGTCTGGAGTCTCTGCAGGTCTAGCGGAGGCGAGTGCCGCGAAAAGGCGTTTGCCTAGTTGTCCGTCTCCAGCTTAGACTATGCGCTTGGATAAGCTGGGGGGCTGATGGGGCGGTTAGACACAAGCGATTTTGAGATATTAAGTGCTGTGCCGATTTTGAGGCGCTATGCGCTGAGGCTCACGCGACATCCGATTGATGCTGACGATCTGGTGCATGATACTTTGCTCCGTGCCATCGAGCGACGCGCCACCTACGACCCTTCGCGCAATCTAAAACAGTGGCTGCTCGCCATCCTCCATAATCTACACATCGACCAGCTGCGTTCGGGCCATAGTGGCAGAGCGCGCGAGCGGGATTTCGTTGAGCAGAACAGCCATATGCTGGCGCCCAATCAATTAGACAGCGTTCGGCTGAGCCAGCTGCGGCGGGCGTTTGACCTTTTGCCGCCTGAGCAGCAGGACGCTGTGCGCCTGGTGGCGATGGAAGGGCTGAGTTACGACGAGGCGGGCAGGGTGCTCGGTGTTCGCCCGGGGACGGTCATGTCTCGCTTGTCGCGCGGTCGCGATGCGCTGCGGCGCTGGGAAGCCGGGTCCGACGAAGGCCCCCAAAGGATCAGCTAAAAAGAAGGGTGGCATCCGCATGCCACCCTTCCTCCGGGAGGGAGACCCTTTAGGGACGCTAGAGCTGTAGCGGGTTAAGCTTGCGCCAAGCTTCGTATTCTTCACGCGCATCGTTGTGCAGGGGATAATAGCGCTGAAGCGGTTCGCCGCGCTTGAGCATCATGCGGGAATAGTCCTCCCACTCGTGATGATTGTTGGCGAATTCAACCACTTGCGCAGCCAAGGCGACGGGGACGCAGACCGCGCCGTCGTCATCGGCAACGATAATGTCGCCCGGCATGACGGTGACGCCGCCGCAGGCGATGGGAACGTTGACGGCAAAGGGCATCAGGTCGGTCTGGGTGTGGAAGTTCGGCGTCCAGCCTTTGATCCACAGTGGGATGTCGAGCTTGGAAAGATTGGGACGGTCGCGCAAGACGCCGTCAATGACCATGCCCGCGCCGCCACGGCCCTTGAAGTAGGTCGACATCATATCCCCGAACACGCCGGAACTCATGTCGCCCCGCGCATCTACCACGACAATATCGCCCGCTTGCACATGGTAGAGCACGTGGCGGTGGAGCTGCTTTTCTGGGTCGGAATATTCGTCCTCGCCGTAAATGTCTTCACGCTTGGGCATGAATTGGAGCGTCAAAGCAGGACCCGCAATGGCCTTGCCCGACTGCTGCGCGACCGGGCCACGAATATGACAATTGCGGACGCCGAGTTTGGCCAAGGTTGACGAGGCAGCGGCAGCACCAATGTGTAGGACGGCGTCAACAAGGGTCTGGGAAGGGCGGGTAATATCAGGCGTATGGGTCATCGTTGAAAAATCCAAAATTACCAATTGGTGACAGAGCCGTCGCGGCGGATGAGATGAGGCGCTTCCCAGAATTTGAAGCTTTGGGCTTTGAGGCGCTCTTCATCCACCTCGACGCCAAGGCCGGGTGTATCGGGCACGTCATAGACGGTGCCGTTGAGGCTGATCTGGCTTGGGAACAACTCAGGGTTGTCGAAGCCGTGGTACAGCTCGCCCGGCGATGCGCGGGTTTCGAGCCACGAGAAATTGGGTACGGCCGCGCCGAAATGGACGGTGGCGGCGGTGCAGATGGGCCCCAGGGGATTGTGGGGCATGACATCGACGTAGTGAGCCTCGCTCCATCCGGCCACTTTCATCGCCTCAGTCAGCCCACCGACATTGCAGACGTCGATGCGATTGAACTGATGAATGTCCCGTTCGATGTAGGGCAGGAATTGCCATTTGCTGGCGAACTCCTCGCCAATGGCAAAGGGAATGTCAGTGAGACGGCGCAGGGCCTCATAGGCCTCGGGCGTTTCATCGCGGATTGGTTCTTCGAGGAAGTCGAGGGTTCCCGGGGGCATTTTCTGGCAAAAGCTGGCCGCTTCGGCGACCGAGAGGCGATGGTGATAATCGATGCCGAGAACGATCCCATGGCCCACGGCATCCCGCGTTTTTGTGCACCAGTTTGCCGTCTCGGCGAGGCTTTCGCGGGGCTCGAAAATCCGAGGGTTTTCATGGCCGTGCGGAAAGAGGCGAATGGCGCGCCAGCCCAGCTCAACCAGTTCTTCGGCTTGCCGCACCATGATCTCGCCACAGGGGCCCCGAACGGTGGCGAAGGTGGGGATGAAGTCGCGCTGCTTGCCGCCGAGCAATTCATAGACCGGCACGCCGAGGGCTTTGCCTTTTAGATCATGCAGGGCGATGTCGATGGCAGACATGGCGGCTGTGAGCACGCGTCCACCCTCGAAATATTGCGAGCGATAGATTTCCTGCCAGATCGCACCAATGGCCATTGGGTTTTTGCCCAGCAGGAACTCGCGAAAATGCTCGATGGCCCCGATGACGGCCTTCTCGCGGCCGGAGAGACCTGACTCTCCCCAGCCGTAGATGCCCTCATCGGTTTCCACTTTGACGATGAGTTGGTTTCTGATCCCAACCCAGGCGGGGTAGGGAATGATTGCTGTGATTTTCATCGGTACATTCCCCCTGTGGCCGCCTTAGCTCCAAGTGCGATCCCAGCTGTATTCATCGTCCCACTGATCGGTCGGCTGCCAGATGCCGGTGACGCCGGGGCCCATGTGTTGGCTGATGACTTCGTCGTTGATGTCATCAATGCCGAGACCGGGTTTGTCGGAGACGGTGATGAAGCCGTCTTTGACAATGGGGCCATCAATGCCGACGGCGATGTCGTCCCACCAGTCGACGTCGACCGAGTGGTATTCGAGGGCCATGAAGTTCTCGGTGGCGATTGCCATGTGGGCGGCGGCCATACACGCGACCGGGCTTTCGGCCATATGGATGGCCATAGCGATGCCCTTTTCCTGCGCCGCATCGCCGATTTTCTTGGTTTCGAGAATGCCGCCCGAAGTCAGAAGATCGGGGTGGATAATGGCGATGCCGGAATTGAGGAGCGGCTCAAAGCCTTCCCTGAGGTAGATGTCTTCGCCCGTGCAGATTGGCACCGTGGTCGCCTGTTGCAGCGTGCGATATTGGTCGGCGTATTGCCAAGGGATCACGTCTTCGAGCCATGCCGGGGCGTATTTTTCAATGCGCTTGGCAAGGCGAATGCCCGACTGCAGCGAGATGTGACCAACATGGTCGATGGCGAGCGGGATTTCGTAGCCGATGACCTCGCGCACCTCGTAGATATATTGCTCGAGCAGCTCGAGACCCCGTTCGGTGAAGTTGAGGCCGGTGAAGGGGTGGCGGACATTGTGGACGTCGTAGACTGCATTGCGGGCGCGCCGATCTTCCATCGAGCGAACAGCACCGCGCGACGGGTGGGTTTTAAATCCTTCCAGCGAGCCGGAGGGTGAGACGACGGCTCCGGGCGTGTCGACGATCTGCATGAGGCCCAGATCCATCTTGAGGAAGGTAAAGCCCAGATCCATGCGTTCTTTGAGGCGCTTGCCAGTTTCGGTGCCGCTTGGGACGGTGGCGTCGGTATCGCAATACATGCGGACCTTGTCGCGGAATTTGCCGCCGAGCATCTGGTAGATCGGCACGCCGTAGGCTTTGCCGGCGATGTCCCACAGGGCGATTTCAATGGCGGAGACACCGCCGCCCTGGCGGCCATGGCCACCGAACTGTTTGATGCGGCGGAAGAGGCGATCCACATCGCAGGGGTTTTCGCCCAAGAGTCGGCTTTTGAGCATGAGCGCGAAAGTGGCGCTGGCGCCGTCGCGGACCTCGCCAAGGCCGACAATGCCTTGGTTGGTGTAGATCTTGAGAATGGCCGAATAGAAGGGGGCACCCTGGATTTCGGCGACCCGCATGTCGGTGATGCGCAGTTCCGATGGACGGGAGTTTGTATTGACGTGATTGAGTGCAGCGTCGTGCAGGTTCATGGCAAAACTCGGTTCAATCGGCCTTGAGGGCCATAGTGGTGTTTTCGTCGAAGAGATGGATGCGGGATTGGTCGAACTCGATATGGACCAAGTCGTCGGGCCGGATGTGGACCGATGGATCGAGGCTGATGTTGACCACTGCGCCGGAGATGAAGACCTGGGCGAAGGTGATGTCGCCTGTAGGTTCAACGGTATAGACTTTGCCGGGGACCGTGCCCGGTTGGGCGCTGTGGTGCAGTTTCAGGGTTGAGTGGCGCGCGCCGAGGACGACTTTGACGGTTGTCGAGCGTTGCGCTTTACGGGCGTTCTCCGGAGACAGGGTAAAGTCCCAGCCTTCGGGAGAGCGCAGAACAGTATCGGCGCCTTGGGTGACGGCTTCGAGCGGAATAAGGCTCATGGCCGGAGAGCCGACGAAGCTGGCGACAAACATGTTCACCGGATCGGCGAAGACTTTCTCTGGAGCGTCGTATTGCTGGAGCAGGCCGCCGTTCATCACCGCCATTTTGTCGGACATGGTGACAGCTTCAAGCTGGTCATGGGTGACGTAGACAATGGTGGCGTTGAGGTTGTGGTGGAAGCGTTTGATCTCGGAGCGCATCTGCACGCGCAGCTTGGCGTCGAGATTGGAGAGCGGCTCGTCCATGAGAAAGACCAGCGGATCGCGCACCAGAGCCCGGCCCAAGGCAACGCGCTGTTGCTGACCGCCTGAGAGTTCGCGGGGGCGACGCTCCAACAGGTGGGTGATGTCGAGGACGCGGGCGGCCTCTTTCACCTTGGTCTCAATCTGGTCCTTGGGCAGCTTTCGCATCTGCAAAGGAAAGGCCAGATTTTGAAAGACCGTCTTTTGCGGGTAGAGCGCATAGTTTTGAAAAACCATGGCAATGTCGCGGTCTTTGGGATCAAGACGGGTAACGTTACGATCACCGATGGAGATGTTCCCTGACGTGATAGGGAGGAGCCCGGCGATGAGGTTTAGGGTCGTGGTTTTGCCGCAACCCGAGGGGCCAACGAGGGCGACGAACTCGCCATCGTTGACGGTGAAGGACACATCATTGACGGCATAGAGATCGCCGTAGCGCTTCATGATGTTTTGGAGGACGACTTCAGCCATGGGAGTGCTCCCTAGTGCTTGACGGCGCCCTCAGCGAGGGCCCGCACGAAATAGCGTTGAAGGACAAGGAACAGCACCACGACGGGCACGCTCATGAGGAAGGTCGCGGCCATGAGGCCGGGCCAGTCGGTGGCGTTTTCAGAGAAGAAGCGCTGAATGCCGACCGGAAGCGTCATCTGATCGTGACGGGTCAGGAAGGTGTAGGCGTAGATGTATTCGTTCCATGCGCCGATGAAGGAATAGATCGAGGTGGCAATGATCCCCGGCGTTGAGAGGGGCATGACAATGTAGAAGAAGGCTTGGAAGCGGGTGGCGCCATCGATACGGGCGGCTTGCTCCAGCTGGATCGGGATATTGTCGTAAAAGCCTTTGAGCAGCCAAATGGCGAGCGGGAGGCCGAAGGTGAGATAGGTGAGGATCAGCGATCCGTGGGTGTTCACCAGCCCCAGCCAGCGCATCAGGATGAACAGTGGGACGAGGAAGATGACCGCCGGGAACATGTTGCGCAGCAGAACCGCGAAAAAGAGGAATGTCCGGCCCGGAAAGCGGAAGCGGGAGAAGGCATAAGCCGCGGGGACGGCGACGACCACGGCGAGAACTGTGGTGGCGACGGAAACCCAGACGCTATTGCCGAAGTAGCGCAGGAAATCCTGCCCCACTTGCCCGCGTGGATCGAGGAGCCGCCAGTAATTGTCGAGGGTTGGCTCGGTCGGCCACCATTGCGGTGGATATTGCATGGCGGCAAAGCCGGTCTTGAGCGATGTGATCAGCATCCACGCCATAGGCATGACGGTGAAGCCGACGAGAAAGACCAAGAACAAGCGGCCACCCCAGCGCCAGCCGTCAAAGCTGGTTCTGGCAACGGCGCGGTCTTGCGATGCGGTGAGAGTGCTCATGCGACTTCCCTCTTGTCATCGCCGCGAGAGAGCGCGCGGACATAGAAATAGCCTAGCGTCATCATGATGAGGAACAGCAGGACCGAGTAGGCCGCTGCCACGCCCCAGCGTTGGCGGCCAAAGGCGAGCTGATAAATCTGGGTGATCCAGATGTCGGTCGCGCCAGCGGGTCCGCCGCCGGTGGTGAGCCAAGGGATGATGAAGGAATTGAAGTTTGTCACCAGCAAGAGAAGAATGGTGACGGTGGAGACGCCCGCCAAATGCGGGAAGGTCACATGCCAGAAGCGCTGCCAGGCATTGGCGCCATCGACCTTGGCGGCGCGCAGCAATTGCTCGGGCACGGTCTGCAGGCCAGCCATGAGCATGATCATGGCGAAGGAAAATTCCTTCCAGACGTTGATGACAATGAGCGAGGGCAGCGCGGTGGTGGTGTTGTCGATGAAGTTTATGGGCTGATCGGTGACGCCCAGTTGCACCATGAGCGCGCCAATGGCGCCAAAGTCGGAGTGGTACATCCACTTCCAGACGTAAGAGGCTGCAACGGCGCTGACGACCCACGGAATCAGCAAAATGGCGCGCAGGAATGCCCGGCCGACGAATTCGCGGTGGAGGGCGAGGGCTGCGCCCAAGCCGAGCACAAAAGCGAAGAGCGTGGAGAAGAAGGTCCAGATCAGCGTGTTGACGGTGACCTTCCAAAACGAGGCCTGGCCCAGAATGGTGGTGTAGTTGTCAAAGCCGATGAAAATCTTGTCTTTGAGCTGGAGGCTCGGCGGCGTTTTGAAAAAGCTCAATTCAATGGTGTAGTAGACCGGGTAAGCGATCACCACCAACATCACCACAATGGCTGGCATGACGTAGAGATAGTCTGCACGGCTCTGCCAGGCCCGTTCGGCGACATTGGGTTTACGATAAACCTCGTCTAACTGCCGCCCACGCATGGCGGGCTGCCCTGAAATATTGGTCATTAGAGACGTCCCTATAGGCTTGAGAGTGACCGGCGGTGGCGGGTGGCCTGCGACCGCCGATCAGCGTTTCGGGAGCGAAAACCGGGTTAGAAGCCGCCGATGATCTCTTCGATCTTGGCCGCGGCGTCATTGACCGCCTCATCAACCGTCATGGCTCCGGTCAGCGCGTTCTGCATCATGTCCGGAATGACGATGTTCATGATTTCCGGGCTTTCGGGCAGAACCGGGAAGGGAATGCCGTTGGGCAGCATGGAGGTGGTGACGTCGAGGAATTTGATGGTGTCGAGACGCTCTTTCATCCATTCGGTGGTGAAGCCACCAAGGTGACCCGGGTTGGAGCCTGTCCAAGCGAGCTTGGTTGACCATTCCGGGCTGGTCCACATGCAGACGAGCGCCTTTACGGCCTGTTCGTCATAGGCACCGCCGTTGACATATTCGGGTTTGACCACGTGGAGGTTGGAGCCACCGAACACCACAGCACGACGGGCTGGGCCTTCTGGAATGAGGCCATAACGCATGTTCTCAATCACTTCGTCGGCCACGGCTTTATCAGTGCCGGTGGCTTTGCTCGAAAGATCGACCATGCGGGCGTATTCAGACGGGTGTGCGATCATCATGGCCAGTTGGCCAGCAATGAACGGCGCCTGATTTTCGGCCTGAGTATTGGTCAGGGCCGATGTCGGAGCCGATTTATCGGTCACATACATCTGCACAGCGGCTTGCAGCGCCGCCTTGGAGCCATCGTTGTTCACCCAGACATCGGTGTAGGACGGGCTGTCAGCGGCTTCGTCGAGCGCGCCACCACCATAGGCCCAGAGCTGAGGCATGAAGCGGAACGGGGTGTTGCCCGCGTTTTGCTTAGCGACGAGGCCATAGCCAGAGATGCCGAGCTTGTCTTTGATGGTTTTCGAGTAAGTGACGAGATCGTCCCAAGTGGCCGGTGGGTTTTCAGGATCGAGACCGGCGTCCTTGAAGATCTTGGCGTTCCATATGAGCGCCATGGTCTCGTTATTGGTCGGAATGCCGTAGGGGACGCCGTCATAGGTGACGGATTTCATCGCGCCTGGCCAGAAATCGGAGCTGGAATAGCCGACATCTTCGGGCTTGAGTGGGTTCAAATAGCCCTTGGCGGAGAACTCGACGCCACCGAGAATTTGCAAGCGCACGACCATTGGCGCGGCATTGCCGAGCAGGGAGGTGCGGAACTTGTCGAGGAGCTCGTTATAAGTGATCGACTGAACGTCGGTTTCGATATTGGGGTAGGCGGCTTTGAAGGCTTCCCAGAAGTCTTTGTCGACCTTGTGGGCGATTTCGGGATCGGCTTCAAAGGGGCCAGTGTACCAATAGCTGACCTTGCCCTTGTAGTCGGCGGGGACGACAGCGGCGCAATCGCCATTGGTGTCAAATGTGTGGGTGCCCGCAATGGATTTGACGTATTCGGGCGACCATTTGCTGAGGTCGACCGTCTGCGCCATGGCAGGAAGTGAAAGCATGGATGCGGTGGTGGCTGTGGCTAGGGCGTAAGCAGAAACACGCCGTGCACAAGCCCAGCCCGACCGCGTGAAGCGGCCTTGCGAATGTGTCATTGGTAGTCCTCCTCATCATGGGAGAAGCTCTCAGCCCCCTCGGCCGAGGTTTGTCCTCCCCGCAGCGAGTAATCTCAGCTGCGCCTCCTTAGGTGGCAGTCCAGACCATGCGGGGCCTGACGGGACGTACTGCCTGCTTGCTGGCAATCGTTCTTTCGATGAACGTTTTGTTGCTGTCGAAAACGTTACAGACGTTAACCTGTCTGTCAATGGCAATTAGATCGTACATTATCTGAATCTGATTATGTGATGATCGCTCTTGGCTTGTCGATGTTCTGGCGCTACAGATGGGGCATGTTGGTTGCGCAAAAAGCATCATGACCGCGCCTGATTTCGACGTTTCACACAGCACGATTTACCAGAGGATCCGCGACGATATTGTCTCGGGCCGACTGGCTCCATTGGCGCGATTGAAGATCGGCGAACTGGCCGCGACCTATGGCACATCGACCAATCCGGTGCGCGAAGCGTTACAGGTTTTGCGTGGCGAAGGGCTGGTGACGATCGAGCCCAATCGTGGGGCACGGGTGGTGCGCATTGACGAGGATTTCGTGCGCGACATTTGCGAGATCGAGATGCTCATTGAGCCCTCGCTGACGCGGTGGTTTTGCACGATTGCCAGTGATCCGGATATCGCCGAACTGGAACGCATTCAGGATCAGATCGAGAGTTTGAACTTCGGTGATCCGGAAAAGCACGGCCAGCTCGATACGCAATTTCACATGGTCATTTATGGTCGGCACTATAATCGCCACGCGGCGGACCTTTGGTGGCGGCACAGAGAGATTTTGCGCTCTATCGCGCGAAAATTCCCGACATCCTTGAGCCGTCGCCAGACGGTGGTGCGGGAACATAGAGAGCTGATTGAGGCGATCCGCAAGCAAGACGCGGAGAAGGCCGCAGCTATTGTTGCCCAGCACGTGGAGGGTTCTGGGCGCCATATTATCGAGCAAATGCGCCTAGCGCGTCTCAAAGCACCAGGGAGTGCAAGCGCCTAGGTCTTATCTTTTTTCGGGAGGGGACCCATGAAGATTACTGATCTGCGCTGCGCCGTTATCGGGCGTCACCCTATTGTTCGCATTGTGACCGATGAAGGGCTTTATGGCTTAGGTGAGGTGGAATTCACCAAGACCTATCTCAAGCCCTTCGTATTGCATTTCAAAGAGGCTCTGATTGGGGAGGACCCGACAGACGTCGAGCGCTGCATGATGAAAATCCGCCAGCGCGGGTCGTTCAAGCCTTATGGGGCGGCTGTTAGTGCCATTGAGCACGCGCTCTGGGATATTGCCGGTAAAGCGGCAGGTGTGCCCGCCTATAAGCTGCTGGGCGGGAAGGTGCGCGATAGTGTGCGCGTCTACAACGGTTCCATCCGGCAGAAGCGCACCGGCGATCGGCCTGAGGATTATGCGGCGGATGTGAAATGGATGATGGAGCGCGACGAGAACTTCTTCATGGTGAAGCAGGGGATCAGCTTCCACTCCAACATGAAGGACAGCATAGACGACTTCCACTATGGGCCGCGCCAGACCAAGGCGGGCTATCATGGGGCGATGGATCAGGGGCAGATCTCTGAGCGTGGGTTCAATCACATGCTCGATTGCGTCTCGGCCATGAAGGAGGTGCTGGGGGATAAGGTATCCCTTGCGCTCGATTGTGGGCCGGGGTGGTTTCTCAACGATGCCATCCGCTTTGCGCGGGCGGTAGAGAAATATGACCTCATGTGGCTCGAGGATATGCTGACGGGGGACTATGTTCCCTGGGTCAATCCGCAAGCCTATCGCGAGCTGACCGTGTCTACCTCAACGCCGATCCACACGGGCGAGCAGATTTATCTCCGGCATAATTTCAAAGAGCTGATTGAAACGCAGGCCGTGCGCGTCGTCGGGCCGGACCCGGCGGATATTGGCGGGATCGCCGAGCTGAAGTGGGTGGCGGAGCACGCCTATATGCACTCGATCATGATGGCCCCGCATGGCACGGCCAACGGTCTGCTGGGCTTGGGCGCATTGATCAATGTCTGCGCCACGCTGCCCGCCAATTTCATCGCCTTTGAATATCCGAGCGCCTCTGACCCATGGTGGACGGATATAGTCATTGGCCTGCCCAAGAAGATCGTCACCAATAGCCATGTCGATCTGCTCGAAGCGCCTGGCCTTGGGCTGGACATTGATGCTGAAGGGGGCAAAAAATATCTCGCGGAGGAAGACGCCGGTTTCTTTGATTAGTCCAAGGAGGAGGGGATTATGAAATATCGCTATTTGGGACAGTCGGGCCTTTTGGTCTCACGCCTCTGCCTCGGCACTATGACCTTTGGCAATAAACAGTGGGGCTGCGACCAGGAGGGGTCGACGGCCATCGTGCGTGCCTTTGTCGAGGGCGGTGGCAATTTCATTGATACGGCGGACGGCTATTCGGGGGGAGATAGCGAGCGCATGCTCGGGGTCGCGCTCAAGGATTTTGTCCGCGACGATCTGGTCGTGGCAACGAAGTGCTGGTTTCCGACCAATAGCGCCGTGACCTCGCGCGGGCTGTCGCGAAAACATATCATTGAGGCGTGCGAGAAGAGCCTCAAACGCATGGGGCTCGACTATATCGATCTCTACCAGTTCCACGGGCCAGACCCCTATACGCCGATTGAGGAAAGCATGCGGGCGGCGGAGGATTTGGTGCGCTCAGGCAAGGTGCGTTACCTTGGGTGCTCCAATTTCTACGGCTGGCAAATCTCCAAGGCGAATACGCTGGCGGAGGCTAAGGGCTATGAGAAGCTGATATCGGCACAGCATCTCTACAATCTCATTCGTCGCGATGTGGAACGCGAAATCCTGCCCGCATGTGAGGATGCGGGTGTGGGGATGATCTGCTGGAGCCCGCTGGCGGCGGGGATGCTTTCGGGAAAATATCAGGGCAAGGATAAGCCCGACGCCGATACGCGCATGGGCATTCAGGCGTCGATTGCTCTGCCGCGCTATTGGTTCGACGATGCTCTCAAGGCCATTGATGTGCTGGTCGCGGTGGCCAAGCAGCTCGGCAAAACCCCAAGCCAAGTGGCCTTAAGCTGGCTACTCGGTAATCATCAGGTTACCGCTGCGATCATTGGGGCGCGCAAGGTGGAGCAGGTGGAGGAGAACCTCCATGCGGGCGATTTCAACCTGCCGAATGAAATTCAGCGCCAGCTGACCGAGGCTATGCCGCTCAAGCTGGGCTATCCGTTTGAATGGACCGACAACAATCTGCGCGCCACTTTTGGCAAGGCCGAGTTTGAGCCAAACCATACGGTGCGTCTGCCTTGAAGGCGGTGTCAAAAGACAAGTGGGGCGACAGTGTCGCCCCACTTTTTGCTGTTATGTGCGCTTTTTGAAGGCGTCGTTGAGACGGTCACCGAGAGAGCCAAAGGCGCCACCAGAGTTGGACTGGGCTGGGCGCTGGTTGGGCGGGCGCGCATTGTTCGGGCGAGCATTGCCGCTTGGACGCTCATTCGGGCGTTCATTGCCGCGCTCGCGCTGGATGGGGGTGTCGTCCTTGCGCATAGAGAGCGCAATGCGTTTACGGGCGACGTCGACTTCGACCACGCGCACTTTTACCACATCACCCGCCTTGACCACTTCATGCGGGTCTTTGACGAATTTGTCGGCAAGGGCCGAGACGTGGACAAGACCGTCCTGATGGACGCCAATGTCGACGAAAGCGCCGAAGGCGGCGACATTGGTGACGGTACCTTCGAGCAACATGCCGGGGACGAGATGTTTGATCTCGTCAATGCCTTCGGCGAAGGTGGCGGTTTTGAAGGCAGGGCGCGGGTCGCGGCCGGGCTTTTCGAGTTCGGCGAGGATGTCCTTGACCGTCGGCAGACCAAAACGGTCGTCAACGAACTGGCGCGGGTCGATGTTGGCGAGCGCGGTTTTATCGTTTTGCAGCGTGCGCAGATCGCGGCCACAGGATTTGACGATTTTACGGGCGACGCCATAGGCCTCCGGGTGCACGGCGGAGGCGTCCAGCGGCTCGTCGCCATCGGTGATGCGGAGGAAGCCCGCAGCTTGCTCAAAGGTGCGCTGGCCGAGGCGTGCGACCTTGAGCAGTGCTTTCCGATTGGCGAAGGGGCCGTTTTCGTTGCGGTGCAACACAATGGCGTCGGCAACCGAGGAGGAGAGGCCCGAGATGCGCGCGAGGAGCGGGGCGGAAGCGGTGTTGAGATCAACGCCGACGGCGTTCACAGCGTCTTCAACAACGGCGTCCAACTGCCGGCCCAAGCGGCCCTGATCGACGTCGTGCTGATATTGGCCGACGCCAATGGCCTTGGGCTCAATCTTGACCAGTTCGGCCAGCGGGTCTTGCAGGCGACGGGCGATGGAAACCGCGCCGCGCAGCGAAACGTCGAGATCGGGGAATTCATTGGCTGCAAGCTGGGAGGCGGAATAGACCGACGCGCCAGCTTCCGAGACGATGACCTTGGTGGGTTTTGGCGCGGGGAGGCGCTCAATCAGATCGGCGACGAGCTTTTCGGTCTCGCGGGAGCCGGTGCCATTGCCGATAGCGATGAGTTCAACGCCATGCTTTTTAATGAGCAGGCCGAGGGCTGCTTGCGCACCCATCACGTCATTGCGTGGCTGGAAGGGGTAGATGGTATCGGTATCCAAGACTTTACCGGTCTTGTCGATAACGGCCACTTTTACGCCGGTGCGAATGCCCGGATCGAGGCCGATGGTGGTGCGGGCGCCAGCGGGGGCGGCGAGTAGCAGATCTTTCAAATTGCGGGCGAAAACGGTGATGGCTTCGGCCTCGGCGCGTTCGCGCAGTTCGACCATGAGATCGACCGAAAGCGAGACGGAGAGGCGGGCGCGCCATGCCCAAGCGGCGACTTCGCGCAGCCAGATGTCGCCAGCGCCAGAGCCTTGTGCGGACAGCGCTGCGCCAACCATGCGTTCGACAGGTTTTACTGGATCGGTTAGGTCGGCATCGATGGTAATGTCGAGACCCAGAAAGCCTTCGTCGCGGCCGCGCATCATCGCCAGAGCACGGTGGCCAGCGGTTTTGTTCCAGCGTTCGGAATGCTCAAAATAGTCCGAGAATTTTTGGCCTTCGGCTTCCTTGCCCTTGAGGACGGAGGAGACAAGCATGGCCTTGTCGCGCATATAGGCGCGCAGTTGGCCGAGGAGGGCGGCATTTTCCGTGAGGCCTTCCACGACGATATCGCGCGCGCCTTCGAGCGCCTCCTTCGTGCCCGGGACCTCGTCGGTCATGTAGGCTTCGGCGAGTTTGTAGGGGTCGGCAGCGTGGTTGGCCAGAATGGCTTCGGCGAGGGGCGCAAGGCCGCGTTCGCGGGCGATTTCGGCCTTGGTACGGCGCTTCGGCTTATAGGGAAGATAGAGATCTTCCAACTCGGCCTTGGTGGTCGCGCCGACGAGCGAGGCGGTCAGCTCGGGGGTGAGCTGGCCTTTTTCATCGATGGATTTGATGATGGACGCGCGGCGGGCTTCGAGCTCGCGCAGATAGGTCAGGCGCTCGGCAAGGTTGCGCAGCTGGGTGTCGTCTAGGCCCCCGGTGACTTCCTTACGGTAACGGGCAATGAACGGAACCGTCGCGCCACCATCGAGCAATTCCACGGCGGAGCGCACCTGTTCAGGGCGTGCCGCAATTTCGGTGGCGATCTGTTTGGCAATGCGGGTGTCGATTTCGGACATGTCGCTCAATCTCGGGTTATTTCGCCGTGACCATAGTGCGGAATGGGCGCAAGGCAATGGTTTTTGGCGCAGCTTTGGGAGGCTGTGGAGATTGACTTAATGCGCAGTTGCGGCGGGCTTGGGGCGGGGGAGTTTTGGGCTGGGATTTCTCCCGCGTTTCGCTGTTCCGCCTAATCTGCTTTTATTGAATGACACCCTGTTAGGCACGTTCGCCAGTTTCAGAACAGAAGTCACAATCGAGAGCTTCAAGCAATGTGGCCATCACTACCGATAGAATTTCTAGTGGTTGGTACGCCGGTGACTTTGCAGTCAGGCAATAGCCGGGCTCGGGCAGCTTGGCAGCGTTTGGTGCTTGAGGCAGCGGAAGCCGCACTCCGCGATGCGGAGAACGAAATTGATGCTAAACTATGGGCGTTTCATGATTGGCCTAGGCTGTCCTTCACGATGTTCTATTTTCCGGCAAGCCCGATGCTCGGGGACATAGATAACATCGTGAAATTGACGATGGATGCACTGGTACCTAGAGTTTACACTGATGATGCCATTGTCGATCGAGCGCTGGTGCAAAGGTTCAATGTGCGCGATGCAGCCGCATTTGTTGCACCTAGCGAAGTTCTGCTCAGCGCTATGGCTGTGGAGGATCCTGTGCTCTACATATGCGTTGATGAGGTTTCCGCTGTCGGAGTTTCGCTATGAGCGCTGTATCTAGTGCCGCGAATGAAATGACCGAACAACTTGCTATAGAGTGGCAAGCGCGTGGCTTTGACGTGCAGGTCGAACCCCGCAGTTTCGCTGGGTTAGAAGACGTCTTCCGGTACTATCAACCGGATATGATTGCGACCAAGGGTAATGAGAAATTTGCCATTGAGGTCAAATCTAAAGGTGTGAAAAGTAATCCAAGTGCTGAGCAGAACTTGGAGCGCGTGCGGTCACTGTTTCAGCGCCACCCGGATTGGAAATTTCAGGTTGTCTATTATGGGCAGGCGCAGGACGAATTGCCGAAACTCGCTCTTTATCAGCTCCAATCTGAGTTGCAGGCGGTCGATGACATTGGGTCTGTCGATACGAGGTTGGCGCTGATTAAGCTTTGGTCTTTAGCCGAGGCTTTGGTGCGGCACATCTATCCCGATCATACTCAGCGCCCACAGTCTCCTGGGCGGCTGGTTGAGCTATTGGCGGGGCGGGGTGATATTCTGCCGGGGCAAGCTGCTCAAATGCGGGGAATGGCCGCTAAGCGGAACAAGTTCGTGCATGGTGATTTGACGGTGGCGGTCACAGCGCAGGAAGTCGCGGATATGAAAGCGATTTTGTCAGGGTTGCTATCTGAGCAGCGTGCCGCATCTTCTTAAGGCCGGGCTCACTTGCCGTCTTGGTCGAGCCGAGTGGCGGAGCCGCTTGCCATGAACTGCGACAATGAAAAAGCCGGGGCATGACCCCGGCTTTTGTGTTTTTGGCGCTACTTTTTAAGCAGCCACTCGTGTTCGGCCTGGTTGTGGAACTTCCAGATGCGGGTCGGGCCGGCCATGACGTTTAGGTAGTAAAGGTCGTAGCCGTGGATGGTGGCGCAGGGGTGGTAGCCCTTGGGCACCAGCGCGGTGACGCCGTCTTCGATGAGCATGGTTTCGTCCAGCGAGCGATCATCGGTGTAAACGCGCTGGAAGGCATAGCCGTGCGGCGGGTTGAGACGGTGATAATAGGTTTCTTCCAAAAAGCTCTCGGCGGGCAGATTGTCCTTGTCGTGCTTGTGGGGCGGATAGGACGAGGTGTGGCCACCGGGGGTGATGACTTCCACCACAAGGAGCGAGTCCGCGGTTGGGTCGGTCTCGGGTAGGATATTGGTGACGTGGCGCACATTGGTGCCTTTGCCACGAACCTCCTGGCTCATGTCGTCCGACGAGATAAAGCGGGCCTTTTTCTCGGTGAGCGCTGGTGCGGAGCAGACGGCCAGTTCGACTTGGGTTACGGCTTTTGCCGACCAGTTGGAATGGCCGGGGACGTAGACGGCTTCGGGCTTGCCTTCGAAAGGCGAGGTGCGCTTGCCGACAGATGGGAAGTTTTCGGACCCGGCGGTGATGTCGGCTGTGCCGGAGACGAGGACGAGACAGACCTCGCGGTCGCCTGTTGGGGCGCTGACCGACTGGCCGGGACTGAGCTTGTGGAGGGTGAAGCCGACATAGGTCCAGCCTGCACTTTCCGGCGTAACGTCGATGACTTTGCCGGAGGTGCCGTTTGGTTTGACGAGCAGTTTAGACATGTCGGTTTCTCGCTTTATTCGGTGACGGTGAAACCAGCGGCTTCAAGGTAGCCACGTAGGTTTTTGTAGCCGAGCTTGGCGTATTGCAGCGGATTGGCCTTTTTCGGGTCCTGTTCGGCTTCCACGACCACCCAGCCTTCGTAGCCCGAGATTTCGGCAAAAACGGCGGGGTAATCGACCACGCCATCGCCGGGGACGGTGTAGACACCTGCGAGGACTGAATTGAGGAAGGACCAGTCTTCCGAGTTCGACTGTTTCATGACCTCGGCGCGGACGTCCTTGCAATGGACGTGGCCAATGCGTGCACGGTGATTGCGCGCGACGCGGGCCGGATTGCCGCCGCCCCAAGTGATGTGGCCGGTGTCGAGCAGGAGATGCACGGCCGGGCCGGTGACGGCCATCAGGCGGTCGATTTCGGCTTCGGTCTGGACGATGGAGCCCATGTGGTGGTGATAGACCAGCGTCAGACCGTACTGCGCCTTGATCGCTTCGGCGAAGGCTGTGAGGCGCTCACCGAACTGCTTCCAATCCGCTTTGCCCAAGACCGGACGCGCCGAGAGCGGGGTGTTGATCTGGCCATGGATGGCGTTGGACGTTTCGCAGACGATGAAGACTTTGCAGCCCATGTCGCGCAGGAGCGTGGCGTGGGCTTCGGCGGCCTTGAGTTCGGCGGCGACGTCGCGCGTGAGCAATTCAACCGAATACCAGCCGGAGACGAGGTTGTGGCCGTGGGCCTCAAGGATCGGGCGGAGTTGGCTGGCGACGCGCGGGAACTTGTTGCCAAGCTCCATGCCGGTGAAGCCAGCTTCGCGCGCTTCGGTCAGACAGGTTTCGAGACTGGTTTCGCCACCAATCTCGATCATGTCATCATTGGACCAGCCTATGGGGTTTGCACCGATGCGGATCATTCTTCGTGTTCCCTAGAAAAGACTTAGCCGATGGTCTGGCGAGTAATATTGGTTTCGTATTCGGCGCGCTTGGTGCGGACTTCGGCGCGGTCTGACACTTCCGGCACAGCCACATCCCACCAGTGACCGCCCGCTTGCGTGGTGATCAGCGGATCGGTGTCGATGACGATGACCGAGGTCATGTCGCGGGATTTGGCAGCGGCGAGGGCGGTTTCGAGTTCGGCGATGGAGGCGACTTTTTCCGAATGCGCGCCCTGAGCGCGGGCATGGAGGGCGAAGTCGATATCGGGCATGATTTCGATATTGGCGTCTTCAAGCAGATTGTTGAAGTTGGCTCCGCCGGTGCCCATTTGTAGGCGATTGATGCAACCGTAGCCGCGATTGTCCAACAGCACGACGATGAGCTTTTTGCGCATCATGACCGAGGTCGAGAGCTCGGAATTCATCATCATGTAAGAGCCATCGCCGACCATGACGACGACGTCTTCGTCGGGCCGCGCCAGCTTGACGCCGAGACCGCCAGCGATCTCGTAGCCCATGCAGGAGAAGCCGTATTCAAGGTGGTAATGGCCCGGCTTTTCGGCCTGCCAGAGCTTGTGCAATTCGCCGGGCAGACCACCTGCCGCGCAGACGGCAATGGCGTCGGGGATGGCGCGCTGAACAGCTCCGATCACCTGAGCGTCGGATGGAAGTTGCGCATTTGACGAAGCGGTCGCGGCATTCGCGGCCTTGAGCCATTCGGCTTTGCCGGATGCAGCTTTGTCGGTCCATGTCGCCGGAGCTTTGGTCGTGCTCAGAGCGGCGCTGAGAGCCTTAAGGCCCAGCTTTGCATCGGAGACGAGCGGCAAGGCGCGGTGCTTGGCAGCGTCGGGGGCGGCGACGTTGAGGCCGATGAATTTAACGTTCGGGTTTTTGAATAGGGCCCAGGAGCCGGTTGTGAAATCCTGAAGGCGGGTGCCGACGGCGAGGACCACGTCAGCGGCTTCTGCCAGCTGATTGGAGGCCGAGGAACCCGTAACACCAACCGAACCCATGTTAAGCGGGTGCGAATGGGGCAGGGAGGATTTTCCGGCCTGAGTTTCGAGAACGGGGATGCCGTGGGTTTCGGCAAAGCTGCGCAATGCCTCTGTGGCCCCGGAATAGAGCACGCCACCGCCGGAGATGATCACCGGTTGCTTGGCGTTCTGAAGTGCTGCGACAGCGGCAGCGAGTTCATTCTCGTCCGGACCCTGGCGGCGGAGCGACCAAATGGTTTCATCGAAGAATGAGCTTGGGTAGTCGTAAGCCTCGGCCTGCGTGTCTTGGCACAGTGCAAGGGTGACTGGGCCGCAATCGACGGGATCGGTGAGCACCTGCATGGCGCGGCGGAGAGCGGAGATGATCTGCTCAGGGCGGGTGATGCGGTCGAAATAGCGCGATACCGGGCGGAAGCAGTCATTGGCCGAGACAGTGCCGTCGGCAAAGTTTTCGACCTGCTGCAACACAGGGTCGGGGCGGCGATTGGCGAACACGTCGCCGGGCAGGAAAAGCACGGGCAGGCGGTTCACATGGGCCAGAGCGGCGGCGGTGACCATATTGGTCGCGCCGGGGCCGATGGAGGTGGTGCAGGCCATGAAGCGCTGGCGGAAATTGGCCTTGGCATAAGCAATGGCGGCGTGAGCCATGCCTTGCTCATTGTGAGCGCGATATGTCGGCAATTTGTCTTTGACCGAATACAGCGCCTCGCCCATGGCCGCGACATTGCCGTGGCCAAAGATTGCCCAGACGCCTTCAAAAATCGGAACGTTCTTGCCGTCGATAATGGTGCGTTGAGCCGCGAGGAATTGCGCCACGGCTTGAGCCATGGTGAGGCGAATAGTTTGGGTCATGCGTTCCCCCTCTGCTCCCAAGCCGAAACGAGTTCGGCGAAACGCTGGGCCATATCCTCCACGGCTTCAGCGTCGGTGATGGTGCCAGCCAACCATTTTTCGGCGGCGCTGGCAAAGAGTGTTCTGCCGACAGCGAAGCCTTTTACGGTGCGCGAGGCAGTGGTGGCTTTGAACGCTGCTTCGAGCTCGGCGCGGGGCGCTTCTAGGCCGAGGAGCACGACGCCGCGGCAGAGCGGATCGTTGCGTTCAATGGTGTCGTCAATGGCGACCCAAGCCTCGGGCGAGGCTTGTGGTTCGAGCTTCCACCAATCGGGCTTTATTCCGGCGTCGTAGACGTCCTGAAGGGCACGAGCGATGGTGTTGGCGTCAAGTTTGCCGTGTTTGCCCGCGATGATTTCGACCAGAAGTTCGCGGCCGATTTTGCGAGCGGCTTCGTGCAGGGTTTTGAGCTTGTCGATCTGGGTGGCGCGCAGATCGGCCGGGTCGTCTGGATGGTAGAAGCAGAGGCATTTGATGCAGTGATCAATCGGCCATTCGACGAGACGCGAGCCCACGTCCTGGCTGAACTCGAAGCGCAGCGGGCGCGAGCCGGGCTCTTCCAAAGGCTTGGAAATCCAGAAGTCTGGTACTTTCGAGGCGGCAAACAGCGCGTCGCGGCCGTATTTGTCGTCGAGCAGCATGCCAAAGCCATTGCGGCCATCGGCAACGCGGGCGGCAGCCTGCACAGCGAGCACCTTGAATTCGGAGATCTTTTCGCGCGGCGCGCCAAGTCGGTCAGCGACGTCTTCGAGCTGGATGCGATGGTCAATCGCGAAAGCCTTGAGGGTCGGATAATCGCGGCGGCGGGCCGTGGTCGCCCAGTGGATGTGATTGATGCGCGCGTCTTTGCGCAGGGCGCGTTCAGAGCTTCCCTTGGCGAGGAAATCCTGCAGCTCAACAAAGCTCGGGATTTCGGCAGAGCAGAGGAGGCGGGAGACAGCGAAGGCACCGCAGGCATTGGCCCAAGTGGCGCAAGTGTCGAGCGGCTCGTTGCGCAGCCAGCCGCGGAGGAACCCGCTCATGAAAGCATCGCCAGCACCCAGCGTATTGTAGACCTCGATTGGAAAACCCTGGCCGATAATGCCGTCTTCCAAATCGTTTGGAATGTCGCCTTCGTAAACGATGCAGCCCATGGGGCCGCGCTTGAGAACGATGGTGGCGCTGGAGTGGGCGCGAATGGTGCGGAGGGCTTCGTGCAGATCATCAGCGCCGGAGCCAATGAGCACTTCTTCTTCAGTGCCGACGATGAGATCGCAATGGGGTAGCACGTCGCGCAGCTTTTGCGAGACAGTGTCGGAGGCGATGTAGCGCTCTTCGCCTGCATTGTGGCCAGCAAGGCCCCACAGGTTTGGGCGGTAATCAATGTCGAAAACGACCTTCATGCCGTTTTCGCGGGCGATTTTGATCGCCTTGAACTGGGCCGCAGCCGTATTGGCGCGGGAGAAGTGGGTGCCGGTGACGAGGATGGCACCCGCGCTCAGAATGAATGTCTCGTCCACATCGTCTTCGCTCAGTGCCATGTCGGCGCAGTTTTCGCGATAAAACAGGAGTGGGAATTTCTTGTCGTCTTCAATGCCGAGAATAGCGAGGGCGGTGAGGCGGGTCGGGTCGATGGTGATCCCGTCGGTCGATGCGCCTTCGCGGGCCATTTGTTCGGTGATGTAGCGACCGAATTGTTCGTTACCGACGCGGCCAAGCCATGCCGATTTCAGGCCCAGACGGGCCGAACCAATGGCTATGTTGGCCGGGCAACCGCCAACCGACTTGGCGAAGCTGACAGTGTCTTCGAGTCGTGTGCCAATCTGTTGGCCATAGAGGTCGACCGAGGCGCGGCCTAGAGTAATAATGTCGAGCGTGGGGTGTACCTCACTCATCGATTGCCTCCTCAGAATCTCGATGCGCGCGCTGTCCAGAGCTCGCGGATGTGTTGTTTTGAGTGAAACATCAATTCCGCCACTTCGTCAATCTGGAATGTACGTTCTATTTTGATGTTGAAATTCTTTTCGGAATGACGCAAATCACTATGACTTGGCGTGAGGTCCGTGCAACGCTACATGCGCGGCGAGATTGTTAGGAGGCAAACTCATGTTGCGTTTCGGTATTCTTGGGGCAGGGCGTATTGGCAATGTGCACGCTCGTTCTATTGCGAGCTCAGGCCGTGCGAAGGTCAGCTATATTGCTGACGCGATGCCTGACGCTGCGAGCAAGCTGGCCGAGGTTGTTGGCGCGAAAACCGCTCCGCTGGAGGAGGTTATTGCCGCGTCCGACGTGGATGCCATTCTGATCGCGACACCGACCGATACCCATGCCGATCTGATTGAGATGGCGGCGCGTGCGGGTAAGGCGATCCTTTGCGAAAAGCCAGTGTCGCTTTCAGTGTCGCGCATTGAAGAATGCTTGAAGGTTGTCGATGCGGCCGGTGTGCCGCTGATGATCGGCTTCCACCGTCGTTACGATCCGAATTTTTCGGTGCTTGAAAAGCGTTTGCGCGCTGGTGAAATTGGTGACCCAGAAATCATTACCATCACCTGCCGCGATCCTTCGGCGCCGCCAGTCTCTTATATCGAGCGCTCGGGTGGCCTCTACCGCGATATGATGATCCATGACTTTGACATGGCGCGCTTCCTGCTCGGCGGCGAAGAAGTGGCGACGGTTCATGCCCTGGGTGGCGTGATGACTGATCCGGCCATTGGCAAGGCGGGCGACATCGACACCGCGGCGGTGCATATGCAGACTGCTTCAGGGAAAATGGTTGTCATCACCAATTCGCGTCGCGCCACCTATGGGCATGATCAGCGCATTGAAGTGCATGGCTCTAAGGGCCTGCTGCGCGCTGCCAATATTCACAACACCACTGTGGAATTGGCGAATGAAAACGGTTGGACCGAAGACGCCATCCCGTTCTCCTTCGTTGAACGATACCAGGCAGCTTACACAGCCGAGATCCGTAAATTCCTGGATTATCTGGAAAAGGGTGAGGCTCCGCGTGCGTCTGGCCATGATGGTCTGATGGCGCAGAAGCTGGCGGAAGCTGCAACCGAGAGCCTGAAGACCGGTTCGGTCATCAAGCTCTGACGTCTGCCTTTGGGCAATAATTTAGCCGGCCGTCGCTTTGCGGCGGTCGGCAATTCCAACTGCGATTGCCATTGCGAGGGTGATCGTTGCGTTAAGGGTGCGGAACCCTTCAAAGTCAGCCTCGGCCAATTCAAACCAGAGGTCCGACTGCGCTGTCAGTGGCGAGAAGACTGAATCCGTAATGGCCACCACTTTTGCCCCGCGCTCCCGCACTTGCTGGGTGAGGGCGACCGTCTCGCTCGCATAGGGTGTGAAGGAGATGGTGATGGCGGCGTCCTGCGGGGTGATGAAGCTGGCTTGCTCTGGAGCGAGCCCGCCGACCGCATCGATCAGCATGGACTTAATTCCGAGCTTGCCCAAGACATAAGCCAGATAAGACGTGGCCGGGAACGAGCGGCGCAGGCCGACCAAATAAATGGTCTCGGCGGGGGTAAGGATGTCGAGGGCCTTGTCGAGCTGGTCAGGCTGAGTACGGCTCTGCAGCGCCGCGAGCGAGGTGCTGGCGGCTTCGGTGACCCCTTCCAGAATCAAAGTGGAGCGGGACTTGCCGTCCGCATTCTCGCCGAACTTGGCGAGGCGTTGGTCATAGCCAATCACCTGATCGCGCAGACGGGAGCGGAACACATCCTGCAGATCGGAAAAGCCTTGGTAGCCGAGCGACTGGGAAAAGCGAACCAGGGTCGATGGTTGAACATTGGCCTTGGCGGCGATCGAGGCTGCCGTTCCAAAAGCAATTTCATCAGGATTATCTAGTGCGTAGCGAGCAACTTCGGTTAGGCGCTTGGGGAGGTCTTCCCAGCGCGCAACAACCATGTCGCGCAAGGCAGAATAATCGCGGGGCGGGGCTAGCTTGTTGTTGGATTCTGGAGTGTGTTTTGAGTTGGTCATTCTAAAATACTCCAGAGCGATCCCTGCGAGGGAGAAGATTATTCAATGGTGTCAGTGGTCTTCGCTGTTTGGCTCAAAAGGCGAGCAATTTGTTTGAAGAATACTGTTGACGCTTTCTAACATAGATGGAATGAATGTTCTACTAACTCGCAAATATGAACAGGCGTTCTATTTGCTGCTGTGACTGGGAGGAACAGACATGGCTCATACGCAGGTGCCTCTGTTGGAGGCGCGGGGAGTAGCAAAGCATTTCGGGGCGATCACCGCTCTGCATGATGTGAACTTCCATGTTGGCAAAGGTGAAGTGCTGGGCGTTGTTGGTGACAATGGCGCGGGCAAGTCGACCTTGATGAAAATTCTGTCGGGCCTGTTTCAGCCTTCTGAAGGCGAATTGGTGCTCGACGGCAAGCCGGTGCGGTTTTCTAGCCCCAAGGACGCTCGTGCTCAAGGCATTGAGATGGTCTATCAGGACTTCGCGCTCGCCGGAAACATGCCCATTTACGAAAACATCTATATGGGGCGCGAGCCGGGTGTGAAGTTCGGGCCGCTGACTGTCATTGACCACAGCAAGTCCCGAGAGATGGCTAAGAAGCATCTCGATAACCTCCACATTCATGTGAAGTCGGTCGACCAGAACACCGAAGATCTCTCCGGTGGGCAGCGTCAGGCTGTGGCAATTGCCCGTGCGACGGCGTTTGATGCGCGTCTGGTTATCATGGATGAGCCGACTGCCGCCTTGGCGATCAAGGAAGTGGGCAAGGTGCTCGACTTGATCAAACGGCTGAAGGACCACGGTGTGGCGGTGATCATCATCTCGCACCGTATGGACGATATCTTCTACTGCTGCGACCGCGTCATGGCGCTCTATCAGGGCACGAATTTCGCTGAAGCGCCGCTGGATCAAACGCATCGTAACGAAGTGATCGGTTGGATCATGGGCACCAAGGGGCACAATGAAGCCCTTGCTCATGACCGTCTGTAGGAGCCTGAGATGTATAACCCCAAGCTCTCCAAATTCCTTGAGTCCTACGGCATTATCATCGTCGTTCTGGTGATGGCCTTTGTGATTGCGCTGTCGCGTCCTGACGTGTTCCTGACACCGCAGAACCTGACCAATATTCTCAAGCAGAACGCGACCTTGGCGCTGTTGGCGCTCGGCATGTTCGTCGTCATCGTTACCGCCGGTATCGACTTGTCGGTCGGTTCAACCATGGCCTTGGGAATGGTGTGTCTGGCGGTCGCCAGCAAGATGGGGCTGCCGTGGCCGGTCGTTATTCTGATTGGGCCGCTCGTTGGGATCGCAGTGGGTCTCGTCAACGGCATTGGCCTGACGTGGCTGAAGCTACCGCACCCGTTCATCATGACGCTCGGCACGCTCAATATCGCTCGCGGTCTGACCTATCTCGCCACCAATGGCGCGCCGGTTTCGGGTCTGCAGCCTGAAGTACGGTACATCGGGCAGGCCTATTATGACCTTGGCATTTTTGCGCCACCGGCAGGTATTCCGGCCTCGCTCCTTCTGGTTGCGGTCTGTGCCGTGGGCCTGTGGTTCTTCCTCGAGAAGACCAATGTGGGTCGTCATATCTATGCCATTGGCGGCAATCCGCAGGCGGCTCGTGTGTCCGGGGTCAACGTCGACCGCGTGCTGGTCTTGGTCTACGTTATCTCGGGGTTCTTTGCTGGTCTTGGCGGGTTGTTGCTCGCTGGTCGTACGGACTCTGGTTTCCCCAATGCGGGGATCGGGCTTGAACTTGACGCCATTGCGGCGGTTATCATTGGCGGTGCGTCCTTCTTTGGTGGGCGTGGCACGGTGATCGGCGTTCTGGCTGGTGTGTTGATCATGGGGCTTTTGAGGAACGGCCTAAACATCAACAATGTCAGCCCGTTCTGGCAGATGGTTCTTATTGGTGCCGTCATTATCTTCGCGGTCTGGATCGACGTGGTCCGTCGTCGGGCATCGGTTCGCCGCTAGGATTTTACCAACAGGTCGGTCCGGTGCACTCCAGCCGGACCGAACCGTAGTTTCAAGTGGAGTGGTTCTTAGGGAGGACCGTGATGAAAGCTGTACTACTCGCTAGCGTTGCTTTCGCAACCATGGCAATCGGCGCACAGGCAGAAACCTATGTGCTCGGTATGAAGGGCCCCGGCGCGGGCAACCCGTTCTGGGCCGCTGTTGAAGCCGGTGCCAAGGCGGCCGGTGCTGAGCATGGCGTTGAAGTGATTGTTGTGGCTCCGCCACAGGAATCCGACGTTCAGGCTCAGATCAACCAGATCGAAGACTTGATCGCACAGAAGGTTGACGGCATTGCGCTGGCTCCAACCGATCCAAACGCTCTGGCCCCGGTTGTGGAGGCAGCTAAGGCTCAGGGCATTCCAGTGGTGTTCGTCGACACCCGTGGCACCAATGAAGGCGTTTCCTTCATCGGCACCAACAACGAAGTCGGCGCTGCACTTGCCGCCAAGTATCTTTGTGACAACCTGCCGAGCGGCGCTGAAGTCGCCATTCTGCAGGGCCTGATCAGCCAGTCGACCGGTCAGGAACGGTACAATGGTGCTAAGGGTGGTCTTGAAGGTTGCGGCCTCAAGATCGTGGCCGAACAGCCAGCAAACTGGGATCGTGCGACCGGTATTTCTGTGACCGAAACCATTCTGGCTGGTAATCCAAACCTTGCTGGTATCTTCGGCTCGAACGACAATATGGCGCTCGGTGCTGTTGAAGCTGTCAAACAGGCAGCGCTTCTCGACAAGATCACCATCGTTGGTTTTGACGCCAACCCAGATGCTGCCAATGCCATCATCGCTGGTGACATGGAAGCTTCGATTGCTCAGGCACCAACCAATATGGGCAAGTTCGGCATTGAAAGCCTGATCAAGCTCAAGAAGGGCGAAACTGTCGACGCTTGGGTCGATACCGGCACCGTGCTGGTCGATGCGTCCAATGCTGCTGAATACAAGTAAGCGGACTTAACAAACGAAACGACGGCGCTCTTTATGGGCGCCGTCTGCATGTCTGGGAGAGAAGCATGGCGGGCTTAGGTGTTGGCCTTATCGGCACAGGCTATATGGGGAAGTGCCACGCGCTGGCTTGGAACAGTGTGGCGTCCATATTCGGCGATGTTGAGCGGCCACGGCTGATCCATCTGGCCGAGTGGAACCGCGAACTGGCCGACGATCAGGCGCATAAGCTTGGGTTTAAACGCGCGACCGGCAATTGGCGGGATCTGCTGCTGGACCCCGAAGTTCAGGTCATCTCCATCACGACGCCCAATGCTCTGCATGCTGAAATGGCGATTGCGGCCCTTGAGGCTGGCAAGCATGTTTGGTGCGAAAAGCCGATGTCGCCAAGTTTTGCTGATGCCGAGCGTATGTTGGCGGCGGCCAAGGCGAGCGGCCGCAAGGCGGTGTTGGGCTATAATTACATCCAAAATCCAATGGTCCGGCACATGGCCAAGCTGGTCAAATCCGGCGCGATTGGTCAGGTGCATTCGTTCCGTGTGGAGATGGATGAGGATTTTATGGCGGATGCGAACGCGCCTTTCTCGTGGCGCAGCGAGGCCAAGTCCGGCTATGGCGTGGTCGATGATTTCGGCGTGCATCCACTGTCCATTCTCTCGACCATGCTCGAGCCTGTTGAGGCGGTTTTTGCCGATCTCGGGAAGCCCTATGCAAGCCGGGTGACCGCGGACGGCACGGCCCGCGATGTTGAGAACTTTGACGTCGCCCATGTCCTCCTCCGTCTGACGGACGGTACTTCTGGAGCCATTCAGCTGTCCCGCGCCGCCTGGGGGCGTAAGGGGCGCATTGCCATACAACTCTTTGGCTCTGACGGCACGATTGCCTATGATCAGGAGCGGATGAATGAGTTGCAGCTCTTCACGCGCAGCGGCAAGCCGGCCGATCAAGGGTTCAGGACCATTTTGGCTGGGCCCGACCATCCGCCCTATAATCTATTTGTTCCGGCAGCAGGCCATGGCCTGGGTTTCAACGACCTCAAGGCGATCGAGGCGCACGAGCTTATCCGCACGATCAAGAGCGGGCAGGGGCATGTGATTGATTTTGCCAAGGGGCTGGAGATTGAGCGCGCTATCCATGCCATGGCGAAAAGCCATTCTGATGGTCGCTGGGTGCGGCTGAAAGACTAGCCGCTAGAGGTTGCAAGGCCCTCGGGGGAAGGGCCTTGCGTTTCTACGCCTCTTGACGGGCGTAAGGTGGGCAGAGCACGGCAGTGGGGCACCGCCATGCTCTGTGTTCGTCACGCCTTCTGCGCGCCCTCAATTGTCTGGGCAACGAGGTCTGCGAAGGCGATTTTAGCCGGTCGGCGCATGTAGGTGACGATATCGTCTGCGATCAGCGGCTTGTACCAGCTCTCTGCGATCACGCCGCTGCGCTTCTGAATGCCGATGACGCACAGGATTTGAGCGGCGTTGCAGTCAACGTCGTGACCAATGCCGCAGATGATTTCGAGGGTCTTGTCGAAGTCGCCTTCACCAAACCACAGCGCCACGACCTGAGCGGCAGCGTTGGGGTACACGTGGATCCAGTTGTATTCGACGTATTCTTCATCGCACTTGGCCCAAGCCGAGCGCCAATCTGGCGAGGTTTCGCAAGCATTGCGCGCGAAAGCCAGAACGGCACCGTATTCGGTTTCGGTGGAGATGAGATCGATAGTCGAGTTCAGCAGCTCACGCGTGTCGGTGAGCGTGTAAGCGCGGGCCGCGAGAACGGCATTGAACACTTCGCCCAAAATGCCGTTACCGGCTGCAGAGATTTCAGCGTCCATATAAGCAAGGCGTGCGGCTTCACGAGCCTGGCCGGGAACGACCATGCCGCAAATGGTGCCGCGCATCTGGCCGCCGATCCATTCGTCGAATGGGTTGTCGAGCGAACCGGAGACGGGCGGGAGAATGCCACGACGGATATTGTTGAGCGCGATAGCTTCTGCCGACCAGCCGAGCGGGATCATGCCAGTCCAACGAGCGGCGATGTCTTCACCGGTCACAGCCGAACCCTTTTCGCGATAGGCTTCGAGGAAGGCGATCTCGAAGGTGATATCGTCGTTATAGGTGTTGGGTTCGCGCGGGTAGCTGGTGATCGGGCCGAACACTTCGGCAATATTGTCAGCGGTGTAGCCTTCGAGCGCGGTGCCGGCAGCGGCGCCAACGAGCTGACCGAGCCAAGCGGCGCGGGTCTGATCGGCGAAATCTTCGCTGGTGGTGTCGACAGCGTCGTCAGCTGGCCACGTTACGGCCGCGTCGAACTCTTCCCAAGACTGGTAGCGCAGGGTCTTCTGCGACTTGTGTTCTGGATCGGGCTTGGCGGCCTGCATGATGGCGCGCAGGCGCATGTCGATCATGTAGAGGTTTTCGTAGTCGCCAGCGGCAACGGCATCGAGACCTTGCTGGAGCAAGTCAGCGTAAGGCGCGAGGATGTAGCCCTTGTTTTCAAGCGACTGCAGCGCGCCAGCCATCAGGCTTTCTGGGGCCGCGGAGCCCGGAACATTGCTGGACCAAAAGAGCTTGAGGTTGAAGTCCGTCCCGGCCATGACATCGGTCGCGTCCCAGGTCTGTTCTTCAGCGGTCCGCACGACAGGCTTGGTGTCGCGCAGTAGATCTCGGGTGAGTTCCCAAGCTTTCATAGCAATAGTCCTTCGTCACGCTGCGGAAGCCGGAGCGCTCGCAAACCGCCTGATGAGCGGCGTTTAATCGTGTAAACTTTTAAAGGCATTTATTGGCGGGCGTCAAGATGGAGCGGGCAGGGACTAGTATTTCCTTGGCGGCGGAGGAGTTTTCAGCAATGAAGGGGCGGATGAACGGGGGATTTGATCGGAATGATTAAAGGGCGCGGTCCGACCATCAAAGACGTCGCAAGAGCTGCGGGCGTATCGTCCGCTACAGTCTCTTACGTGTTGAACGATCTTAATAAAGTCTCGTCCGAGGTGGATAAGTTGGTCCGCAGGGTCGCGGCCGAGTTGGGCTATACGCGCAATAACGCGGCTCGTGCGCTCAAGACCGGGCGCAACAATACTATTGGTTGCCTCTTGCCTAGCTTGACCAGTCCGATCTTTCCCGAAATCGCACAGGCAGTTCAGAGGCGCGCTGAAGCGCATGGCTTCGCTACCGTTGTTGTTGATTCTGGAACCGAGATTGAGCGCGAGGAGAATTTGATCCAGACGCTGATCAACCATGGAGTCGACGGGGCCGTCGCCCTCCTTCATCCCGGCTTCGATATGGACGGCATTGAACACTTCCCGCTCGTTGCCTTGGACTCTCCTCATCTCGGCCTAGACAGCATCATGTCTGATCATTTCGTCGGTGGGCGGCTGATGGCAGAGCACCTCATCGCTCTGGGTCATAAGCGCGTTGGCTATTTGCGCGGACGACAGGAGCTTTTCTCCTCGGAAAGTCGGCGGGCGGGATTTCTCGCCACAGCCTATGGGCGGCTTGAGATTGTATGGGAGCACGAGGTTGATCTCATTCCCCAGCTGCCAGAAAGCGCCATAGAGGCCATTGGTCGGCGCGCGGTGACAGCTATTGCCTGCGTGAATGATTTGGTTGCGATTGCAGCACTCAGCGCGTTGAAAACATTCGGACTTCGTGTTCCGCAAGATGTTTCTGTCATCGGCTTCGACGATATGCAGATGAGCAGCTGGCCGCTGATTGACCTGTCCACCGTGCGTCAGCCACTGGACAGATTGGGCGAAGGGGCCGTCGATCTGCTCATCCAACGCATTAAGGCGCCGGGGATCAGCCGCGAAGATCGTGTTGTGCCGGTGTCATTGGTCCACCGCGGCTCAAGTGGGCCATGGTCGGGCGAATAGACGCCCGTTGCGAGCTGTCTCTCACATGATGAACAGAGTTGGCGATTTTTGTCGTGCTGCATAGGTTAAGCTGAAATGGAAGGAACTGGGCTGAGGCTCAGTTTCGACTTCCATCTCCGGCTGGCAAAGGCGGTTTCCCAATGACGACAGAAGTTCGCGCGCCGCGCGTCATAACCCTGATTTTGCTGGCTGCACTTGCTGTCTTGCCGTTAAATTTCATCGTGCCGTCGCTTTCGGCTTTGGCGCTGGAGTTTGAGGTTGATTACGGCGTTATCGGCTTGGCGCTGGCTGGGTATGCTGGCGTATCGGCGTGTTTGCAGCTGGTGCTTGGGCCACTTTCTGATCGTTTTGGCCGACGCCCGGTCATTCTCGCCGCCCTCGCGGTTTTTCTTTTCGCCACGCTCGGCGCGGCCTTGGCGCAAGACGCGACCAGCTTCCTCGCTTTCCGTATGGTGCAGGCGGTGATTGCGCCGGTTTATGCGGTGTCTTTGGCCTCAATTCGCGACGTCCATACGCGCGAAGAGGCCGCGAGCAAGATTGGCTATATCGCGACGGCTTGGGGCATTGCCCCTTTGCTCGGGCCAAGCATCAGTGGGGTCATAGATCAAGTGTTCGGGTGGCGCGTCGGTTTCGCGCTACTGGCTGTGTTGGCGGTTCTGGTGCTGGTTCTGTGCTGGTCTGATTTCCGCGAAACCAACTATAAGCGGTCGACCTCTGTGCTGTCGCAAATGCGGGCCTATCCGGAGTTGCTGTCGTCGCAGAAATTCTGGGCCTATGCGCTTTGCATGTCTTTCTCCATGGGCGGATTTTATGCGTTCCTGGCTGGCGCGCCTCTGGCAGCGCACGCACTCTATAACGTTTCGCCCGCAACCCTCGGCCTGCTCTTGGGGACAATCACGGTCGGCTTCATGCTGGGTAGTTTTTTTGCCGGGCGTTTGTCGGGCAAGCTCGAGCTGTCTCGATTGCTTCTGCTCGGGCGGCTTTTGGCCATCGGCGGGCTCTTGGGTGGGCTGCTCGTCGTGTGGGCAGGGGCAGACCATGTGCTGATGCTTTTTGTGCCGTGCATGTTTGTCGGCTTTGCCAATGGCTTTACGCAGCCGAGCGCAAATGCGGGGGCGATTTCGGTCAAGCCGCAGCTGATTGGGAGTGCCGCGGGACTTGCCAGCGCGATTTCCGTGGGCGGGGCGGCCGTTATCTCAGGATTGGTCGGCGTGATCATTACGCCCGAGAACGCGCGCTATTCGCTATTGCTCATCATTCTCGCCACGGCGCTCGCTGCGCTTGTCGCGGCCCTCGTGGCGATCCGCGCGGAGCGGAAAGCCGCATAGGACTCGCGGCGATTAGGACGACTGCAATTTGGGAACCCCATCGGTGTGACAGGATTTTACCCTGACAAGTTCTGTCACTCAGCGCGGCGAGACTTTTGCCGGGCTGGATTTGGCCAGACGACATGGAGAGTTTTCAACTATGCGTTTCGTGACCAAAATTTCGAGCATTGCCATTGCGCTAGCAATGACGACCACCATGACCCAAGCACAGGTCGTGGTTGCCTCTAAAATTGATACGGAAGGCGGGGTGCTCGGCAACATCATCTCGCAGGTGCTGCAAGCCAATGACATTGCAGTGACAGAGAAAATTCAGTTGGGCGCAACATCGGTGGTGCGTGAGGCCATTCTGGCCGGTCAGATCGACATCTATCCAGAATACACCGGCAATGCGGCTTTCTTCTTCAATAAGGCCGATGATCCGCTCTGGACCAATGCCGAACAGGCCTATGCGGAGGCGGCGAAGCTGGACCTGGAGGCCAACAAGATCGTCTGGCTTGCCCCTGCGCCTGCCAATAACACCTGGGCAGTTGCGCTCCGCAGAGACGTCGCCGAAGCCAATGGGCTCGTGACCTTTTCTGACTTTGGTAAGTTTGTTGCCGGAGGCGGCGAGGTGAAACTGGCGGCTTCTGCAGAGTTTGTCAGTTCGCCCGCAGCCTTGCCTAAATTTCAGGAGGTCTATGGGTTTACCCTCAAGCCTGAACAATTGGTGACGCTCGCTGGTGGCGATACGGCGGCCACTATTGCTGCGGCCGCTCAGCAAACGGATGGCGTGAATGCTGCCATGGTCTATGGCACTGACGGCGCAATCTCGGCTTCCGATCTTGTCGTTCTGGAGGATGACAAGGGCGTGCAGCCTGTGTACCAGCCAGCGGCAATCGTCCGTCAGGAGATTATCGACGAGCACCCGCATTTGGAGCACATTTTGGGTCCGATCTTCGAAGGGCTTGATCTGGCAACTCTACAACAGCTGAACGGTCGGGTTCAGGTCAATGGCGAGGCAGCCAAGGATGTGGCTGTGAGTTGGCTCACTGAGCAGGGCTATCTCTAATTAGCCCGTCGCTGTCTTGGCGATGAGCGTGGTTGAAAGCCAAGCTGCACCTATGGGGCACGCGTGGTGTGATCGGCTCGGCGTGATTATCGCCGGGCTGGTTGCGTTTGCCTTGTGGTCGCCATTGGTCGTTTTCAAAGCCAACCGTATCGTGCCCGGCCAAGCCTTGGGCTGGGTCGATGCGCTCCCTGCGCCCTTGGGCCTTGTGGCCATGGTCATGTTTGGGAGCGTCGGCGCTCTCGCTCTGCTGAGGTTTGACCCGCGTTGGCGGCTTGTTCTGGCCTTGGCGTCCCTTATTGGCCTAGCCGTCGCACTGGGTTTTGCGGCGGACATGGCAACCACAGAGGGCGACAAGATTTCCCGAACTGCGCCTGCCAGTGGGCTGTGGATTGCAGCGCTGGCTTTCGGGCTTTTGGCGACGGATAGCGTCGTTAAGCTCAGGCTCGGTCCGATTGCACGGGTCGCAGTCGTGGTGCTGATTGCGGGTCTCGCGGGGGCCGCTCTCTGGTTCGGGCTCTGGGAAAATGTCTCGGTGCTGCGCGAATATGCCAATCAGGCTGAGGTATTCTGGCGTGAGCTTGGCACCCATATTATCCTCGCGCTTGGCTCGCTGGCAGCGGCAGTTGTCGTTGGCATTCCTCTCGGCATTGTTTTGCATAAAGCAAAGCCGATCCGGGCCGGCGTCGTCGGCGTATTGAGTGCGATCCAGACCGTGCCCTCCATTGCGCTGTTCGGTCTACTGATTGCGCCCTTGGCCTGGGTCTCGGCGAATATCCCCGGAGCGGCCAATCTGGGCATAGCAGGGATCGGTCCCGCGCCTGCCATGGTCGCGCTATTTCTCTATTCTTTGATGCCGGTCGTAGCCAACACTCTTTCTGGCCTTGCTGCTGTGCCAGCCGCTGCCAACGAAGCTGCCAAAGGCATGGGTATGACCACATGGCAGCGGATGTTGCGCATCCAGCTTCCGCTCGCCTTTCCTTCGCTCCTCACAGCAATCCGCGTGGTGCTGGTCCAAAACATTGGCCTTGCGACCATTGCCTCGCTGATCGGCGGCGGAGGCTTAGGGGTCTTTGTGTTTCAAGGCGTTGGTCAGACGGCGATGGATCTGGTCCTGCTCGGTGCCGTGCCGACGGTGGCGCTGGCCTTTGCCTCCGCCGTTGTTCTTGATGCTTTGGTTGAAGGTGTTTCCACGAAGGGGCGCACATGATCGAAATTGACCATGTTTTTAAGCACTTCGGCGACAAATGCGTTGTCGATGACGTCAGCTTCACCGTGGCGGATGGCGAGATCGCTGCTATCGTGGGGACATCTGGGTCGGGGAAAACCACGCTCTTGCGGATGATCAATCGGCTGGTTGAGCCCAGTTCCGGCGCAATCCGCATTGATGGACGCGATATTTCGACAGTCCCACCCCATACGCTGCGGCGGGAGATTGGCTACGCCATTCAAGGGCATGGCCTTTTTCCGCATCGCACTGTTGCGCAGAATATTGCGACTGTGCCCAGTCTTTTGGGCTGGGAACAGAGTCAGATAGCGCGCCGTGTTCATGAACTGCTTGAGCTGTTTCAGTTGCCTGAACAGGATTTTGCGGAGCGCTATCCCAGTGAACTTTCTGGCGGGCAGCAACAGCGCGTTGGCGTTGCCCGCGCGCTCGCGGCGGAGCCAAAAGTCTTGCTTATGGATGAGCCCTTCGGCGCGCTCGATCCCATTATTCGATCGCGGGCGCAGGAAGACCTCAAACACATTCAGCGACGCCTAGGGACGACTGTGGTCCTCGTGACCCATGACATGGCTGAGGCCATAGATCTGGGGGATAAGATCGCGGTTATGGATCAGGGCAGGCTGGTTCAATATGACGTGCCGCTCGAGATTGTTGTCAAACCTGCAACGCCATTTGTTGGGGCCTTGCTGGGGAGTGGGGAGCGGGCGTTCCGACGCCTTGCGTTGCAACCCATTGGCACCTTCATTGAGGCGGGTGAGGCCAGCGGGCTGCCACTGGGCCAGCACGTAACACTGCGCGATGCGCTGGAGGAGGCATTGTGGAGCGGGCGCAAGGCCGTGCCCGTGGCTGACGCGCAAGGGGCAATCATTGGACGTGTGACGCTCGACACGGCCATCCGGCAAGCGGCGAGGCCACAATGAGGTGGGGCGCGCTGATCAATATAGTTGTGCTGGCCATCCTTGTCGCATTCATTGCGCAGCCGCAGTGGTTTGAGCCTGTGTTCGCGCCTCTCGCCAAGGAGGGCCAGCCGGTGATTTATACGCAGAACACGGTGTTGAATCTGGTGCTGAGCCATTTAGGTCTGGTGCTGGCGGCGACACTTGCGGGCGCTGTATTGGCTGTGGGACTGGCGATTTTGGTGACGCGACCTTTCGGTCGGGAATTCCTGCCGCTGTCGCGCACGCTGGCCAACGTCGGACAGACCTTTCCGCCTGTGGCGGTTCTGGCCCTTGCGGTGCCCATCCTGGGGTTTGGTACAGCACCGACGCTTCTGGCGCTGTTTCTCTATGGCTTGCTGCCGATCTTTGAGAATGCGCTAACGGGGCTAAGCTCGGTGCCACCCCAAGTTGCGGAAGCCGCAGAGGGTGTCGGCATGACCGGATGGCAGAAGCTGACGCAGGTGGAATTGCCTATTGCTATGCCTGCGATTTTGGCAGGCATTCGGATTTCGGCGATTATTTCGCTGGGAACGGCAACGATTGGTTCGACAGTTGCCGCCTCGACCTTGGGGGAGACGATCATCGCAGGATTGATCAACTCCAACATTGCCTTCATCGCTCAGGGGGCGCTGGTCGTTGCGCTGTTGGCTATTATTATCAACGATCTGTTGCAGGTTCTGGAACGCCGGGTGAGCCGCTATCGCCTTGCTGCGCGGTAATTATACGTGGCGGAAGGAGTTTGAACTTTCTCAAAAGTATGATTGTTTGACGCTTAGGTTTTGGGCTTGGAGGGGACCATGACGAAGACACGCGCTCGGCTTGCTGAGCTCATTCGCTGGCAGGTTCCCGAGGCAGCAGTCATCGATAGCCTCGAAACTAGACGTGACGGCTATGTTCTTGAAGTTCTAACGCTTCAAATCGGCGCGGAGCAGGTGCGGGGGCTTCTGACCAAGCCCCTCAACCAGAACGGACAAGGACCGGCGATCCTTTATGCACATTCGCATGGTGGCAATTACGATATTGGCGCCGAGGAGTTGATCCGGGGGCGGGAGTATTTGCTCGATGGGCCTGGGCCGGCCTTGGCGAAAGCGGGCTATGTCACCCTGTGCATCGACATGCCCTGTTTTGGTCGACGTAACACCGTTACTGAAGCGAGCGCGTCTAAGGCCTTGCTTTGGTATGGGAAATCCCTGCTCGGCAAAATGCTCAATGAAGAAGCTGCCGCATTGAGTTATCTCGCTAGCCGAGACGATGTTGATCCCGGTCGCATCGGTGCGCTGGGCATGTCCATGGGGTCGACGCTGAGCTATTTTCATGCCGCCTTGGACGAGCGCATTGCCGTGGTGGCACACCTCTGTTGCTTTGCCAATCAGAGGGAGATGATCGCCTCCGGGGCGCATGATGGTCACGGCATCTATATGGTCGTGCCGGGCTTGCTCGAAGAGTTTGACGCTGGGCAGGTGGCAGCCTTAATCGCGCCGCGCCCGCAAATGGTCTGCATCGGTGAAGACGATAGCCTGACGCCGCCCGATGCGTTTAAGGCTGCTTGGCTGGAGCTTGAAGCGGCCTATCTGGGCAAACCGGAAGCGCTCGACTTGCTGATAGAGCCCGGTGTTGGCCATATGGAAACGCCCCAGATGCGGGACAGCGTTTTATGGTTTTTCGAGCGCTATTTGAAAGCCGCTGAGTCGGCTTAAGTGGGCCGCAATTGGCCGGATTGACCGATGGTTGGCGGGACCGGCACGGTAGGTACGGCCTTCCCAAGGGGTAAGGTCAAGAGTGTGGAACCCATATGCGTGTTTCTCCCTTAAGGCACCGCACACGCGTAAAAATTGTTCCGTGGCCGATCTCCTTGGGATTTGGCTACTATAGTCGCCTGATGCGTAAAATTTGGTCAGGGTGATACAAATCGCCACTTTGACCCAGGCGGTATGCGGACCTAGCCCTAGAGGGCCGCAATCCGAAAGAGGGGAAGGCAGATGCAAGAGCCAGTCTCTAACCAGAAGCGCGTATGGCCAGCGATGAAGCGTGGCCTCAAGTGCAAGTGCCCAAATTGTGGGAAGGGATGGCTATTCCATCACTATCTCGAACAGGTGGATGTCTGCGCCAACTGCAATGAACCAATCGGCGAGTTTAAGGCCGGGTTGTTTACCAGCCTCGTGGTCATCACGCTCATTGTTCATGTTGTCGCTGTGTTGATGCTGGATATGGAACTGCGGGGAGCGAATGACCCGATGTTCTATCTCTATATTTTGGTGCCGGTGACGCTTTTCGGCTCGCTCGCGGTGATGCCGCCCATCAAAGGGGCGATCATTGGCATGATGTGGGCCAAAGGCTGGAGCGACGAGCAGGACCGCTGAGGCCCAATCGTCGATAGACTGCTAAAAGGCCCCCGCAGGGGCCTTTTGTGTTTTGGCGACTAGGCCTTGAGCACCACAACCTTGGTGCCGACCGGGGTTTGGTCGAACAGATGCTTGGCGTCTTGCGTGAGCAGGCCGACGCAGCCACTGGTGATGTTCTTGCCGATCGTCTCCGGCATGATGGTGCTATAGATGGTGTAGAGCGTGTAGCGCCCATCTTGGTACAGATAGAGCACCCGTGCCCCGAGTGGATTATCGAGGCCGGGGGCCATGCCGCCTGCATATTTTGCCACTTCAGGTTGGCGGGCGATCATTTCGCGGGGCGGCGTCCAGACCGGCCACTCGGCCTTGCGGCCGATGTAAGCGTCGCCATTCCAGAGAAAGCCTGCGCGGCCAACATTGGCGCCGTAGCGCGTTGCCATGCCGTTCCCCTCGATGCGATAGACATAAAATTTTCCCGGGTCGACGATGATCGTTCCCGGCGCTTCACTGGATTTATAGGCGACCGTGCGGCGCAAATACCGTGGGTCGACCTTGTTCAGATTGACGGCCGGGACCGGAAAACGTTCTTTGGGCAGAGGACCATAGGCGAGCAGAGCTTCCTCGTGAGACATGCCACCGCCCATGCTCGTGCACCCGGCCAGCGTCAGGGCCGCTAACGACGCTGCGCCAAACAGAACATGGCGACGATTAAGTCCGATATTGGAGTGTTCTTCGGTCATATGAGACTCGTCCTCAAGCCAAGCTTGTCCTTTGATGAGAAGGAGAGTGTTCTGCTCTCGAACTCTTGGCAAGTGCTCTGAAATTATTTGATCGGCGCGACAGGCGCCGTGTGCGACTGGGTCATCACCTTTTGTTGGCTCGCGAAAATTGAAAGAGAATTTTAGCGGTTTTGGGGGCCAGTGAACCTGTTGATCACTCACTGGTTTGCCATGCGTATTTTTGCTGCCGCAGTTCTTTCTTTGGCTTTCACCGCGCCGCTCATGGCCGATGAGCTTTGGCGCTATGAGGGCGGTGCGACGCCCATTGCGTGGTTCGAGACAGACAAGGCCCAGTTTCAGTTTGCGTGTCGCGGCGGAACGCTCACCATGGGTTTTTGGGTGAAGTCACCGGACAAGGCTGTGGTGGGTGCGAGTTCGATCAGCGTAGCGATTACCCCGGACGCGGCTACTGGAAGCCGGGTGTCCTCTGGGGGTGGAACTAGCTTTGCGCAGGATATGCCGCTGGTGCATCTGGAGGGGAGTTCGGTGATCGTGCGGGGGCCCGTGGCGCGGCAGTGGGCGCGGATTGCGCAACAGGCGCGGGACAGTATGCGGGTTGCCTTTGTGCGTACGAAAGGCGGAGGGGCTTTTGATCAGCTTGATACGCATGTGTTTGGTGCGCGTGGCTCCAAGACGATGATCGGCAAAGTCTTGGAGACATGCGGCTGAGGTTCGGCTGATCCCGACGGGCAGAGTGTCTTATGAGTCTGCGGTCTCTTGGCCGATGGCCCAGGTGACGCCGAAGGGGTCTTTTAGCTGACCATAGATATCACCCCAAAATTGCTTTTCGAGCGGCTGGCCAACTGTGCATCCTGCCGCCAAGGCGCGGTCCCACCACATCTGAGCGTTGTCGACGTGAATGTGCAGGTTGAAGGCCTGCGGCGGGACGGCGGGATAGCCGTAGTCGGGAAAGAAGTCGCTGAGGAAGATCGGCGTTCCGTTGATGTCGATATGGGCATGCATGATCAGCTTGCCGTCGTCGCTTGGCAAGGCGTGGCGCTCTATCGCGCCAAAGGCGGCCTTATAGAACTCGATCGCTTTGCGTGCGCCATCGACGCTGAGGTAGGGCGTGACGCCCCCAAATTTGCTCGCGGTATCCATCGTGTTGTCCTCCTTGGCGAGCAGCCTATGCCTCTGTTTGGGGCATAGCAATATTGCGTGGCGTGCCACGGGCTCAGAGCTAAAAACGTGAACATGCGCCGCGTGGCTGAGAGCTCACGGGTCGAGATATTGGCCTGAGGCGACTGTTCTTTGGATTGCTCCGGTAAGTGCAGAGCCCTCGGGTCAAGCCCGAGGGTGACGGCTGGAGTGTAAGCTGCAGGTGCTTTCGGGACATCTTTCTGTCTGATTATAGCTTTTCTCGGAGGGCCTCGTAAGGGGTTTTTCCGTTGAACGCGCCGTGCGGCCTGGCGAAGTTATAGAACCGTTCCCACTCGTTCAGTTTCGCCTCGAGATCAACATCGCCCTTGTAGCTGAGCAGCTGGTAGAACTCCTGTTGATCTGACCGGTGCGATC
>NZ_JABBDZ010000015.1:0-92113 GCF_012847305.1 Devosia sp. MC1541
CAAGGCTTCGAGGTGATCGTTCAGGCTGAAAAGCGAATGCGGGTCCATGATGACGCTCCATGATCGGGCGACATCAATGAATCATGACTGCATCAAAGCCGCCAAGGGTTTTTGCGGACGTCCAGCTACGAAACCTTGGCGCGCTGGACGCATCCGGAGTTTGGCCCCATTCCCCCCGAGACCTTTATTGCGCTCGCCGAAGCGAACCAGACCATCTTCAGCATTGGCGACTGGGTGCTCAATCAAGCATGCGCCCAAGCGGCGACTTGGGAGGAAGACACCAGCGTGTCTGTTAATATATCCCCTGTCCAGTTCCGCGACCCTACGCTCGCTTCCAGAATATCGTCCACCCTCGAGCAAACTGGACTACCACCGTCGCGCCGTATTTTAGAAATCACCGAAACAGCATTTCTATCTGCGTCAGACACAACACTATCGACATTGAAACACTTCAAAGACTTGGGCGTTAAATTTTCAATTGACGATTTTGGCACGGGCTACTCATCACTTCAGAGCCTGCTGCGCTTTGAATTTGACAAGGTAAAGATCGACCAATCCTTCATCCGCGAACTTCCACACTCAACCCGTGCTCGCGCCGTTGTTGAGATGGTCACACAAATCACCAAGAAGATGAACATTACCAGCACGGCTGAAGGGGTCGAAACTGAAGAGCAACTTGCCTGCCTAGCTGAGCTTCTTTGCCCAGAAGTCCAAGGGTTCCTGATAAGCTCACCGTGTCCATTAAATGAGCTTCCGGCGGAACTTCAGCCCAGAATAGCCGGACCAACCGCCGACGCTTTACTGCGCGCATAAAACTCGCCCACTGTTCGCGGGCTGCCTGTCGAAAATTGTTCACAAAATTAATCAAATTGACCAGCTACGCTATTGCAATAGCGCCCCAAATTGCTGCCAAATAGGGCTGCACAGCGCTGCCAAGGGTAAAAGATTCTACTCATAGGTTAGCGGCCCCCTTACACTGGAGACCAACCGCGTGAACCGATGCCCGGCATAACTATCGCTTTCTTGTGTGTCGTGCCCTTCATCGCCAGTGCACTGGTGCTGAACTTTCCTGCTGCTGCTCGAAATGCCGTTGCCTGGGTGGCCGGTGCTGTTTGCGCTGCGGGTCTTGCGGCAACGATCAGCTTTTTCCCACAAATCGCAACTGGTGGGGCTGTTCAACACACGATCGAGTGGATGCCTTCGGCAGGACTCAACCTCACGTTCCGCATGGATGGCCTTGCTTGGCTCTTCAGCATTCTGATCACCTTTATCGGCGTTCTGGTTGTTCTTTACGCGCGCTACTACATGTCGCCGCGCGATCCCGTTCCGCGTTTTTACGCCCTTCTGCTCGCCTTCATGGGCGCCATGCTCGGCGTGGTGCTATCCGGTAATGTGATCCAACTCGCCATTTTCTGGGAAATGACCAGCTTGGTCTCGTTCCTGCTGATTGGCTATTGGTATCACCGTGGTGACGCCCGCGACGGCGCGCGCATGGCGCTCATTATTACCGGCACGGGTGGACTCGCCCTGTTTGTGGCGCTGCTGCTGATCGGTCACATTGTTGGTAGCTACGAGCTCAACGACATTCTCGCCTCTGGCGATCTGATCGTTTCGCACGAGCTCTATCCGGTCACGCTGATCCTCTTCCTGCTCGGCGCTTTCACCAAAAGCGCGCAGTTCCCCTTCCACTTCTGGCTGCCGAACGCGATGACCGCGCCGACCCCTGTGTCGGCCTATCTGCACTCCGCAACCATGGTGAAGGCGGGCGTATTCATGCTCGCCCGCTTCTGGCCGGTTCTGTCGCAATCTGACCTCTGGTTCTGGATTGTTACCTATTCCGGCCTCGCAACGCTTCTGCTCGGCTCTTACGTCGCGCTCTACCAGCGCGATCTGAAGGGCCTTTTGGCCTATTCGACCATCAGCCATCTGGGCCTGATCACCACACTTCTCGGCATGGGCACACCGCTCGCTGCGGTCGCTGCGATCTTCCACATTGCCAACCATGCGACCTTTAAGGCGTCGCTGTTCATGGCGGTGGGCATCATCGACCACGAAACCGGCACCCGAGACATCCGCAAACTGTCGGGCCTGCGCAAGGCCATGCCATTTACCGCGCTGTTCTCGATCATTGCCTGCGCGGCCATGGCCGGCGTTCCGCTGTTGAACGGTTTCCTCTCCAAGGAAATGTTCTTCACCGAAACCGCAGAGTTCAACGAGAACCCCTTCGTCAACATCTCGCTGCCACTCATCGCAACGATTGCGGGCGCCTTCTCGGTCGCCTACTCGCTGAAATTCGTCCACGGCGTCTTCTTCGGCCCGGAAAGCACCGAGCTCGAAAAGACCCCGCACGAGCCCCCAGCGCTTATGCGTCGCCCGATCGAGCTCTTGGTTATCATCTGTCTCGCCGTCGGCATTGTGCCCGGCTTGACTATCGGACCTTACCTCGCTGCCGCTGTAGCCTCAGTACTTGGCCAAGATGTGCCTTACTACAGCCTGTCGATCTGGCACGGCTTCAACCTGCCACTGATCATGAGCTTGATTGCCCTCGCGGGCGGCGTGCTCATCTACATGCTTTACAACCGCCAGCTGCGCGACACCGATCAGGCGCCACTGTTCCGCGGCATCATCGGCCAGCGTATTTTTGAGCGTCTCCTGCTGACGGCGACCAATCGTTGGGCCAAGAACACCGTCCAAAAGCTCGGCACCACCCGTCTGCAAACACAGCTGCTTATCGTGGTGCTCGCCTCCCTCTTCGCGGGCTTTGGCGCCGGTTGGGCACGCATGGGCAATCTGCCGCTGCCGGAGAGCTTCGATCCGATTTTGGCCATTGTCTGGCTCTTGGGCGGTTTCAGTGCTCTGGCCGCAGCACAGCAAGCCAAATTCCATCGCCTTGCCGCGCTCATTCTCATGGGCGGAGCGGGTCTTGCGACCTGCCTAACCTTTGCGTGGTTCTCCGCGCCAGATTTGGCGCTGACCCAACTTCTGGCCGAAATTGCCACGACCGTGCTGATCCTTCTTGGCCTGCGTTGGCTGCCAAAACGCAGTCCCGTTGCCGAAGACACCACTTGGGCCGTTCGCATTCGCCGTCACCGCGACTTCGCCATTGCCACCGCAGTTGGCCTCGGCGTTGGCCTGGCCGCCTATGCCATCATGACCCGCCCCGCCGTCGATGGCATCTCGCGCTACTTCGTCGAGAACGCCTACGCCAAGGGTGGTGGCACCAATATCGTCAACGTGATGCTGGTCGACTTCCGCGGTTTTGATACCTTGGGCGAAATCACTGTTCTCGGCGTTGTCGCGCTCACGGTCTTCGCCCTGCTGCGCCGCTTCCGTCCAGCCAGTGACTCTGTCTCTCGCCCTGAACAGCAGGTCGCGCAAGCCACCTTTGCCGAAACCGAAGAAGACGACCGCAAGGCGCTCAACGAGTTCATGCTCGTCCCAGCCCAAATCATGCGCTGGCTCTTCCCGGTCATTGTAACCATTGCGCTCTACATGCTGTTGCGTGGCCATGATCTACCAGGTGGTGGCTTTATTGCCGGCATCATCATGTCGCTGGCCTTCATTCTCCAGTACATGTCGAATGGCATTCGCTGGGTTGAAAGCCGCCTCCGTATCCGTCCGATCCTCTGGATTGGTTGGGGCCTAATGGCAGCCTTGGTCACGGGTTTGGCGTCTATGGCCCTCGGTTATCCGTTCCTCACGACGGCTTTCGCCTATCTCGACATACCGCTCATCGGCAAAGTGCCGCTAGCGAGCGCTCTCATTTTCGATATTGGCGTGTTCACACTCGTGGTCGGCGCAACTGTGCTCTTGCTCATTGCTCTCGCCCACCAGTCCATCCGTGGACCAAAGCCTGCCTCAGCGCCGCGCCGTAAGCCAACCAAGGGAGCTGATCAATGGAACTGACCCTTGCCATCGCCATTGGCGTTCTCACCGCGTCCGGCACCTATCTCGTCCTGCGTCCTCGCACCTTCCAGGTGATCATTGGTCTGTCGCTCATTTCCTATGGCGTGAACCTATTCATTCTCTCGATGGGCCGCCTGCGTACGGATGCCCCACCGATCATCACAGACAAAGCAAACATCGACCCATCTCAATATGCTGACCCGGTTCCGCAAGCGCTGGTTCTGACCGCAATCGTCATCGGCTTTGCGATGACTGCTCTTTTCCTCGTCGTCATGCTGGCCACCCGTGGCCTGTCGGGCAATGACCACGTCGACGGAAAGGGGAGCTAAGGATGGATCTCGCTCACGTCGCTATTCTACCGATCCTCATTCCGATGATCGCCGTCATCACCAATCTGCTGATTGGTGATGGTCGCAGCGATCGTTTCGTCGGATTGAACATCGCTTTCGCCGCAATGAGCGTACTGGTTGCAGTACTGCTCGTCGCTTCGATCATTCTAGCTGGCGATGCGGCAGTGGCCGTTTACCCGCTTGGCAATTGGCCCGTACCGTTCGGCATTGTGCTGGTTGCGGACCGACTGGCCGCAATCATGGTGCTGCTCACAGCGGTCCTCGCCTTTGCTGCCTTGGTGTTTGCATCGGCCCATTGGTATCGCAATGGCACGAACTTCTTCCCACTCTTCCACGCCCTGACCATCGGTCTTTATGGCGCGTTCCTGACTGGGGACTTGTTCAACCTTTTCGTCTTCTTCGAAATCCTGCTGGCCGCGTCCTATGGTCTGGTTTTACATGGTGGTGGTCGCAATCGCGTCCGCCCTGCCCTGCACTATATCGCCGTCAATCTGGTCGCCTCATCGCTCTTCCTCATCGGCGTAGCCTTGATCTATGGCACCACCGGCACCTTAAACATGGCCGATATCGCTCGCGTATCGGCGCAGTTGGGTGAAGAGAACCGCGGTCTTTTTGAAGCAGGCGCTGCTATTCTCGGCGTTGCTTTCCTCGTCAAGGCTGGCGCCTGGCCCCTGCACTTCTGGCTCCCGACCGCCTATTCGGCAGCAGTTCCGCCGGTCGCAGCCCTCTTTGCGATCATGACAAAGGTCGGCTTCTATGCCCTCTTGCGTCTCTGGACCCTCGTCTTTGGCGAAGGCAATGATTTCGGCCAGAACACGCTATTCGTGCTCGGCCTTCTCACCATTGCCTATGGCAGCTTGGGCGTACTGCAGTCCAAGGCTCTCGATCGCCTCGCCAGCTACTTGATCATCGTTTCTGCAGGCACGCTGCTGCTCAGCGTTGCCTATAACGACCCCGGCGTCACAGCTGGCGCGCTGTTCTACGTGATCGTCGCAACTCTCGCAGCGGGTGCCCTGTTCCTCCTCAAAGACATCATCGACCAAGGCTTGCCCGCGGAAGCGCAAGTTCTCGCCGTTTCGCTCGAATTCTACGGCGACGAAGAAGATGAAGAGATCGACGAAGATCAGGAAGTTAGCCCCACCATTCCCGCCGGAACGGCGCTGATCAGCTGCTGCTTCGCCATTATCGCCCTGTTGATGGCGGGCCTGCCGCCTTTTGCTGGCTTCTTGTCGAAGTTCATCATGCTGTCCTCAGCGTTCGACGCAAGCAATGCTCCAACTGCGGCGACCTGGTGGTACACTGCGGCAATGATCATTTCAGGGCTCTTGGTGCTCATCGCCATGGTGCGTAACGGCATCAACATCTTCTGGACCTCCATGCCTGAAGAAGGCATCCAGGTGCGGGTGGCCGAAATTCAGCCCATCATCGGCTTGATTGGCATCTGCGTGCTAATGACCTTGTTTGCCGGGCCCATCCTCGACATCCTCAACGACACGGCCGCCCTCTTGCATTCGCCTCAGGCCTATATCGACGCTGTCTTCACCAGCATGAGGAACACACAATGAGCAGGCTGTTCCCCTATCCTGTCCTCTCGCTCATGCTGCTGTTGTTGTGGCTCACGCTGCAGCAATCTGCCGGGCTCGGCCACATCATAATGGGCATCGCCATAGCGATTGCCGTGCCCCACTTCGCACTCCCCGTTCTGCCGGATCGTGTCCGCATCAAACGGGTCTTGCCCTTGGTCAAAATGACCTTTGTTGCAGGGCTCGACATTATCCGGTCGAATTTGGCCGTGTTCACTATTCTCATTCAGAGACGACCAAAGCCCACGGCCGAGTTCATCGAGATGGAACTCCAACTCACCAATGAGTTTGCCCTGGCCATCTTGGCCTGCATCGTCACCGCCACGCCGGGCAGTGCTTGGCTGCAATACGACAAAGAACGTAATGTCGTATTGCTCCACGTGTTCGATCTGATTGATGCCGATGAATGGATCAACACCGTCCGCAATCGCTACGAGAAACCGCTGTTGGAGGTATTCCAATGAGCCACGATATTCTGATGTGGAGCATTACCAGCGCACAGGTCATGCTTGCGGCCGCGATGCTCGCGACCCTCTATCGTATGTTCATGGGCCCGCGCGCCCAAGATCGCATCCTGGCGCTCGACGCTCTATACGTCGTCGCCATGCTCCAGCTGATCGCTTTGGGCATTCGCACGGCGAACCAAATTTACTTTGAACTGGCCATGCTGATCGGACTTTTGGGCTTTGTCGGCACCGTCGCCTTGGCAAAGTTCCTCATGCGTGGCGAGGTGGTGGAATGATCCCAGATCTTCCCCTCTGGCTCGCAATCATCGTTTCGGCATGCGTGGTTATTGGCTCTTTGCTTACTCTTGCAGGGTGCCTTGGCCTGGTACGGCTCAATGATTTTTATCTGCGCATTCATGCCCCCACGATGGGCACAAGCATGGGTGGCGGACTGATCCTCTTGGGCTCGGCAATCTATTTTACCGTCATCCAAGTGCGTCCTGTCTTCCATGAGATCGCGATTTTTGTCTTCATGACACTCACGACCCCGGTGACGCTGATGCTGCTCGCACGTGCGTCCTTGTTCCGGGATCGCTATGAAAAGGCATTGACGGAGGCCAATAAGGCCGAAGACGTCAAGATCGAGAACCAGCCTACAAACTAGTAGCGGCGTCCAAGAACGCGGTTCGCAACCTCATTATTTCGGCGTGAAATCATGCCGGGAATAAGCAAGGCATCAATGAGCCACCACGCGCCCATGATGAACCACAAAAATGCGAACAGTCCGAAGCTGACAAAAGTCAGCAGCGCAAAAAGCGCAGACATCGCCAGCATGATAAAGCCGCTTACCACACGCCCGAGGTAAAAGCGGTGTACACCGATATAGCCGAGGAAAAACCACAGCACATAGGCGATGATCGGGGACTTCTTTTCGATGTCATACTGCGCGTAAGCACGATCTTGCGTCATTTCTTCTCCTAGAAAATTGCGCCTTATGTGGTGGTGGACCCACCAAAATACAAGCGTATCAACGGAACCGCGCTTGACCTTGTTCCGAGACAAAGCGACAAAGCTCCCATGCGCGATGGCGATATCATTCACGGCCTGATTAGAGGCCTATCGGTTATCGAATGTTTCGATGAGGAACATTCACGGATGTCGATCACCGAAGTTTCTGCACGAACGGGCCTTGAGCGCGCCACGGCACGCCGATGCCTGCTCACGCTCGTGCATCAAGGCTATGCCACTTATGATGGTAAATTCTTCCAGCTCACGCCGCGCGTCCTAAAGCTGGGGCATTCCTACCTCGCCACCACGCCCCTACCCCGCCTGATCCAGCCATTTCTGGAAGAGCTATCGCGCGATACGCATGAGTCCACCTCGGCCGCCGTCTTGGATGGCACCGACATTCTCTATGTTGCACGCGTCTCCACCCGCCGTGTGATGTCCATCAACCTTGCCCAAGGCGCGCGCCTACCGGCATACTGCACCTCCATGGGACGCATATTGCTGGCCGCCCTGCCACAAGACCAAGCGCGCGACATTCTCGAACGCTCTGAGCTAATCGCCTACACAGAGCGCACCAAGGCAGATATGCCCTCAATTCTGACAGAGCTGGCCGTTGTCGCTGCTCAGGGCTTTGCGGTCATTGATCAAGAGCTCGAACTCGGTCTCTGCTCCATCGCTGTGCCGCTCTATAACACGTCCGGTAAGGTCGTCGCTGCGGTCAACATCGGCGCCCAGACAGCACGCGCTCCGACCTCGAAAATGATCGCGCATTTTCTACCGCTCATCCGCAAAATTCAGTCCGAGCTGCGCCCCCTCCTGCGCTAATCGTCTCAGATTCTCCGTGTCACACTCCGTCACATAAGCTGTCACACAGCGTATCATCTTTCATTTTGTCATTCTAAACCAGCATCTTAGTGCGTCACATACCTGTCACCGAACTGCAATAAATCTGTCGCCGTGCAGCAATATGGTCCTCCACGTTCAGGGCGGCCAGACAGATGGCTGGCCAAGACCTAAAACGAATTTCGAGAGGGAATTCCCTATGAAGATCGCACTCTACGCTAGCACCGCTGTTGTCGCTCTCGCCGCTTTTGGCACTGTCGCCACTCAGGCTCGCGACACCATCCAGATTGCTGGCTCCTCGACCGTTCTCCCATTCTCTTCCATCGTCGCTGAAGAGTTTGGCGCGACCTTCCCTGAATTCAACACACCAGTGGTCGGCTCGGGCGGCACCGGTGGTGGCCTCCGTCAGTTCTGCGAAGGCGTTGGTGAAAACACCATCGACATCGCCAATGCATCGCGTCCAATCCGTGACAGCGAGCGCGAAGCTTGCAACGCCGCTGGCGTGACCGACATCCGCGAAATCCAGTTCGGCTTTGACGGCATTGTTTTCGCATCGGCCGCGTCGGGCGCTGATTTCGCCCTGAAGCCAGAACACGTCTACAAGGCCATCGCGGCTAAGGTTCCTGTTGATGGTGCCCTTGTCGACAACCCATACACCACTTGGGACCAAGTCGACCCATCCCTGCCGAACCAGCCAATCGCCCTCGCGATCCCTGGCTCGAACCACGGCACGCGCGAGGTCTTCCAGGAGAAGGTTGTCGCTCTAGGTGCTGAAGCCGTCGGCCTGCCAGACGGCCTTTCGGAAGAAGAAGCCGAAGCCGCTGTCACCACCTTCCGTCAGGACGTCGTTGTCGAAATCGCCGGCGACTACACCGAAACTCTGGCTCGCCTGACCGCAGACAAGAACACCATCGGCGTGTTCGGCCTTTCGTTCTACGACCAGAACAAGGACACCCTCAAGGTCGCGACCATTGATGGCGTTGTTCCTTCGCTCGAAACCGTTGCTGCCGGCGAATACCCAGTTTCCCGTCCACTCTACTTCTACGTCAAGGGTCAGCACATCGGCACGATCCCGGGCCTAGCTGAATTCACTGAATACTTCATCTCTGAAGGTATGTCGGGTCAGGGTGGCACTCTCGAATCCGCGGGTCTGATCCCGCAGCCGGCAGAAGTCACTGCCGAAGTACTGGCTACCTTCCTGGGCCAGTAATTCTCCCAAACAGCGGGCCGCATCTGATGCGGCCCGCATCTCTTAGGGCCAGTAAGGACCCCACAAAGTGAACACAGCGATCGTTGCCGGATTACTCATCGTCCTGCTTGGTCTTGCTTACCAGCTCGGCTGGTCCAAGAGCCGCGCTCTCGCAACGCCAAACGGCGTTCGCGTCCATTCTCGTTCCCAATATCACGGCTCCCTCGCCGCGATTTGGACTCTGGTGCCTGCCGTTCTAGTGCTGGCCATCTGGGCCTTTTTCTCCCCCGGCGTCACCCATTGGTTCACGGTCTCGCAGATCCCAACGGATGTTCTCACGGGGCTCGACCAAATGGGCCTCAACGCCCAACTCAAGCGCATTCAGGATCTTGCCTCTGGCTTCGGTGTCACTGGCGAGCTTTTGCCGTTTGAACAAGCCGCAGGCGAAAATCTGGGACGTTTCCAGCTTCTCTCTTTCCTGATCATGCTGGCGTCGGCAGCCGGTCTGGGCATCCTCGGCCTAAACCTTGCCCGCCGCCGCATCAGCCCGCGCCTTCGCGCCCGAAACGAGGTTGAACGCGCCATTTCCTGGCTGCTGATCGCCTTCTCGGCGGTCGCAATCCTCACCACCGTAGGCATTGTTGCCTCGCTGGTCAGTGAAGCGCTGCGTTTCTTCACCTTCGTCAATCCGCTCGATTTCTTCTTCGGCACCGTCTGGGCGCCAAAGTTCTCCTCCACCGGGTCGGGTGATGCCGGGTCTTATGGCCTACTCCCTCTCCTGGGCGGTACGCTGATGATTTCAGCCATTGCCATGCTGGTTGCGGTACCGATCGGTCTGATGACCGCCATCTACCTCAACCAATACGCCCATAAAAAAGTCCGCGCAGTCATCAAGCCAGTGATCGAAATCCTCGCGGGTATTCCAACCATTGTTTATGGCTTCTTCGCACTCGTCACAGTCGGCCCCTTCCTACGCGACTTCGGCGCATCCATCGGCATCTCGATCAGCGCCACCAGCGCTCTGACTGCCGGCATCGTCATGGGCGTGATGATCATCCCGTTCATCTCCTCCCTGTCCGACGACATTCTCAATCAGGTTCCGCGTACGCTCCGTGACGGTGCCTACGGCCTCGGCGCCACCCAATCCGAAGCCATCCGTAATGTGCTTCTGCCAGCAGCTCTTCCGGGCATTGTCGGCGCATTCCTCTTGGCCGTGTCCCGCGCCATTGGCGAAACCATGATTGTGGTTCTCGCTGCCGGTAACGCTCCGATCCTGCGCGGCAATCCGCTAGAGCCTGTCTCCACCATCACCGTGTCGATTGTAAATCAGCTGACCGGCGACACCGACTTCACCGGCCCACAATCGCTGGTTGCCTTCGCCTTGGGCCTGACGCTCTTCGTCATGACTCTGTGCCTGAACATTGTCGCCCTCTACATTGTCCGCCGCTTCCGGGAGCAGTACGAATGACCAACACTGTCCTCGACACTGCCGCCGAACGCCGTAAACGCGTCCGCGATGGACTGGCGCGCCGTCACCGCACCGAAAAGCTCTTCCGGGGCTTTGGCATCGTCGCCATTGCGCTGGCTCTCGGCTTCGTCGCCATTCTGTTCACCGACGTTCTTCGGAAGGGCGTTCCAGCGTTCATGCAGTCAAACCTGCATCTGGAAATCACCTACGACCCTGAACTGATCAAGATCGAACCAGCGCCTGTCCGCATCGCCGGTCAGTCCGACGCTGAGTTCAACGCCGCCAATATGGCCTGGCAGCGTAAGCTCGCCATGCTCAACTGGAACAACGTCATTGAAGCCTCCCTGCGCAAAGCAGCGCCGGAAGGGTATGAGATCGACACCCGCCAGCTTCTGACCATTGCAGAGACCGCCGCCCGTCACGAAGTCCGTGAGCGTCTCGTCGCCGACCCATCCCTGATGGGCCAAACCGTGCAGATGGAGCTTCTCGCTTCGGCCAATGCCGATAACTGGATCAAGGGCAATATCGACCGCAGCTTGGGCGACGGTCAGCAACAGCTCTCGGCCCCTGCGCGTGCGCTCATCGACATTTTCGAAGAAGACGGCACCATCACGCAGGGCTTTGCCTGGACGCTTCTCTCCAGCGTTGATAGTCGCTCCGCTCCGGCGTCGGCTGGCCTCTTGGGCGCCTTCATGGGCTCGCTCTGGATGATGCTGATTGTGGTTGTTCTCGCCGTGCCAATTGGCGTCGGCAGCGCGATCTATCTGGAAGAGTTCGCTCCCAAGTCGCGCCTTACCGACTTGATCGAAGTGAACATCAACAACCTTGCGGCTGTTCCCTCGATCGTCTTCGGTCTTCTGGGCGCTGCAGTGTTCATCAACTGGTTCCGCCTCCCCATCTCTGCGCCCTTGGCCGGAGGTCTCGTCCTCACCTTGATGACGCTTCCGACCATCATCATTGCCACCCGCGCAGCATTGAAGGGCGTTTCCCCGGCCCTGCGCCAGGCCGCGCTCGGCATGGGTGCCTCCAAGACGCAGATGGTGTTCCACCACGTGCTGCCCGTGACCTTCCCGTCGATCCTGACCGCCACCATCATCGGCGTCGCCCAGGCGCTAGGCGAAACCGCGCCGCTCCTCTTGATCGGCATGAACGCATTCGTCGCGTCGGTCCCTGGTACCCCGCTCGATCAGGCAACCGCCCTCCCCGTTCAGATCTACCTCTGGCAGGGCAACGAAAACCGCAACTTCTTTGAAGCCCGCACCTCCGCCGCTATCATGGTCCTGCTGGCCTTCATGATCTCCCTCAACGCGATCGCGATCTTCCTCAGATCCCGCCTCGAAAAGCGCGCATAAGGATCACAAAATGGATATTCTTGCCTCCAAGGCCAAGACACCCCACACTGCCCTCGGCGCAAATACGGATCTGTCTGAAATGATCGCGCATCCCATTCGTCTGACTGCCCGCGATGTCACCGTGCACTATGGTGCCAAGCAAGCCTTGCACGGCATTTCCATTGACATCCCAGATCGCTCTGTCACCGCTTTCATCGGTCCATCGGGCTGCGGTAAGTCGACCTTCCTGCGCTGCATCAATCGCATGAACGACACCATTGAAGGCGCCAAGGTTGGCGGTAAAATCGAACTCGACGGTCAGGACATTTACGCGCCAGACCTTGACGTGGTTGAACTGCGCGCCCGCGTTGGCATGGTGTTCCAAAAGCCGAACCCGTTTCCGAAGTCGATTTACGACAACGTCGCCTACGGCCCACGCATTCACGGACTTGCCCGCAATAAGACCGATCTCGACGCTATCGTCACCTCCTCGCTGCAAAAGGCAGGTCTCTGGAACGAAGTGAAGGATCGCTTGCAGGAACCAGGCACCGGCCTGTCCGGCGGTCAGCAGCAACGTCTGTGCATTGCCCGCGCCATCGCCGTTGGCCCAGAAGTCATTCTCATGGACGAGCCCTGCTCGGCCCTCGACCCGATTGCAACCGCCATCATCGAAGAGCTCATTGACGAGCTGCGGACCAATTACACCATCGTCATCGTCACCCACTCGATGCAGCAGGCAGCCCGCGTCTCGCAAAAGACTGCCTTCTTCCACTTGGGTAATCTGATTGAACAGGGCGACACGGAAGACATCTTCACCAACCCTGTCCACAAGCAGACCCAAGACTACATCATGGGCCGTATCGGTTAATCTAAGGGGAGAGCACAGCCATGCCACACAATACCGGCACAGAGCACATCGTTACCTCGTATAACGAAGAACTTCTCGCCCTCGCGCAGGCCATCGCCGAAATGGGTGGTCAGGTGGAAACGGCTGTCGAAAACGGCACGCGCGCCCTGCTCAAGCTCGACCGCGAACTGGCTGACGTGACCATCATCGCCGACCAGCGCATTGACGACATGCAACGCAAAATCGACGAAATGGCCGTGTCCATGATCGCCCGTCGTCAGCCAATGGCGTCCGACCTGCGTTCGATCATCACCGCCATCCACGTGGCGTCGGATCTTGAGCGCGTTGGCGATATGGCCAAGCAATTGGCCCGCCGCTCGCTCAAGCTCGAAACGATCAACCTGCAGGCCTCGTTCTACAGCGGCGTCCGTAACATGACCGCTCTCGTGCTCGGTCAGCTCAAGGAGGCGCTCGACGCCTACGCCAATCGTGATGCGGAAGCTGCCGTTGACGTTTGCAATCGTGATGATGATGTCGACGCCATGCACACTTCCCTGTTCCGCGAACTCCTCACCTATATGATGGAAGATCCGCGCAACATCACTTCTTGCACCCAGCTTTTGTTCTGCGCCAAGAGCCTTGAACGTGTAGGCGACCACGCAACCAATATCGCTGAACGCGCTTACTATCTTTCGACTGGTAAGCAGCTCACCAGCGACGTCCAAGAACTCCAACGTCAGCAGATCAAAGCCTAAGCGCCAATTTCGTCACGTCGCCCAATCGGCGTGACGAACTCTTCGAAAATCCCCTATATTGAGTAACGGTCCCTACGGGCCGATTGACGGAGCACGCCCATGCCCGCGACGATCCTTGTTGTCGAAGACGAAGCCGACATCTCCCTGCTCCTGCAATACAATCTGCAGGCTGAAGGCTTTGATGTCGTCACAGCGGAAACCGGCGATGAAGCGCACCACGCCATCGCAGAACGCGTCCCTGACCTGATCTTGCTCGATTGGATGTTACCCGAAGTTTCCGGCATCGAAATCTGCCGTCGCCTGCGTGCGCGTGAAGAAACCGCCCGCGTTCCAATTATTATGCTCACGGCCCGCGGCGAAGAAGAAGAGCGCGTACGCGGTCTCACCACCGGCGCAGACGATTACATCGTCAAGCCATTCTCTGTCCCCGAACTCGTCGCCCGTATTCAAGCGCTGCTGCGCCGGGCGAGCCCAAGCCTTGTGACGAACGCGCTTAAGGTTGGTGAGCTTGAGCTAGACCGCACCACTCACCGCGTCAGCCGTGGGTCCCGAGACATTCACCTTGGGCCGACAGAATATCGCCTGCTCGAATACCTCATGACCCATCCGGGCCGCGTCTACACCCGCGAGCAGCTTCTCGACGGCGTTTGGGGCAATGACGTCTATGTCGACGAACGCACTGTGGACGTCCATATCGGCCGCCTCCGCCGCGCCATCAACCGTGGCAAGGAAGCCGACCCCATCCGCACGGTCCGCGGCGCCGGCTACTCCTTCGACGAACGCTTCTCGCAACTGGCTTAGATCGCGTGCCCTTAGGCACAACAAGGTCTGACACTCGGCACTGTTTTCTGGTCACCGCAAGTCGCCGCTGATCAGAAAAAAGCCAAAAAATCTCTCTGCGCGGGGCGCATCGAAACTGTTTTGCGTGTTCTACGAGGCCCAATAACGCAATCCACCAAATCAGACGCTTGACGTGTAAAGTCCTTTCATATCATAGAATTAACCATAATATTCTTCGTGTCTCCTGATTTGTTGAGCAGCGCCAAAAGCTGCAGATTGCCGCGCCACTATGTTGTCAAAGCCAATTGCCGTTGTACCGGCGATCGTCGCCCTACTTGCTGCTACCAATATCACCGCAGCGCAGGCCCGAGATATCACCATCAGTGAAGGTCAAACCGGAGGTGCTCAGAGCCTTTCCGGGATCGGGGACACGCTCTTTATCGCAAGTGGTGGCACCTTGGACTCCACAAGCAACGTGATTTCCATCACCGGCTTGGATACGGTGATCACGAACTACGGTACGATCGAAAATCGCGGAAGCGCCACCTACGCGCTGGAAACGCTGGCAGCTAACACGCGAGTGGTCAATCACGGCGGCATCTTCTCCTACGAAGACTGCTCCTATGGCGTCTACGCCACTGGTGATTATTTCACACTCACCAACACCGGAACGATTGAGACCAAGGGCAGCTGGGCGGGCACAGGTATCCAGGTCGAAAACAGCGCCAATAATGTGCTCAATGTGACGTTGGACAATAGTGGCAGCATCATCACCCACGGCACACAATCCCACGGTATTAGCCTTTACGGCACCAGTTCACGCATCACCAATACGGGCAACATTAGGACAGCGGACCACGGCAGCGCCGGTATCTATGTCTACTCCCCCACGACCCAAAGTGATATTGTCATCACCAACTCCGGGACCATCCATGCAAAGGGTGGAGAGTACCAAACCTCTTCTGGCGGCTACGTCCAGAGCCATGGCATCCAAACCAATGCCGCCAATGTTCACATCATCAACAGCGGCACCGTAATCAGCGAACAGTTCGACGCTTTCGCAATGGGCTTTGCCAATAGCAAACTTACGCTCTTGCCCGGCTCTGTGGTTTCTGGTGGCATTCGCTTCTCGCAGGCTGCAACGGGCTCTCTCGAAATCGGCAACGGCCTTGAAGGCGTTATCAAGATCACTGGAGAGTTGCGCGACGATCAGATCGAAACGCATGGCCAGGCCTATACCCGCGCTGTCACAACCGAAGCCACTGAGCACCGCCGCAATGGCGATGCCGCGACGAGCACCTACACAACCTTCACCGTTGTTTCCACCGCCTCCATCGAAGCGGCCAACACCGCGACTGTTCAAACTGCTAGCACTGTAATATCCAATATCGCCAACCATACTGGCGATCGCCGTCAAAGCCTGCCGCGCAGCACCTCGGCTCTGGGCTATGCTCCGTCCCCGGCGACACCAGACTTCCCTGATTTTGCCCCTAGCGACGATTTTGGCGCATGGGCCAGCGCTTATGGCGAACTCACTGCCCCAGCTTCGGGCAAGATCGGCTCCAAGTCCTTGCAAGGTGGTGCACTGGTTGGCTCAGACGTAAAACTCTCTGATGATAGCCTCGCGGGGCTTTTCGTTGGCCTCGGTCGTGGCCACGTCGAGACGGTTTCCAAGTCCGAACTCGATGTCACGTCTCTGCTCGGCGGCGGCTATGCCTCGCTGGCTGTTGGGTCCGTGTTCATCGACATCAACGCGACGCTTGGCGTTTCCGCCAATGACAGCGCGCGCCGCTTCGTCAACAACACGGTCGCAGCAGGGTATGAAACAGCCTATGCCAACTATGTTAGCATGTTCGCCAGTCCGTCGATCAAACTCGGCATGGACCAGGATCTCGGCTTCGCTCGCCTAACTCCGAGCGTCACCTTGACCTATGCTGGCATTCATCAGGCTGGTTATTCGGAATCAGGCTCCTCTGCCAATGTCACCATGGGTTCCAGCTTCTCGCACCTGCTCAATGCCCGTGCAGAACTTGAACTCGGCACTATCGACCTCGGCGAAGCGGGCAGTGGCTGGAGTGGCAGCGCCAAGATTGGTGCCGATGGCACATTGACCTATGGCGGCACGACCGATGCTCAAGTGCTCGGCACGACACTAAGCCTTGCGGGCAACTCGACCAATGCCGCGCGCGGCTTCATCGGTGCCAATGCCCAATACCAGTCCGGCACCTACAGTTTTACCGCCGGCACAGAACTCGGCCTCAACACCCAAGGCATGGTCTCGGCCAGCCTACGCGGCGGTGTCGGAATGCGTTTCTAAAGCCAGCAGTTGTCTCCAACTCAAATCGCTCGCCACTGGCGGGCGATATTGGTTTCGACGTGGTTCACGTTCTCGCTGTACGTTCCTCACAGCTCAGCTAGTCTCCTAGCAACCATTTGAGTCGGAACTTCATGACGTCCTTTTCAACGCAGCGGGTCAACCCGCTCTACCTGCTCGCTGCGTTCGCCAGTGGGTGCTTACTCACCCTCGCAGTTTTCTTTAACGGTGAGGCCGGTCGCTATGGCGGCGGCATCTTTTCATCGTGGCAGGCTCATGGTGTCGGCACGGTCGTTGCAATGCTGCTGCTCGCCATCATATGGCGCAAGGAACGCGCCAAAGCCGCCGCTGCCAAGGCCATTTATGGCAAGGCCCCCCTCTGGGCCTATCTCGGGGGCGTGTTTGGTGGTTTGACCGTTATTCTAACGTCCTACTCAGTCAATTCGCCCATCGCCTTGGGCGGCACTTTGGCGATTGGCCTCGTGGGTCAGTTCGCGCTTTCGCTTGCCGCTGATCACTGGGGGCTGCTGGGCTTGCCGAAGCGCAAGCTCGACCTGCGCGACGGCGCCGCCGTACTACTGATTTCCGCTGGTAGCATGATCATCATTCTCTTCGGCGTCGGTGCAGCATGATCGGCCCCATTATCTCTGCCTTCGTGATCGGCCTGCTGATCATCCTCAGCCGTCAGGTCAATGGGCGCGTCTCCGTCTCCACTACCCCACTCATTTCGTCCTTTTGGAACCATATCGTCGGCTTCGTGTTCATGACCATCCTCGGTCTTGCCGTGGGTGGGCTCATTCCAGAAAACATCGGCGATATTCCGCTCTGGGTATATTCGGGCGGCGCAATCGGCGTGATCTTTGTCGCCGCAGGCTCTTTCCTCATCACCAAGATTGGCGCGACCAATACAACCCTATTACTCATTGCTGGTCAGATGATTTCGAGTGTCGTTCTCGACATGCTGCGCGGCGTACCCCTGACCATGTGGGCGAGCGTCCTGGGCATTGTGCTAATCCTTGCAGGCATGGCGCTGACCCAACGTCCCGCTAAAGACCAAGCCGAATAAAAAAACGGGGCCCGAAGGCCCCGTTCGCATTTCCTATTTAGCCGGCAGCTGTGTAAGCCGTCTTCACCACGGTGAAGAATTCTGCCGCATAACGGCCCTGCTCGCGGGGGCCGTAGCTCGATCCCTTGCGACCACCAAACGGCACGTGGAAGTCCACCCCGGCCGTCGGCACATTGACCATCACCATGCCCGCTTCGACATTGCGCTTAAAGTGCGTCGAGTATTTGAGCGAGGTGGTGACAATGCCTGCCGACAGACCGAACTCGGTGTCGTTACAGATCGCCAGACCTTCTTCGTAATCCTTGACCTTGATCACCGCTGCAACCGGCCCGAATATCTCTTCGCGCGCGATGCGCATGGAATTGGTCGCTTCAGTGAACAGCGCGGGCTGCAGGAAGTAGCCCTCTGTATCCTTCTGCACACGACCACCACCCGCGACGAGTTTCGCGCCCTCGGCCTGACCAATTGCGATGTAATCGGTGTCCTGCTTGAGCTGGCTCGGATCGACGACTGGCCCGATTTCGGTATCCTTGTCGAGCGCCGCGCCAACACGCAGATTGCGCGTGCGCTCAGCCAAATCTTCGACGAACTTGTCGTGAATACCTTCCGTGACAATCACGCGGCTGGATGCCGTGCACCGCTGGCCGGTCGAGAAGAAGGCCGACTGCGCCACGCTCTCGACGGCGACTTTGAGGTCCGCATCATCGAGCACCAAAACCGGGTTCTTGCCGCCCATTTCCAGCTGGAACTTACGATTGTGCTTGATCGAGGCTTCCGCCACGCGACGGCCAGTGCCAACCGAACCGGTAAAGCTAAGCGCCGCGACATCAGGGCTATCCAGCAGTGTCTGCCCGACGACAGAGCCCTTGCCCATGACCAGATTAAGAACACCCTTCGGCAGGCCCGCGCGCTGCAGAATGTCGACAATTGCCCAGGTGGAAGCTGGCACCAAATCCGCGGGCTTGATGACAACCGTGTTGCCATAAGCGAGCGCTGGAGCAATCTTCCATGCCGGGATCGCAATGGGGAAGTTCCAAGGCGTGATAATCCCCACGACGCCAATTGGCTCGCGGGTGATTTCAACGCCAACGCCCGGACGAACCGAAGCCATAACTTCGCCTGTCAGACGCAGCACTTCGCCCGAGAAAAAGTCAAAGATCTGCGCAGCGCGGGTCACTTCGCCAATTGCTTCTGGCAGTGTCTTGCCTTCTTCGCGCGCCAACAGCTCGCCCAGTTCGGCCTTGCGCGCCAAAATCTCGTCGGACGCTTTGCGCAGAATGCCATGACGCTCAAGCAGCCCTGAACGCGACCATGCTGGGAATGCGGCCTTAGCTGCCGCGATCGCCGCTGTTGTGTCGTCAACTGATGCGCGCGCATAGACGCCCACAACATCCGAAAGGTTGGATGGGTTGATGTTTTCTACGCCGTCAGAGCCGACCCACTCGCCGTCGATAAGGTTCTTAAACAGTTCAGTCATGAATGTGCCTTTCAGCAATGGGTCACAAGAGGTCCGCGCGAGCAAGATCGCGCAGCAAATGGCTCGCGCCATAGATCCAGGGTGGACAAACAGTTGAGAGATTAACCCGGTTGCGCAGTGTGCCAAGGCTTGGCGTCGAAACAGAGACAACGTCCCCAAGTTTATGGGTAAAGCCCATGCCCTGCCCGCCGCGATCCTTCACCGGGGCAAACATCGTCCCCAGATAAAGCACAAGACCGTCTGGATATTGGTGATGTTCGCCAATCGTGGCGGCAACCAGCGATTCAGGCGTGCGCGAGATTTGCGCCATGTTGGAATGGCCATCGAGTTCAAAGCCGTCTTCGCCTGCAACCCGTAAGGCGATCTCAGCGTTTTTGACGGTGTCGAGAGTGAACTCGCCATCGAACAGGCGCACGAATGGGCCGAGCGCGGCCGAAGCATTATTGTCCTTCGCCTTGCCCAAGAGCAGCGCCGAACGTCCTTCAACGTCACGCAGATTGACGTCATTGCCCAAGGTCGCGCCGATAATCGCGCCCTTGCTGGTCACCAGCAGAGCCACTTCCGGCTCAGGATTGTTCCAGCTCGAAATCGGGTGCAGGCCAACTTCGGCACCAAAGCCAACAGCGCTCATCGGCTGGGACTTGGTGAAAATCTCGGCATCCGGTCCAATCCCAACTTCGAGATATTGGCTCCACACGCCCTTGGCGATCAGCGCGGCCTTGACCTTCATGGCGCTGTCCGATCCCGGAACCAGTTCGCTGAGGTCTGTACCAATCAAGTCGAGAATTTCGCTACGTAGAGCATCTGCACGGCTCTTGTCGCCGCGTGCTTGCTCCTCAATCACGCGCTCAAGGAGCGACACCACAAAGGTCACCCCCGAAGCTTTCACCGACTGCAAATCAATTGGCGCGAGAAGCCGGGCGACATCATCGCGTGGGGAAGCCGCCTCCGAATTCGCGAGCACGGCCTCGACAGCACCGACAGCAGTGCCCGCCACAGTGCGCACATGCTCGGTGGCTCGCCCGCTTTCGGCAATATCGCGAACCGTAGCAAATCCCTTGGCGGTGATGTCGACGAGTTGCCCGTCCCTAACGGTCACAATGCGCGGATATGCATATCCCGGCACCATTGCACGTCCCAACAACACTCCACCCGGAACCAAGCCCATATTCGCAACCTCTTTTGCCTCTGGCCGCGACTGCACCGCAGCCCGCGCCCTCCCATGACGCAAGGGTATAAGTCATACTTTTCTGGAAAGGAAGGGAAAGTGGGCAACATCGCTTTGTCCAAATCGGAACAAATCCAACCCGCTTGCACCAGCGTAATCATACGCAAGACTCTTGCAAGCCTGCGCTCCTAAACCCTCGCCCCAAACGCCTATTCCTTGGCGTTAAAGTGAAACGTTCAGGCACAGTTCATCTCTGCCGCAATACTGACGCATAGACAGGGGATTCTCCCCTGACCTCATCTAGGAGTATGACATGCGTGCATTAAGCCTGATCGTTCCCTTCGCTTTGCTTGCTAGTGTTGCGCCTGCTTTTGCCGGTACCATTGCGATTGAGGGCAGCGGCCAAGTCCGCGCAGCGCCTGACATGGCAACAGTGTCGTCTGGCGTGACCACACAGGGCGCGACAGCCAAGGAAGCGCTCGACGCGAACAGCACTGCCATGACGGCGCTGATTGAAGCCCTCAAAGGCTCGGGTATCGAGGCACGCGATATTCAGACCTCAGGCTTCTCGGTCAGCCCCAACTATGTCTATTCGGAAGAGCGTGACGCGAGCGGCTATAGTCTGCCGCCCAAGATCAATGGCTATCAGGTGGCCAACAGCGTTTCCGTCGTCGTTCGCGACCTCGAAAAGCTTGGCTCGATTCTCGATCAATCGGTCACCGTAGGCGCCAACACCGTCAATGGGATCGAGTTTTCGGTCACCGACCCATCGGAATTGCTCGATGAAGCGCGCAAGGCCGCTTTCGCCGATGCCCGCGCCAAGGCTGAGCTTTACGCACTAGCCTCTGGCACAACCCTTGGCGATATTGAGAAGATCAGCGAAAGCCGAGATTACGCCGTACCAGTCGCTTACGCCATGGCAGAACGCGCAGTCGCCGCCGACAAGGTCCCGGTTGAGGCCGGCGAGCTGAGCTTCTCCATCACCGTCAATGTCGAATGGGACCTTGAGAACACCAAAAAGTAATCGGTGGAACTCTGTCGCACCTGCCTTGTTTTGAACAAACGGGACCCGACATAGGCACAGTTACATTCCGGCAGACATGTCTGCCGCGAGAACCCGGATCCCCTCCTTAGAGGGGGCTTGGGCGGTGGGGACGGAACCACCGTAGTCACTCCGTCCCCACCAACCCCTCCGAACCGGCTGGCCGGAGGCCAGCAAAAAGGCGCCAGTGGCGCCTCTTTAGGAGAGGAGGCCATGAGAGCTAAGCTCGAATGGCCCGGCTCATCAAAAGCCCCCCTCCCTACCCCGCCAGCACCTTCCAAAGCATATTGAGCCCCACCAGCACCAGGAACACGGCGAACACGCGCTTGAGCGTCTTCTGGTCGAGCTTATGCGCCAACGTCGCGCCAAGCGGCGCACAAACGGCCCCCAAAACGCCCACCAGCACCAGCGCTACGATATTGATGTAGCCAATGCTCAGCGGCGGCAGGTTCGGCACGCCCCAGCCTGAAATCAAAAAGCCCGCGGTCCCGGACAGCGCAATCGCAACGCCGATCGCAGCCGACGTCCCGACGGCCTTGTGCATGCTGTCCCCAAAAGCCACCAGTGTCGGCACAGTCAGCGAGCCACCGCCAATACCCATTAACGACGAAATATAGCCGACGACAAACGCCGAAATTCGGTGTGTCAGCGACGAGCCTTTTAAGTGCCCCATAACCTTGGTTTGCAAACCAAAGATAATGTTTGCCGCGATGAGGAAGGCCATTACCGCAAAAACAATGCGCAGCACATTGGCCGAGAACAAGCCAGCCATAAGCCCACCGATGAACGTGCCAACCACGATAAACGGAGCCCAGAGCTTGAACACATTCATATCGACCGCGCCGCGCTTATGATGCGAGCGCGCACTCATGATCCCTGTCGGTATGATAATGGCGAGCGAGGTCCCAACAGCGACGTGTTGAACGATCTCACTATCGTAACCCATCAGCAGCAGCGCGTTGGACAGCGCAGGCACGATGACCGCGCCCCCGCCAATCCCAAGCAGACCAGCGGCAATTCCGGACACAATACCGGTGGCGAGCAACCCGACAACGAACGGCCAATAGCCGATAAGTTCGCCCCAATTCATGTGTTATTCTCCGATGAGGTGGAGCACGATCTCGCGCCGATGCGGTCGGCGGCGGTGCTCAAAAAGATAAATACCCTGCCAGCTTCCGAACACGGGACGCCCCTCGCTCACCGGCACGCCGATTGAGGTCTGCGTCAGCGCGGCCTTTATGTGCGCCGGCATATCATCAGGCCCTTCAAGCGTATGGGCCAGCCAATCCATAGTCTCCGGCACGAGGCGTTTGAAGAAACCATCAAGGTCCACTTGCACGTCCGGATCGGCATTTTCCTGGATGAGCAGAGAGCAACTGGTGTGCCGGACAAAAACTGTCAGCAGCCCCGTCGACATGCCAGTTTGCGCAACGAAACTGTTCACTGCACGAGAAAATTCGTAAAGCCCCGGCCCTTGCGTCTGAATGCTGTGACTGTGTATCGCTTGCTGCATCGCACATGCCTATCACGACGGGTTGGACTGGAGGAGCCTGACCACTGCGAAATCGTCCAGCGCCCCAATCCCGCCGCATTGTCGGATTGCTTGTGTTATCCAGAATGTCTTGAGGAACTGCCCCAACAGCCCGGCGTTAGGGGATTATTACAAGATCTCCACCTGCTCCTGGCGACTGACACTTCGTTCAGACTGGGTTCAGGCAAATAAATCGATCTTCCCGTCATAGTGTTACACACTCGAAGGAATTGACATATGAGTTTCAAGACCTGGCTCCTCACCGGGACCAGCATCGGCCTCTTGGCCGTCGCGCCGCTTCCCGCCAATGCACAGGGTGCAGAACTCCAATCTGCAATCCAGTCCTACCTGCAAGCGCAGGCATCGGGCGATGCCGCCGCTCTTGAAGCTGCACAGTCGACGTTGACCAATGAGTGTATCGTCGCGGGCTTCTCTAGCGTCGAAGAATGCTTAGCATCGGGTGGTAGCGCTCCTGCGGCCCCCGCCGTCGATAATGCCGCCGCCGAAGCTGAAGCGGCCGCTGCTGCCGAAGCAGAAGCTCAGGCTGCTGCGGAAGCAGAGGCTGCCGCCGCTCAGGCCGCAGCTGACGAGCAAGCGCGCCAGGCAGCGGAAGCCGCTGCCAATGAAGCAGCAGCACAAGCTGCTGCCGAGGCCGAAGCACGTGCCGCTGCTGAACAGCAGGCTGCCGACGAAGCCGCTGCCGCTGCAGCGCGTGAGCAGGAAGAAGCCGCAGCCCGCGCTGAAGCTGAGGCTGCCGCACAGGCTCAGGCCGAAGCTGACGCCGCCGCTGCAGCTCAGGCAGAACAGGCCGCTCCTGTTGAACAGCCTGCCGTAGAGCAACCCGCCCCAGCCCCTGAGGCAACCCCTGAGGCTGCACCCGCTCCAGAGCCAACCCCTGCCCCTGAGGCACAGGTAGCCCCAGAAGCCGCACCAGCTCCAGCACCAGAAGCTGCGCCAGCACCAGAAGTCGCGCCTGCGCCTGCTCCAGAAGCGGTGCCAGTAGCACCGGGCGTTGACTATCAGGCAGAGTTGACCCGTCTCGTCACCGACTACGAAACAGCTATTTCCGATCTACTGAACGGCGCCAATGCAGACGAAGTGAACCAGCGTCTCGCAGCCATCCGTGCAGAAATCTCCGACCTCTGCGCCGCTCAGGGCAATGGTGATGTCACCTCCTGCCTCGCCGCCTTTGGCTTGGCACTGCCAGAAGTGCCTGGAATTGCCGCTCAACCTCCAGTGGAACAGCCTGTCGAACAGCCTGTCGAACAGCCTGTAGTCGCGCCAGAAGTGCCAGTTGAACAGCCTACGCCTGTCGAGGAAACCACCTCTGATGGTCAGACTGCAGAACCGATCACGGAACTGCCAGCTGGCATCGAAGCCGAGCAAATCGCTCCGCTGCTCGATAGTGCCAAGGATGAGCCAATGGTGGCAGCGCCAGCCCCTGTTGACGGCCAACCAGCTGTGATTGCACCAGTCGAAATTGCTCCGGCAATCGTGACGGTCGAAACCCTGCCACAGACGGATGAAGCGGCACAGTCCGAAGAAATCCGCGCCATGGTCGAGGCGCCTCTCGCGAACGCAGAGGCAGGCACCGAAGTCGCTGCGACGAACAACACAACGGTCAACCAGACCGTGGTCAACAACTACGTGACCAATATCGTCAACAACGTCTCGAACGTCAACAACAGCGTCACCAACAACACCACCGTGAACGACACGGTGACGAATAACAACACCAACATCACGAACAATCAGAACACCACCAATATCGGGCAGCAGAACAACTACGTTCAGATCATTGAGGCCCCGGTACTGCAGCAAACCTCAACTGGCGATGCCATCGCACAGGTGATCCTGCAGGTTGGTACACAGCTGATTGTGAACTCCATCGGTCAGGACACCAACCGCTTCTACAATCCGCAGCAGGACGAGATTTACTACGAAAATCTCTCCAACGGCCGCACGCGTGAAGTGATTGTCCGTCCTGATGGCACGCAGGTCATCACCGTGCGCAACCGCAATGGCGACATCCTGCGTCGCACGCGCATCACCCCAGATGGTCAGGAATATATCCTCGCCTATTTCGATGATCGCTATGAGGAAAACCTCAACAACTGGCGCGATCCGGGTCTGGACCTGCCTCCGCTGCAGCTCAACATTCCAGCACGCGACTACGTTCTGGATGCCCGTTACGCCGATGACCGTCAGCTGACGACCTTCTTTGCTCAGCCTCCGGTTGAACAGGTTGCCCGTCTCTATTCGATCGACGAAGTGAAGCGCTCGGCTCGTGTTCGTGACAGTGTGCGTAAGCTCGAAGTGGGTAACCTCACTTTCGATACGGGTGCTGCCACCATCGGCCGTGATCAGGTCGGTTCGCTCCAGAGCGTTGCCAACGCAATGCTGGCTCTGCTGCGCACCAATCCGAATGAAACCTTCCTTATCGAAGGTCACACGGACGCGGTCGGTTCGGACATTTCCAATCTCCGCCTCTCGGATTCTCGTGCCGCCACAGTCGCCCGCGTTCTCTCGGACTTCTATGGCGTACCGCCTGAAAACCTTGCCACCCAGGGTTACGGCGAACGCTATCTCAAGATCCGCACCGAAGCTGGCGAACGTGAAAATCGTCGCGTCACCATCCGCCGCATTACGCCGCTGGTAACAGTGGCAAACCGCTAAAACCACCCTCAAGGTCGGCCTTCGGGCCGACCTTACTTTTTACCCTGCGGCGCAGAGACACTTGCGCGCCACAATCGTCTTGATAAGCCGGAGGCAATTGCCTTGGAGTTATCATGAAAAAACTCGAACTCTTTGTTGAAAGCATTATCCTGGCGTCGCGCTGGCTGCTGGTCGCTTTCTACATCGGCCTGGCCGCCGCGCTTGGCCTCTACGCCCTCTCCTTCTTCGGCAAGCTCTTTGACTTTGCCACGAAGTTCATGGAGCTGAGCGAAAACGACACCATCCTCAAGCTGCTCAGCCTGATTGATGCAGCCCTCATCGCCAGCCTAGTGGTTATGGTGATCATCTCGGGCTACGAAAACTTTGTCTCGCGTTTTGACGACGACAAGGACGTTCACTGGCTCGGCAAAATCGACGCAGGCTCGCTAAAAGTTAAGGTCGCTTCGACCATTGTCGCGATCTCTTCAATTCACTTGCTGCAGATTTTCCTTAACATCCCGAAGTACGAAAACAACGAGATCATGTGGTACACAATTCTGCATGTGACCTTCATTTTCTCGGCGCTCTTCTTGGCCTACATCGATAAAATTACAAAAAAAACGGGCAAGGACGACACCCCGGGGCTCTAACCCACAGAGCAAACTACTGTCAGTAGGGCGGAAATCGGCAAGATTTCCGCCCTCTTCACGTCTTTCGTCGTTTTGGAACCAGCGAATTAAAAACGCGTTGAATCGGGGACGTTGAAACAAAGGAAACCTAAAATGGCGACCCCAGAACGTGATCCAGTCTACACCCGCGACGAAAGCCGCACCGTTTACACTCGTGAGAGCAATGGTACCGGTTGGTTCGTCGGCATCATCGTAGCCCTAGCACTCCTCGCAATTGGCTATCTGGTTTTCTCCGCCAATACCGGGCCAGCGACCGTTGATACCACTGCGCCAGCGCCAGCTATCGAAAGCACCGCTCCAATGACTGAAGCGCCTGCGACAGACGTTGCGCCTCCAGCTGCGCCAGCAGCACCAGAAGCGACTACCCCAGCTCCAGCAGCTCCGGCCGCTCCAGTGCCCCCAGCTGCTCCGGCTACTCCGGCTACTCCGGTTGTGCCAGCCAACTAATTGATTGCACAGCCACATTAAGCGCGTTTAGCAGACCCCGGCTTGCCGGGGTCTTGCTATTTTGACTTCATAGGACCGCTCCTATTGTAATCCCCGACCGCGCGCACCATGTGCAGTTTTTCACGGAGACGACATGTTCAACATCGACCAAATTCTAAAGACGCTGCAGTCCGACCCGAACCTCAAGAGCAAGGCTCTGACCGGTGCAGCTGGCATGGCTGCTGGTATGTTGCTCTCTGGCGGTAAGCCGCACAAACTTTTGGAAACCGGCCTCAAGGCTGGGGCTATCGCAGCCGTTGGTGGCCTTGCGTATAAGGCTTGGCAGAACCATCAGGCCAATCAGGCCGGTCAGGCCGCGCCAGTGCGCGAAGATGCCTTCATCCCACAGCCGAACACGCCAGCGCAGGAAGATTTGGGCAAAACCCTCGTCCGCGCCATGATCGCCGCATCCAAGGCCGATGGTCGCATCGACGCCGACGAAAAAGAAGCAATCTTCGCCAAGCTCAACACCATGCAGCTGTCCGGCGAGGAAAAGGCTTGGGTGTTTGACGAGCTCTCGTCCCCACTCGATATCAATGCTGTTGTCGCCCGCGCGGACACGCCTGAGCACGCCGCCGAAATCTATGCGGCCTCACTCGTCGCGATCACCGCTGATACCGCCGCAGAACAGGCTTATCTCGAAGCGCTGGCGGTCAAACTCAAGCTTGACCCAGCCCTCGTTGCTGAAATCCATCGTCAGGCCGGCGAAAAGCTGCCTCAGCCGAGCCAGCAGCCAATCGCCCCGCTCGCCTACACCCCACAGTGGCAGCGCTAATATCTCCGATCCAAGAAGGCCCTCTTCCCGAGGGCCTTTTCATTTCTGGCAACAAAAACCTACCGTAGTTACATTCATGTGCGCTCTTGCGTCATGCACCGGCTGCCTCCACTTCACGCGCTAAGGAGATACACCCATGGAACTCGGCCTATATTCCTTCGCGGAAAACACCCCAGACTTGCTCAACAATGGGCATTTGCAATCCCCGGCAGAACGCTTGCGGGATTTGATTGAAGAGATTGAGCTTGCCGATCAGCTCGGCCTTGCGTTCTACGGCTTGGGCGAACATCACCGCTCCGACTATGTCGCCTCGTCTCCGGTCACCATTCTGGCCTCCGCCGCCGCGCGCACCAAACAGATCAAGCTTTCGACCGCCGTCACCGTCCTCTCCTCAGAAGACCCTGTGCGCGTCTGGCAGCAGTTTTCAACGCTCGATCTTCTGTCCAATGGCCGCGCCGAAATCATGGCCGGTCGCGGCTCCTTCATCGAAAGCTTCCCGCTCTTCGGGCTCGATCTCAACGACTATGATGATCTCTTCGAGGAAAAGCTCGACATGCTCCTCGCTATCCGCAAGGGCGGGAAGGTCGCTTGGCCGGGCAGCCAGCATACAACCCCCATTCCGGGTCTGGAAATCTACCCCAAGCCCGCTCAGGAGCAGTTGCCGCTCTGGATCGCCGTTGGCGGCACCCCCAATTCCGTCGCGCGCGCCGCCTATCACGGCCTCAACCTGATGATTGCGATCATTGGTGGTCGTCCCCGTCAGTTCCAGCCGCTGACCGAGCTCTATCGCCAGACCGCCGAAAAGGTTGGCCATGATGTGACCAAGCTCAAACTCGGGGTCTCCGGCCATGGCTTCATCGCTGAAAACAGCCAAGATGCCCGCGACATAGCGTACCCGGCCCATAGCGCTGCCATGAATAAGATCGGCGCCGAACGCGGCTGGGGCCCAAGTTCACGCGCCCAGTTTGATGCCAACACCACGCTTGAAGGGGCCTATTACATGGGCTCGCCGCAAGAAGTGATCGACAAGATTTTGGCTCAGCACGAATGGTTTAAACATGACCGTTTTGGTCTGCAGCTCAGCGTTGGTACGCTTCCTCATGACAAGGTCATGAAGGCAATTGAGCTTTACGGCACGGTCGTAAAACCGGCGATTGATAAGGCATTAGCATAAGTGAGTACGTCTTAAGCGCAGGCCCGACTTAACCATCGGTTAAGCGGGCCACGCCTAGCTCACGCGCATGTGTTTTTCTTATCTCGTGCCTGAAAACTCAGCGAGCCGATCCAAGACGTCTCTCCTGAAAAACGCTGTCACTTGGCTCCCCGCAGTCGCTTTTGCGCTAGTCGGCGCCGGACTTCTTGCTGCCCCACAAGCGGCAGCAGACACCGGCGAGATGGCGGTGATCTTCCCCCCCTTCACCTCAGAAGCCACTGCTTGGGAACGCATCCACGAGGCTGGCGGCTTTGTTGTCGGTCCGACCCGCTTTTCCAACATTGTCGTCGTCTACGCCGACGATCCAGATTTCAAGTACCGCGCCAGCCAATTTGGCGCCCTTTGGTTCACCGCTGCCACTGGCCTATGTGCCGAGGCCTAAAGCTAGTTCAATGACACTTAACAATATTCGTTCTGTCGCGACCATTATGGTCACGGCCCTGACCCTGTTTATGGCGGCGACTGCTATCGTCGTAGAGCTGCTCATGCAGGGCAATTTTGGCACCACAGCGCTCATCGGCGCTGCCGGCATCGCAACTGTAGTAACCGGATTCTTGACCACAAGATCGAGCGCCGGCTTCCGTTATCTGCTGGTGACAGTGCTGATGGTCTCCATCTCTGCCATCATCGCTGCAACCAAGGGCACGCCTTGGCAGACCGACTTGCACATGGCTTTCTTCGCCTCGCTCGCTTTGAGCTCTTTGCTCTACGACGCGCGCGTCATTCTGGTGGGCACCATCGTTATCGCCATCCACCACCTTCTTCTGGGCATGACCCTGCCCGATCTGGTGTTTTATGGCGGCGGCGGCTTGCCCCGCATCGTACTGCACGCTGTCATTCTGCTGGTCGAGGCCGCAGGCCTGATTTGGCTGCTCCGCAATACTTTCGCTTTCGTCTCGCTCGCTGATCAGAACGCAAATGATGCAAACGCCAATGCCGAGCGTGCCATTTCGCTCGCTCGTGACGTCGAGGAAAGCGAAGAAACACGCGTTGAAGACCGTCAGCGCACCCTGCAAGAGCTGCGCGATCAGTTCGGCACAGTCATCACGGCTACGCTCAATGGCGAATTTGGCCGCCGTGTGCCCGAGACCTTTGCAGAGCCCGACCTCAACAATCTGGCGCATGCCGTCAACGATCTCATTGCCAACCTTGAGACCGGGCTTGCGGAAACGTCATCCGTCATGGCGGCACTGTCGCAGAAGGACTTGAGCGCGCGCGTTACCGGCACCTATGCCCCCGTGTTTTCTGGCCTCAAGACCGACACAAACCTCGTTGCCGACCGCATGAGTGACGTCATCACCACGATCCGGACCGCCACAACCACGCTGGCGCACGCAACGGGCGAACTCCTCGACGGCGCGGAAGCGCTCGCCCGCCGCACCAACGAGCAGTCAGAGGCCGTGCGTGAAACCGCCGTCGCCCTGGAGCAGCTGAGCCGCAATGTGGACGAGACCGCCGAGCGTGCTTCCAAAGCCCGCGCAGCCACGGAGTCCGTTGCCACCACGGCCGATCGCGGTACCACGGTCATGACCAATGCAACCGCCGCCATGGAGCGGATTGCCGCCTCCTCCCAGCAGATCGCTGGCATTATCACCATGATCGACGACATCGCCTTCCAGACCAACCTGCTGGCGCTCAACGCCTCAGTTGAAGCGGCCCGTGCAGGCGATGCCGGTCGCGGCTTTGCTGTGGTCGCGGTCGAAGTGCGCCGTCTCGCGCAATCTGCCGCCTCCTCATCCGCTCAGATCAAAACCCTGATCGAACAGGCCACCAGCCAAGTTGGACAAGGTACGGTTCTGGTCAAGGATGCAGCGAGCGCCCTGAGCGAGATCACCCAGGCAGCCCATGTGAGCGACAGGCTCATGCATGACATTGCCGAGGCCACGTCCGAGCAGAACCACGCCTTGCGCGCGATCGACGAAGCAGTGCAGCACATCGACGTGCTCACCCAGCACAATGCGCAACTGGTTGAAACAACCCACAGTGCGGTTGCAGAAGCTCAGGGCGAAGCTGGAGCGCTCAATACGCTCGTCGGTGAGTTCCAGCTCGAAACCCGAGTTCCACTCGCCAAGAGCGCTTAAAAAAGAAATGGCGCCATCGCGGGATGGCGCCATTCATAGCAGCTTACGCTCGCACTGTTCCAAGATAGACCTTACTTACCCGAACGGCTCAGCGACTTGATAGCGAGTGGTGGCATGCCGGACTTTTCAGAAATCGCACGGTCCTGAGCTTCAATCTCAGCACGTGCAGGCTCATCGCCATCGAGGCCGCCGAGCAGGCCTGCATCAACCTTACGGTTCGAGCGCTGGGAGCCGTCTTCGTACACAACGTCAAACATCACGAATTCAGTGCGGGCAGTTGGCTTACGGGCCATCAGAGTTCTCCTTGCAAAAAACAACCGCGGGCCGATCGGCCCGCGGTCGTCAAAAAGTCAGTTATTCTGGGCTTAGCGGAAGATGTGCTCGCCCTGCTCATCGATGATCTGCCGACCCTTGCTCAGAGCTAGCATAACCAGATCTTCGCGCGAGCTCATGCGGTCGGCGCGAATAAAGCGGTAGGTTTTCACCTCGCCGCCAATTTCTTTTTCGATGGTGCCAGCGAGCTGGAGCTCTGAGCCGACCTTCATCTCAATGGCCTTGATCTTGAAGCCCTTGTAGTCTTCTTCGCCCAGCGACTTATCGCCAGCAGGCGCGGCTTCCGATTTCCCGCCACCAAATAGCTTCTTCAAGAACGACATGGGAGCTCCCCTCAATCTACCGTCGCCGCAGTGGTCTCGGATGTTCGAGTTCACCGCGTTTCTCCATCTCCTCCTGCAACCACGCAGGCGAGATATCAAAATAGTTGGGCCAGATCGGCTTGCCGTTGACCAGCTCGACCTTAGCGAAGAAATTCCGATCCCGCAGAGGCTCAGTCCCCTCCCCCCGCTCAGAGAGCATGGGGGCCGCGTTGAACGTACCATAAGTGGCGTCCGAGAACGTCACCACCAGCTTGAACGGCACAACGGCCTTCAAGCTGGTCACCTTCAGCCGAACCGGCTTTAGCGGAATGATCTCAGTTATCGAGGAAGCTCCGCAGCTTGCGCGAACGGCTCGGATGCTTGAGCTTACGCAGTGCCTTGGCCTCAATCTGACGAATACGTTCACGCGTAACCGAGAACTGCTGACCGACTTCTTCGAGCGTGTGGTCGGTGTTCATACCGATACCAAAACGCATACGCAGAACGCGTTCTTCACGCGGGGTGAGCGAAGCCAGAACGCGGGTGGTGGTTTCACGCAGGTTCGACTGGATCGCCGCATCAATCGGCTGGATCGCATTCGAGTCCTGGATGAAATCGCCCAGGTTCGAGTCTTCTTCGTCACCGATTGGCGTTTCGAGCGAGATTGGTTCCTTCGCGATCTTGAGGACCTTGCGGACCTTGTCGAGCGGCATCTGGAGCTTTTCGCTGAGCTCTTCCGGTGTCGGTTCGCGACCGATTTCGTGGAGCATCTGACGGCTGGTGCGAACGATCTTGTTGATCGTTTCGATCATGTGAACCGGAATACGGATCGTACGGGCCTGATCCGCGATCGAACGCGTGATCGCCTGACGGATCCACCAGGTCGCATAGGTCGAGAACTTGTAGCCGCGACGGTATTCGAACTTATCAACGGCCTTCATCAGACCGATGTTGCCTTCCTGAATAAGATCGAGGAACTGCAGACCGCGGTTGGTGTACTTCTTGGCAATCGAGATCACGAGGCGAAGGTTGGCTTCCACCATTTCCTTCTTGGCGATAGCCGCTTCGCGCTCACCCTTCTGAACCTTGTGCACGATACGGCGGTATTCAGCGATATCGAGACCGGTTTCAGTGGCCAGCGTAGCAATTTCCGTACGGATGTCGCCAATGGTACCAGCTTCACGGCGAGCGAACTCACCCCAGCCCTTACCGTCAAAGTTTTCGAGTTCCCATTCCCAGCTCGGATCGACTTCACGACCGTAGTACTTGTCGAGGAACTTCTCGCGCTTAACGCCATAGCTTTCAGCCAGACGCAGCAGGCGACCTTCCAAACGCACGAGACGCTTGTTGATGTCGTAAAGCTGTTCAACCAGGCTTTCGATACGGCTCGCGTTCAGCGACAGCGACTTAACGTCGGCAATCACTTCGCCGCGCAGCACGCCCAGCTTGGTGTTTTCGTCAGCGGAAACAGCAATGTTGCGGTCTTCGGCGTGCCGATCCTGCATCTCACGCATCGCGCCATAGGCTTCGGCGATACGGTTGAAGGTTTCCACGACCTGCGGCTTGAGTTCCGCTTCCATCGCCGAGAGCGACAGTGCGTTATCAAACTCATCGTCGTCGTCTTCGACTGGGTCCTGCGGAGCTTCTGGCTCTTCTGGCACGTAATCGTCGTCTTCGCCCGAACCGGCCGAGCGACGTGGCGCAGGCTTAGCAGCAGGCTTAGGAGCCTCAACCACAGGCTTAGCAACAATCTGCACTTCCGGTGCAGCCTGCTTGGCGTCTGGGCCAGCATAGGTGGCTTCCAGATCGATAATGTCGCGCAGCAGAATTTCGCCCTGAGCGAGCTGATCGCGCCAAATAATAATCGCCTGGAAAGTCAGCGGGCTTTCGCAAAGCCCTTCGATCATGGTTTCGCGGCCAGCTTCAATGCGCTTGGCGATGGCGATTTCGCCCTCGCGGCTCAGAAGCTCAACCGAACCCATTTCGCGCAGATACATACGCACCGGATCATCGGTGCGGTCAGAACCGGCCTTGGCGTTGGACGTGTTGGCAACAGCGGTGCCAGCAGATGTGGCGACTTCCGTGCCGGTGTCGTCTTCGTCCTTCTCCACCTCGGTTTCTTCAACTTCGTCTTCGTCGACGACGTTGATGCCCATTTCCGAGAACATGGACATGAAATCTTCGATCTGCTCCGAGCTGACTTCTTCCGAAGGCAGTACGGCATTCAGCTCTTCATACGTGACGTAGCCACGCTTCTTGGCGACCTTGATCAGCTTTTTAACAGCTGCATCGTTTTGATCGATTAGCGGGCTGTCGTTGGATGTTTCCGGAGCCGCGCCTTCGGGCTTCTCGGTATCCTTAGTATTTTTGTTCGCTGCCTTGGTGGCCATCTGCTACTCCTCGGGACCGTTGGGCACGGAGGTCCCGGCTTTGTCTTAGGTGGTGACAACTCAAGACAAGGTAAAGGTTTGGTCACCAGACCGTTAACGGGGTGCCATACGCTGGTCCGCTATGGAGCATAGCAACGAGTGATTCGCCACAACGCAAAATCGCGCAATTCGCCCGTAATTAGAGAATGACCTCTAAAAACTGCGACTTGCGCGTCCAGATAGCGAACCAAACCCTTCAATCAATGCTTCAGTGCCATCGACAGTGGTAATCTGGTTCTTGATGTCCCGCAGCCGTTCAAAGGTTTCTTCGCTCGGGTCTTCGCCCAGCGCCGCTTCTGCTGCTTTGAGCTCTCTATTTAGCTCAACTTTCTTTTTATGCAAGGCCAAGGCGTGACTCAAACCGATTTCCGCGTCCGTTTCCGCGACCTCGGTATCGACTTGCCAGACCCCCTGAATTTTTAAAATCTCATTCATCCGGTACAGTGCCGGACCATGACCACGCACACCCAAAGCGGCCCGCAAATCTTCTGCAGAAATGTCATGGTGGCGCACGACTAGCGCCAAAATGTCGCTCAAAACTTTCTGTGCAATAGTCGTCTCACAGTCGAATGCACCCAGCGCATCGAACTTATCCTCGACCAGCGAGGGGTGATTGACCAGCGTCAGAATAATAGTGGCTTCACGCGGAGTAGCATCGACAGCGGTCGCACCACTACGCACGAGGCGTGAATTGCGCAGCGTATCAGAGACCACGAGCTTAGGCGTACCGCGTGAGGGGAAACCATAGCCCCCGCTCTGACCATAGGCCGGCTTGCCACCGCCACTCCAATTTCCCTGCCGTCCCTGCTGCCGGATTGGCGCAAAGAACGCTTTCAGCTTTTCCTCAAACGCCTGCGCGTAGTGGAAGCTGACATTGGAGTCCTGAATGGATTTCGCCCGATCACGAAGTCGTGCCTGCAAGGCCGCGCGCTCTTCGGGCGCCTCTGGCACAATCCCGCCAGTCTCAATGCTCCAGATCGTGTCCGAAAGGCTGCGTGCCTTGTCGATCACTTCAGCAAAAGCACCCCGCCCCTGCGCCTTGATCAAATCGTCCGGGTCTTGCCCTTCAGGCAAGGTCGCGATTTTGACCGTTTTTCCGGGCTGCAAATGCGGCAGAACGATTTCGGCAGCGCGCTGCGCCGCCTTTTGCCCAGCCTTATCGCCGTCAAAGCACAAAACCGGCGCATCGCTCATGCGCCAGAGCAATTGCACATGCTCTTCGGTCAGCGCCGTACCGAGCGGCGCAACCGTGCCCTCAAAACCCGCAGACACCGCTGCGATAACGTCGAGATACCCCTCAACCACCACGACGGTCGCGCCTTCATAGGCCGCGCGCTTTGCCGTCTGGCCGTTGTAGAGCGTTTGCCGCTTGGAAAAGAGCTGGGTTTCCGGCGAGTTGAGATATTTCGCTGGCACATCCGCGCTCATCGCTCGACCACCAAAGGCGATCACCCGCCCTTTGAAGTCGGTGATCGGGAACATCACGCGGTTGCGGAACCGGTCATAGGTCAGTGGATCGCCATCACGACTTGTCACCAAGCCCGTGTCGATCATCGCCTGCGCCGAAACCCCGTTCGCCGCCAGATGCTCTTTCAAGCCGTTGCGACTGTCAGGGGCAAAGCCAATACGAAACCGGCTCTGGCTCGCGGCCGACACACCGCGCTCAAACAGATAGCCCCGCGCTCGCGCACCAATATTATGCGCCAGCGCCGCCTCAAAGTACCGGGTCGCCAGCTCCATCACATCGATCAGCGACCGCTGTGCTGCCTCGCGACGCTCCGTGCGCTCGTCGCGCGCCGGCATCGCAACACCAGCCATGCTCGCCAGCTTTTCGACAGCCTCGGGGAAGCTCATCCCGGTCTTTTCAGTGAGGAACCGGAAGTGGTCCCCACTCACGCCACAGCCAAAGCAGTGATAGATCCCGCGACGATCGTCAGCGTGAAAACTTGGGCTCTTTTCGCCGTGGAACGGACAACACGCCCACATGTCGCCCTTGCCGGGCTGCGATTTCCGCTTATCCCAAAGCACGTGCTCGCCCACCACCTGCGTTATCGGCAGGCGCTGACGAATTTCATCCAAGAAATGATCGGAAAAGCGCATATAGAGTACTTAGGGTCTAACCCTCCGAAAGTCACGGCTCAGGATTTTGATTATACATGCGACCAAACCGCAAAACGCCAAAGCCCATGCTTGCCGCTTTAATCATCGGCCCCGTGCTGTGTGTCGTGCTGACGCTGTGGTTCGTCTGGACGCTCATCCCGGCCTAGCGGGACAAGCGCCCATTGCGTCGCTTAGGCCTTGCTCGCCTTATAGAGCCGCCAAGCCCAGCCAAATAGGCCAATAGCGAAGGCGATCAACAAAACACCGCCCAGCATAACGCTCACCACTGCCGTCAGCATCGGGAACAGCAGGAAGACGAGCCCGAGAAGCACATAGGAAATCCCGGCCAACACCACAGGCCAAATTCGTGCGTAGCTATCGCGCTCGCGCACCACGACGACAATCTGCATCACCCCGACCACAATGGCGACCAATCCCACCATGGTGGACATGAATGTCACGGTCAAAACTGTCGCCAGCAGCGGGCTGATCAGAATGACAATGCCCAGCACCAGCGACGCCGCATTGGCCACAACGTCAAACCAATAATTGCCGCTCTTGCCGCCCCCGAAGGTTAGGCTCCACAGGCCAAGCGCACCGTCGATCAACAACAGCGCCCCCCCAAACAGCACCAAAACAGTCAGCGCTTCGGCAGGCACCAGCAGGGCATAAACGCCCCCAACAAACATCAAGAGACCCCGCAGCGCTGTAATCAAAGCGAAGCGGCGTTTGGTTTCGGACGACACAGGCATCGACATTCCCCTCTTTGACGGCTCTCCTACCGTCACCCTAACTTCGTCGCCCACGTTACGCCCATTGTGCAAGGGCGCAAGTGCGCAAGCATCAGGGGTCACGGTCCGCACCAGCGGCGATTTAGCCGTTGCCCTTTGCCCCCGCACATGGGATGCAGCACCCGCCCCTCCCAAACCGGTCGCCCTTTTATGTCTGTGCCTCTCCTCGCGCTTTTCCTGACTGCTTTTGCTTTCGGCACAGCTGAATTCGTTATTGCCGGCCTTCTTCCTGAAGTTGCCCTCGGCCTGAGCGTCTCCGTACCCGTCGCGGGCTATCTCATTTCCGGTTACGCCATCGGCATTGCCGTCCTTGGTCCGCTGCTGACGCTGGCGACCAAGAAGTTCAATCGCAAGACCACAGTTGTTGTGCTCGGCGCACTCTTTGCCGTGGGTCAGGCGCTCTGCGCCATCGCGCCCAATTTTGAACTGCTCATGGCGGCCCGCGTCTTCGTCTCGGCGCTACACGGCGCATTCTTCGGCATGGCTTTTGTAATTTCCACCGGTCTGGTGCCGCCCGAGCGTCGCGGCTTTGCCGTTGCGCTGGTTCTCTCTGGCCTCACCGTTTCCAATGTCATCGGCGTGCCGCTGGGCACGGCCATTGGTCAGCTGTTCGATTGGCGCGCGACGTTCTGGGCTGTGGGTGCTCTCGGCCTTATCGCTTCAATCGTCATCGCCGTTTTCCTACCCAAGACTGCGGGTTCTGAATCAACCCAGTCTAGTTTTGCCCGCGAATTCAAGGCGCTCGGCCGTCAGCAGGTCTATCTGGGCCTCGCCATCGCGACCTTTGTGATGCTGGCACAATACGCCGTCTTCACCTACATCGCCCCGCTTTATCTCGAAGTGACGCGCCTCGAGGAAGAAATGGTTCCGATCATGCTGCTGATCTACGGTGTCGGGGCCACCATCGGCGTGTTTCTGGGCGGGCGTTTGGCCGATTGGAACCTCGGCAAGTCCATTGTCCTCGTTCTTGCCGGCCAAGTCCTGCTGTTCGCGTCGCTCTATTTTGTGGCGCCCTACCCGCTCGCCATGGGCATAACCACCTTCATTTGGGGCGGCGTCAACTTTGCCTTTGGCTCGCCCTTGCAGTCGCGCATGCTCCTCTGGGCCAATGACGCGCCAAACCTGACCTCGTCGCTGATCCCAACCGGCTTTAACGTCGGCATTGCCGTGGGCGCGATCTTATCCGCCAATCTGCTTGAGCAAGGCATGGGCTATCACAACCTGCCTTGGGTCGGCACGGTCGTCATCACCGTCGCGCTTCTGCTCGCCGTCATTTCGGTGGTCTGGGAAGCCAAGAGCACCAATCGCCCCCCTACTGGCGATGCCGACACCATAATTGTTGCGCACTAACCACAAACACCGACGAGCAAACAATTTGTCAGTTTAAATTAACACATCGTACGGACTTCCTTCCTATCTAGCTTCCCTAGGGGGGCCGTACGATGATCGACTTAGAGACGCTGCGCGTAGCGGTGGCCATTTCTAGCGCCTCATTGGCGATAGCTCTGGGAATTGGCTGGCACTACTCAAGAACGCAGACGTTCCTCGCCCATGGCGCACTCGGTGTCGCTGTCGTCGTCATCGGACTTACGGCTATGACGCTCATGGGTGGTCTCTACACCCCTTGGTACAATTTAACGCCCTTTTGCATCGTGCTTGTCGGCCTCAGCGGCATCTATTCGGCAACACGGCGTTTCCGCTCCGAGTCATCGAGCATCTTGCGACCCGTCGTAGCCGCAGTCAGCTCTGTGGCCCTCGCGCTCGCCCCTGCCATTGTGAACTTGTCAGGCGTCAGCGCCCTCATGCTCAACGGGGCTTCAGGGGTCATTCTTTTGCTCTGCGCATTTGAGAGTTGGCGCGCCCGCAAAGAATCAAGACTAGCGATCACCGCCAACGCCTTTATCTACACTCTCACCGGCATTTCGTTCCTCAGCTGCTCCTACGTAATTCTGATAGAGCAGAGCTGGTATCTAACCACTATCCCCAAAAACTGGGCAGAAGACTTCAACACGGTCATGTCGCTGATCGGGGCGACGACCATTGGCGCCCTTACTCTGACCCTGCACCATGCGCGTTCCGCTGCACTGCACAAGGACGAAGCGAATACCGATCCACTAACGGGTGTCCTCAATCGACGCGCCCTCTTTAGTCGCCTAGAGGCTGTGCCGTCCTGCGAAGGTCATGCGGTCATCATGTTTGACCTCGACCATTTTAAGCAGGTCAACGACCAATTCGGCCACGAATATGGTGACAGCGTCCTGCGCCAGTTCGCGCTCGTCCTCAAACAGCACCTTCGCAATGAAGACCCCATCGCGCGATTGGGTGGTGAAGAGTTCTGCGTCGTCGTCAAAATTGAGGGCAGAGATAACGTTCAGCAAATTGCCGACCGCATTCGGCGCGCATTCGTTGCGCTGCGCATTCCCGGTGGGCCACAAGGCAATTTCGCGACGGTCAGTATTGGCTTGGCGCTCGGTTCCCCAGAGGAAACTTTCCCTGCCGCCCTACGCCGCGCCGATGCAGCGCTATACGAAGCAAAGCGATCCGGACGCAATCAGGTCCAGATCGCTTCACTCAGATTGGTGGCGTGATTAAGCCGAAAGAGTCGAGCGAACCTGGCCGCTCACCTTACCAAAATCGATTCGGCCCGGGTAATCGGCGCGCAACTGGGCGATAACCTTGCCCATGTCCTTTGGCCCTTCGGCCCCTACGGCAGAAATTGCTGCTGTAATTGCCGCAGCGACTTCTTCTTCGGTCAAAGGCTTAGGCAGGAACTCATTGAGAATATCAATTTCTTCTTTCTCGACGGTGGCGAGATCGGCGCGACCGGCACCAACATAGATCGCAAAGCTCTCTTCGCGCTGCTTCACCATCTTCTGAATAATGCCCAAAACCTCGTCATTCGTGGCTGGACCTTTGCCATCACCGCGATTTGCAATGTCACGGTCTTGCACCGCCGCATTGATTGCGCGCAATGTTGCTGTGCGGCGCTGATCACGGGCTTTAAGAGCCTGTTTCAGACCCTCGCTGATGTCTTCGCGCATGTGGTTTTGGCTCCTTGCTATGCAAAATCTTGCCCCCATATAGGCATTAAAGCGCAGCTACGCCACTTGCGTTGATCGCTTTGGCCTTCTAAGGAAAGGCCTCAACCGACATCTTCACTGCGCGACCCGCTAGGCCCCAAGCTTAGGTCCTTGTCGCGCGACCGTATAAACCGAGCCTTGGAGACCCAAAGTGACCGGCTGGCAAAACACACCCGCGACCGCAGTTCTAATTCTGGCTGATGGCACGCGACTTGAAGGCCAGGGCATCGGCGCCGTCGGTCATTCGGCAGGCGAAGTTTGCTTCAACACCGCTATGACTGGCTATCAGGAAGTCCTCACCGACCCCTCCTACGCTGGCCAGATCATCACCTTCACCTTCCCGCACATCGGCAATGTCGGCACCAATGACGAAGACATTGAAACCGTTAACATGGCTGCCCTCTCCGGCATCCGTGGCGTTGTGCTCAAGGCTGACATCACCAATCCTTCGAACTATCGCGCCGCTGAAAAGCTCGACGCATGGCTCAAGAAGCGCAACATCGTCGGCATCACCGGCATCGACACCCGCGCCCTCACTGCGTTGATCCGTGAAAACGGCATGCCGAACGGCGTGATCGCGCACGAACCATCGGGCATTTTCGACGAAGCCTCGATCAAGGCTGAACTCAACGCCTTCCCGGGTCTTGAAGGTCTCGACCTTGCCAAGGAAGTCACCACGGCTCAGACCTATCACTGGGACGAAGCCAGCTGGGAATGGAACAAGGGTTATAGCGCCCTCGAAAACCCAGACTTCCACGTTGTCGCCATCGACTTCGGCGCCAAGCGCAACATCCTGCGCTGCCTCGTTGATCAGGGGGCCAAGGTCACTGTTGTTCCGGCCACTGCAACCGCAGCGGACGTGCTCGCGCACAATCCAGACGCAGTGTTCCTGTCCAACGGCCCCGGCGATCCGGCAGCGACTGGCGTTTACGCTGTTCCAACCATTCAGAAGCTGATGGAATCCGGCAAGCCAATGTTCGGCATCTGCCTAGGTCACCAGCTGCTCGGTCTGGCTCTTGGCGGCACCACATCCAAGATGCATCAGGGCCACCACGGCGCGAACCATCCTGTGAAGGATCTCACCACTGGTAAGGTCGAAATCACCTCTATGAACCACGGCTTTGCTGTGGACGCCGAAAGCCTGCCTGCTGGCGTCACCCAGACCCACATCTCGCTGTTCGACAACACCAATGCTGGCCTTGCGGTTGATGGTAAGCCGATCTTCTCGGTTCAGTACCACCCAGAAGCCTCCCCGGGCCCACAGGACAGCCATTACCTCTTCACGCGCTTCCTCAACCATGTCCGCAAGCAAAAGGGCATGGCCGAGTTCCCAGAGCACCAAGCTCCCGGCGCAGCAGCGTAAGACACGAAAAAAGAAAAACCCGGCTCCGGCCGGGTTTTTTGTATCAATCTTCAGGTGCCGCCAAGAACTCGAACCAGTCCCTCCCCCTACCAGGGGGAGGTTAGGTGGGGGTATTCGCGTAACCCTGATTACCGCCCCGTCACCGCCGTAACATTGGGCAGTGCTGCAACATCAAAGCCCGCATCACGCGCCGCAATCGCCAGCCCTGCCGCATCGCGATGGAACTTCACCGGCTCCACCGCAAACCGAACACCGGCTGCAATCACCTCGGCGCGCACGAACACGACATCAGCGCCAACAATCGTCACCGGCGCGATCTGGAGGGGACGCAAATCGACCAGCGGCAGACCTGAAGGAGAGGCCACGCGCGAGACGACGCCCCCCAATGCCCCGGCCCGATACAATCCCTTAAAGATCAAATCTGAATACAACAGCGTATCCTCATTGCGGCTCTCACCCGTCGGCGAAACCACATCGAGCGTCACAACGCCCTTATCCGCGCCCACAAGCGCCTCCACAGTGCCCGCAGCCAATTCCACCAGCCTGCCATCAAGGATCAGGCACTGCTTATTTCCCGCAGAGACCAACATCGCATTGTGCTGTTGAGCAGCGCCCTCGATTGCCGGGAACACTTCAAAGCCAAATCCGGCCGCTGCCAGCTTGGCGCTCACCGCGCCGATAACCTCTGGCGTGCCGCCAAACAGCCCAAAGCTCAGCTTTGCCCGATCATAAGTAATGGACGTCAAGACCGCCCCAATAGCGTCCCCGCCCTGCCCCAGATCGACCGCCACGAAAACCTCAGGCCAGTCGGTAAACCGAGCAAACTCTTGCTTATGGAAAATCCGACGCGCCGCCGTAAACTTCGTCTGTGCAATCTGCGGATTGGTCTGACGGCGCCACCACCATTGGATCTTGTTTGGCACCTTCCAGAATTCTGGGCCCTTATAGAAAAAGGGCATGAACCAGCTGTTGCGCCAGAGGTGCGAGACGAGCGTCGGCATACCCCGACCGATCACGGTGAACTCAGCTTCCACAGCGTCCGCATAAGCGTCCGACATTGGCGCGAACGTGCCATGCCCCGATTGGGGGCTCCACCGATCCGGCAGCAGCACATCTGGCCGCTCGTCCTTGGGCGCTCGCAGCGCCACGCCATTGACGAGACGCGGCCCCGTCGCATCCACCACGTCATTGCTGGCCGCGCAGCGCGCCATCGCGTCCATGCAGCGTTCCCAGAACTTGTGCCCCGGCACCGAGCCCATAAACGCATTGCACAGCACAAACGGCATGCCGCGATACAGCCCGTCGTTCTCTTCGACATGGCGTTCCGGCTCCGCGCCGACGAAACACTCTGTCTCCTCGATCAGCTCATCAATCCGCGCCTTGGGCAGCACATCGAGATCGGCATAGATCCCGCCCTCATGATGCAGCACGAAAAAGCGCCACGCATCGGCGCGGAAAATCCCCGAGCGATAGCCATCATAAGTGGAGAGGTGTTCCGGATAATGCTCGGCAATCAGCGCCCGGCAATCCGCATCGTCCCAGAGCTTTAGCTCAAAATCGGGGTGCGTTCGCTGCCATTCATCCCAAGTGCGCTGCGCAAACTTCGTCAGAGTTTTGGTCTTCCACGTAAAGTGTACGACTTTAGGGATGCTCATAAGAAAAAGGCCCGGGCAATAAACTATGCCCGGACCTATAAATCACAAACTTAGACGTTGCCAGTAAACGTATCGCAGGCGCCGGGATCGCCGGTTTCATATCCACGCTGGAACCAGTCTTTACGCTGCGCCGACGTGCCGTGGTTAAACGTCTTAGGCACGGCAAAGCCCTGCATGCGCTTCTGCAGCGTATCATCGCCAATCTGATTGGCCGCGTTCAGTGCTTCGTCAATGTCCCCGCCCTCGAGCAGGTTCTGCTGCCCAGCGTGGTTCGCCCAAACACCTGCATAGCAGTCTGCCTGCAACTCAACGCGCACCGAATAGGCATTGGCCTGTTCCTGGCTCATCGAGGCACGGCGCTGGTTAAACTGCGGCAGAACGCCGGTTAGGTTCTGAACGTGGTGCCCCACTTCATGCGCCAACACATAGGCCTGCGCAAAGTCGCCGGGCGCACCGAACTTGCGGTGCAGCTCGTCATAAAAACTGAGGTCAATGTAAACCTTGCTATCCGCCGGGCAATAGAACGGCCCAACCGAGGAGTCCGCTGCGCCACAGCCCGTGCTCACCGCATTGGTGAACAGCACGACATTAGGCTCAGGATAATCCTCGCCGATTTTGGCGAATTCTGCGTTCCAGAGGTCCTCGGTTTCCCGAACCACAACAGCGACGAAATCGGCAAGTTCATCTTCGCCCTCAGCCGGCAATTGGCGAGAACTCGATGCCGAAGGCGCAAAATTCGAACCTGCCCCGCTGCCGCCTGCGAGCATATCCAGCGGGTTCTGCCCCGTCGCAAACCAGATAATACCCAGCACGACGACAATGCCGATCAGACCGGAAATCCCGCCCTTACCACCACCGCCGCCGCCACCCATAGGGATGCGAAAGCCGCCGCGCTGGCCTTGTCCAAAGCCACCGCCCAGTCCACCGCCGCCACGTTGACCGCGTAGGTCCTGCACATTGGAGCTGCGCTCCCTCCCACGCCACTTCATGTCGCGCCTCTCAAAAATTCTTTCAACACAGATGAAAAGTAAAAAAGCGCGGGTGAAGTTCCCGCGCCTTTCGCATTCGCTCTGCTTCTGTCGCTATTCCTGCGCCGACAGTTGATAATTGGCAACGGTTTCATGCGCCCCGTCTTGCCAGAAGCTCCACAATTGCTCGAGCACTGCGTTGCGGAACACCTCATTGTCGATGAGATCGGTGCCGAAGATCGACTGGATGGACACCAGCCCGTTGAAATAGGCTTCCGGGTCTTCGCCTGCGTCTGCCGCAATGGCGAGCAGTTTCAGCGCCAACGGATCCCGCACGTCGATCTCATTGCCCTCTTCGTCGATCGCCATCACATAGCGCATCCACGCCGCGACACCCAAAGCCAGACGATCAATGCTCTGCCCCGCCGCAAGGCGATCCCGGATCGTCCCCAGCAAGCGCTGCGGCAGCTTCTGCGAGCCATCCATGGCAATCTGCCAAGTGCGATGCTTCAGCGCCGGATTGGCAAAACGCGCGAGCAACTGATCGCGATAGGCTTCCAGATCAACACCGGGCATGTCGAGGGTCGGAATGACTTCTTCCGTCATCAACCCATGCACCAGCTCGCGGTAGTCTTCGTCGCCAACCACTTCAGCGATATACTCATAGCCACCGAGATAACCGGCATAGGCCATGGTCGAGTGCGAGCCATTGAGCATGCGCAGCTTCATATGCTCGAACGGCTCAACGTCCTGCACCAGCTGCGCCCCGACCTCTTCAAATGCCGGACGCCCACTTGGGAAATTGTCTTCAATCACCCATTGGGTAAACGGCTCGGTCATGATCGGCCACGCGTCTTCCGCCCCGATCAGGCTCGCCACCTCTTCGCGATCGGCATCGGTGGTGGACGGCACAATGCGATCCACCATGGTCGATGGGAAAGCAACGCCCTTCACCCATTCGCCTAAGTCCGCATCGCGCTTGGCCGCAAATGCAGTGACGATGCGTTTGGCCGTTTGCCCATTGTTCGGCAGATTATCGCAGCTCATCACGGTAAATGGGGCGATCCCTGCCGCCTTACGACGCGCCAGCGCTTCCACCAGCATCCCCGGCGCCGATTTCGGCGCACTCGGGTTGCTCAGATCGTGCTGAATATCGGCGTGGTTCAGGTCCAGCTCACCCGTCGAAGGCTCGTAGCAATAGCCCTTTTCCGTCACCGTCAGCGACACAATGCGAACCTCAGGGCTCGCCATTAAGTCGAGCAGCGCGTCGCGCTCAGTATTGGCGTCCATCACCTTAAGAATCGAGCCGATCACGCGCGGATGTGTCCCCGCAGCGTCGCGCACAGCAATCGTATAGAGCCCGTCTTGCGGCTCCAAAGCGTCCTTGGTGTCAGGGCGACGCAAGCTCGCGCCAACAATGCCCCAACTCGGGTCCTTGCTCAGCAGATCGTCGACATAGACCGCCATATGCGCGCGATGGAACGCACCAATGCCCAGATGCACGATCCCTGCCGTCACCGCGCTGCGGTCATAATTCGGAACAGTAATGCCTGCCGCCAAAGTCGACACGGTCTTTAGATTGAGGCGTTGCTTGCTCAAATCGATCTCCTCATATCCACACCATCTTGTATGGAAGTTTGACGCAGGTTAGGAGCCTGTTTAATGATCCCATCTTGCTCGCGCAAGACCGCACCTGCATAAGCGAGCAAAGACATTTGGAGGGAATGGCAGTGTCGCAGCGTATCGTATCCATCGGTGAGTGCATGATCGAGATGAGCGGCGGCGAAGATCGCAGCTATCGCCTTGGCTATGCTGGCGACACACTCAACTCCGCTTGGTACCTGCGCGCCCTCCTCCCCGACGCTTGGAAGGTCGATTATGTCACCGCTCTGGGGGCTGACAAATACTCCGGCGACATTCGTAACTTCCTCCAAACCAACAACATCGGCACCGATCATATCCAGACCATCCCGGCCCGCCGCCCCGGTCTCTATATGATCCACCAGGAAGCAGGCGATCGTCACTTCACCTATTGGCGCGACATGTCTGCGGCCAAACTCCTTGCCGACGACAAATCCGCCCTCGCCGCCGCCGTTGAAGGCGTAGACCTCGTCTATTTCTCTGGTATCACCCTCGCCATCCTGGCCCCCAAGGCTCGCGGCCGCCTCCTCGGCGCGATTGTAAAAGCGCGCGACAATGGCGCCAAAATCGCCTTCGACACCAATCTGCGCCCCGCTCTCTGGTCGTCGCCCCGCGTCATGGCCTCCGTGCTCACTGCTGCCGCCAGCCTTTGCGATATTGTCCTGCCCACCCACACCGACGAAGCCCCCCTCTTCGGCGACGCGACAGTGGACGACACCGCCAATCGCTATCTCGAACTCGGCGTTGAAGAAGTTGTCGTCAAAGACGGCTCCAAAGAAGCCCTCATCGCTACGGCCACCGAGCGCGTCCGCATGGCCCCGCCCCCTGCCGCATCCGTGGTCGACGCCACCGGCGCTGGCGACAGTTTCAACGGCGCCTATCTCGCCGCGCGCCTGCAAGGCAAATCCATCACCGAAGCCGCTCAGGCCGCCCACCGCACCGCAGGCATCGTCATCGGCCACAAAGGCGCCCTCGTCGATCCAGCTTTAGTGCGCTGACGAACCCATGCGATAGCAACCTTGCAAAGGTAAGGAATTTTCATTACATTTTGCATTCCATGAGAGGTTGCGTGATGACATCGGTTCTCAAAGAAGAAAGCACCATCACCGCCAAGGGCCAAACCACGGTACCAAAATCGGTGCGTCAGGCCTTGGGCGTCGATTACGGTGGCCGCATCACCTTCACCGTTGATGCGCAGCGCCGTGTCATTGTCGAAAAAGTTGAGGACGAGGCTGCAGACCCGGTCGTCGGCAGCTTCCTCAATTTCCTCGCTCAAGACATGGCGGCCAATCCCCAACGATCCATCGTCCCACTGACGCCAGAGCTGCGCTCTCGGGTTGCCGCGCTGGTAGAAGACCTTGAAAGCGATCCAGGCGAGACAATCGACGGCGAGACGGTGCTTTAGCATGCTCACCGTCAACGGTTGGACCCTGCTTGCCCATCCGCTGTTTGTTCGACAACTCGAAAAACTCACCGCGGCCGTTCAGGTCCTGAAGGCCAAAAAGCCCGACACCTACGCGCAAAACGCCAATACCAAGCTTCTCGCGGCGCTCTATCGGTTAGCCTTCGAAATCATTCCTTCTGATCCGACCGCCACCGTCTACAGGCAAGGGGCAACACTGGGACCGGACTACAAGCATTGGTTCCGCGCCAAGTTAGGTGGCGGACGGTTCCGACTGTTCTTCCGCTACGATACCGCGTCCAAGATAATCATCTACGCTTGGGTGAATGACGAGAATTTCTTGCGCACATACGGGTCCAAGACCGACGCCTATCACGTCTTTAAATCCATGCTAGACGGTGGCACCCCGCCCGATGATTGGCCCGCGCTTCTTTCTCAGGCGCAGCCAATTGACGTCGCCGAAGCCTAGTCCAACTTTGCATTTCCGCGACAATTTCCGTTAGACTGACCAAGTACTATCCGAGGACCACCATGCTGCGCAGATTGACCACTCTTGCCTTTGCCTTGATCTGCGCTCCAGCCTACGCGGAAGTCCCTCTCTCGGGCACATTCACCGCCGCGGAAGCCTGCCCAGCATTGCAATCAATCAGCCGCGAAACCAATCCCGGCAACATCACCACTCAGGCTGGCACGCAGTATGAGCTGCTCGCAGGCAACCGCACCCCGCCGACCCATGTGCGTGTTCGCGTCCCCGGAGCGCAGCCCGATTTGCGCTGGGTGAGCATCGCATGCGGCTCCTCTCCTGCCCTCACAGGCGAGGCCCCCAGTCAGCCAACGCGCAATGCCGCGTCAGCGCCCAAGCAACACTATATTCTCGCCGCCAACTGGCAGCCGGCCTTCTGCGAAACCGCACCGCGCAAAACCGAATGCCGCAATCAGCGACCCAATAGCTTTGAGGCAACAAACTTCACCCTGCACGGCCTCTGGCCACAGCCCAAAGATGCCGAATACTGCGACGTCTCCAATCGCGACCGCTATGCCAGCCAGGACGGTCGTTGGCGCGATCTGCCGCAACTTGACCTCACCATCGCCCAACGTCGGGAACTCGACGTCGTCATGCCCGGCAGTGCCTCAGGGCTAGATCGCCACGAATGGATCAAACACGGCACCTGCTATGATGGCACCCAGCGCGACTATATCGACGCCTCGCTCTTTCTTATGCAGGCCCTCAACGACTCCGAAGTCGCGCACCTCTTTTCGGAAAGCATTGGCCGCCGCGTCGCCATTGATCAGGTCCGTGCCGCATTTGATGCCAGCTTTGGCCGTGGTGCGGGCGACCGTGTCGCTATGGATTGCGAGACCGATGGCAACCGCACCATCATCACCGAACTGCGCATCGCGCTTGCGGGCGAGATCACCTCACCAGACGATTTCGCCGATCTCGTGCGCGCAGGCACGCCGCAACGCCACACCTGCCGCTCTGGCCACGTCGACGCGGTCGGACTGCAATAAGCACAGACCCGAGATTTGTGATCGCGCCGCCCCGTGGCGCGATCCAACCTGCTCTCCCGACGCCTCAACCCCCTGTCAGACCTTAGTTTTTTTCTCCATAGACGTGTATTAGGGCGTGTAGCAGACACACACTAAGGCATTGATTTTTCGCGCCAATTTTATCTCCTCATTTGCTTTGACCAAGCGATCAAAACCGTCCTACGCTCCTCACGTCGTCGTCATTGCCGTGTCACAGCACGCCGCCATGAAGAGACCACGCTAGGAAAACTGGCGCACAATGACCGGTCGAAAAGCCGGGTTCGGGAGCACGCCCCCGCACAAGCATTGGTCAGAGGAGAGGTAAGCATGAATTTCTTCCCGAGCATTTCCCGCCGTGCGTTTCTCGCCGGCTCCGCCAGTGTCGGGGCCGCAGTCGCCCTGCATCCCTTCGCGGTCTTTGCGCAAGCCAATCAGGCCCATCTGCGCATCATCGAAACCACCGATATTCACGTCGCCATCCTGCCCTATGACTATTACGCCGATGGGGCCAATGACACGATGGGCCTCGCTCGCACCGCGACAATCATCGAGAACATCCGCGCCGAAGCGGGCAATGCCGTGCTCTTTGACAATGGCGATCTGATCCAGGGCAATCCGATGGGCGATTACATGGCCTATGAAAAGGGCCTCAATCAGGGGGATATCCACCCCGCCATCAATGCCCTCAACACCTTGGGCTATGACGCTGCCACTCTGGGCAATCACGAATTCAATTACGGCCTCGAATACATGGACCGCGCTCTGGCGGGCGCAAAATTCCCCTTTGTTTCGGCCAATGTCGTGCGTGGCGTTGATCTGGGCGAAGACCCGACCGACGACGACACCTATATCGCGCCCTATAAAATCATCGAGAAAACTCTCCTTGATGGCTCGGGCGCTGAACACACGATCAAAATCGGCGTCATCGGCTTCGTCCCCCCGCAAATCCTCACATGGGATTCAACCCATTTGACCGACAAAGTTGTCGTCCGCGACATGGTCGAAACCGCCCAAGCTTGGGTGCCAAAAATCCGCGAAGAAGGCGCTGACATTGTCGTCGCTCTCGCCCACACTGGCATCGAAGCTGGCCCCCATGTCCCCGGCATGGAAAACGCCGCGCTCCAACTGGCCGCCGTTGACGGCATCGACGTTGTCCTCACTGGCCACCACCACCGTGTCTTCCCCGGCAAGGACTATGAAGGCATCGAGGGCGTCGACACCGTGGCAGGCACGCTCAACGGCAAGCCAGCCGTTATGCCGGGCTTCTGGGGCAGCCACATGGGTCTGCTTGATCTGCTGCTCGAAGTGGATGCGAGTGGCAAATGGACCATCGCCTCGCACACCTCCGAAGCCCGCCCGATTGTCGAACGCATCGACAATAAAAACGTCCCAACAGTCGAGTCTCTCCCGGCCGTTGAAGCTGCCGTCGCCACCGAACATCAGGAAACGCTGGACTATATCCGTCGTCCGGTTGGCGAAACCTCGGCCCCGCTCCATTCCTATTTCGCCCTCGTCGCCGACGACCCATCCATTCAAATCGTCACTCAGGCTCAGTCTTGGTATCTGACGCAAATGATGATTGGCACCGAATGGGAAATGCTGCCCATCCTCTCCGCCGGTGCGCCGTTTAAGGCTGGCGGCCGTGGCGGCCCGGACTACTACACCGACGTGCCCGTCGGCCCGGTTGCGATCAAAAACGTCGCCGACCTTTACCTCTATCCCAACACCATCCAAGCCGTGTTGATCACCGGTGCGGACGTGAAAAACTGGCTTGAACGCTCAGCGGGCATATTCAACCAGATCGAGAAAGGCGCGACCGACGCCCAACTGATCAACCCCGCCTTCCCGTCCTATAATTATGACGTTATCGACGGGGTCACCTATAAGATCGATCTCACCCAGCCGTCGAAATATGCCGCTGATGGCGGTGCGCTCGAAAACCCCGACGCCAACCGTATCGTTGATCTGCAATTTGACGGTCAGCCCATCGATCCGGCGCAGCAATTCATCGTCGTCACCAATAATTATCGTGCTGGCGGCGGCGGCGGCTTCCCCGGCATTGGCCCGGACAAGATCATCTTCATCGGCCCCGATACCAATCGCGACATCATCGTGCGCTACATTATCGAGCAGGGCACCATCGACCCCAAGGCCGACAGCAATTGGTCCCTCGCCCCAATCGGCGACACCACTGTGCTCTTTGCCACCGGCCCAAAAGCCGCCGACAAAGTGGCCGATGTCACTGCCGTAAAAATCGAAGCAACCGGCGATACCGATGAGGCCGGTTTCGGCATCTATCGCATCGCGCTCTAAACGGTTCTGGGGGAGAGGCTCCGGCCTCTCTCCTACTTTTCTGCCAGCGCCGCATCCAAGCGCTCGCGCAAGGCCAGTAGCTCAGCCCGCATCGCCGAAATATCGTCCATCGCAAGTCCTGTGCCCTTGGCAACGGCCAGCGGCACCGCCAAAGCCTTAGCTTTCAGCCCCTGCCCCGCCTCGGTCAGCCCTATCCGCACCTGCCGCTCGTCGCCCGCATCACGCTTTCGCGTCACCAGCCCCCGCGCTTCGAGCCGCTTTAACAAGGGCGTTATTGTGCCACTATCGAGGAACAATCTCTCCCCGAGCGCTTTGACCGTGATGTCATCCCTTTCCCAAAGCACCAGCAAAGCGAGGTACTGCGGATAGGTCAGCTCCAAGGCATCCAGCCTCGGCTTGTAAAACCGCGTAAAGGCATGCCCCGCCGCATAGACGGCGAAACACAACATATTGTCGATCGTCTGCATGGTCTCGTCAGCCATCGCCCTACCCTCGCTAAGTTCCAAAAACAGCCTACATAAAAAATAGATTGCGCGCAATTTAATTGCGCACTATGAATTAGCCATCTTCAAGGAGAACTGTCATGAGCATCAAATCTGCAGTCTACACCGCCCACGCCCACACCACTGGCGGCCGCACTGGCACCAGCAAGACCGACGATGGCCGCCTAGAAGTTACTCTCGATACGCCCAAGGCCATGGGCGGCAATGACGGCCCGGGCACCAATCCCGAACAGCTGTTCGCCGCTGGCTACTCCGCCTGCTTCCTCGGCGCGCTCAAGGCTGTTGCCCGCGCTGAAAAGGTGAAAATCCCAGACGAAACCACCATCGACGCGTCCGTCTCCTTCGGCGAAAATGCCAAGGGCATTGGCTACAATATCGCCGTCGCGCTCAAGGTCAGCATTCCCGGCTTTGATCACGCCGAGGCCGAAGCTCTCGTGGAAAAGGCCCACCAGGTCTGCCCTTATTCCAATGCCACCCGTGGCAATATCGACGTCACTCTGACGGTCGCCTAAAACAAAAAAGGCGGTGTCCACAGACACCGCCTTTTCTTTATGGCGTGAGGCCTACCGGAACCGGTGGCGCTTGGTGCAGTACGGTAATTCTCACCCGTTCATTGGCAGCCATATAAGGGTCATTGGGGAAGAATGGATCGTCCGTCGACCGGCCGATCACCGACTTCACCCGATCATCGCTCAAACCAAACTCGCTCAAGATCGAGCGCGTGACATTGGCGCGATCCGCCGACAATTCCCAAGGTCCATAGCGCGGGTTATCAAAACGACCACCAGCCGCCGTATGGCCGGACACAGACACCTGCGCATTGAGCCCCTGCAAAATCGGCGCCATCACCGAGATAGCCAGACGTGTTGGCTCCACCGGATACTTCGAGCCTTCCGGGAACATGCGCGCCCCCTGCTGCTCGACGATCTGGATGTCCAAGCCCTCTTCGGTCTCTTCAACCAGCAGATTGTCTGCAAATGGGGTCAGCTCCGGCAGAGACTGCCAGGCCTGCTTAATGCTCGCCGCAGCACTGTGGAACGAACGATCTTCCGTCGCCCGCATCGATTCCGCGCTTTCAGCAGTTTCGGCGTTTTCTTCGCCCTGGCTCCGATCGGGACCACCAGAATTCACGTCAGCGGTGTTCTGCGCCGAACCCGTTGGGCTCGACAGCGAACTCAGCGACACTTCTTCAACCGAACCCGACATCATATTGCCGTCGCGTGCCATCGCCGTGCCGCCCAGCACACCGCCGGCCCCGCTCATGGTTTCGCTGACAGAAGCGGGCGCGAAATAATTCGCCAGCCCTTCTTTCTGCTCAGGCGTAGTCATGCTGATCAGCCACATCAACAGGAAGAAGGCCATCATCGCCGTCACGAAGTCGGCATAAGCAATCTTCCAAGCGCCACCATGGTGGGCGTGTTTGTGTTTCTTGACCTTCTTAATGATGATCGGTCGTTCTAAGTCCGCCATTCTGGCTTCTCCTTTCCGCCGACCTTAGCTGGTCGCCGGCAGGTTAGCTGTGGACGCTTCAACTTCGTTGAAGGTCGGACGAACTTCACTCATCAGCGCCTTACGGGCAAATTCAATCGCCATCACTGGCGGCTGACCATTGATATGAGCCAGCATACCAACCTTGAGCGACAGGAAGTACTTGCCTTCCGACTCATAGGTCGCGCGCAGGGACTGGGTGAACGGTGCAAAGAAGCCATAAGCAACGAACACGCCGAAGAAGGTACCAACCAGCGCGCCGCCGATCAGGTGACCCAAAACTTCTGGCGGCTCGGTAATCGCGCCCATGGTCTTGATCACGCCCAAAACGGCCGCAACGATCCCGAGAGCTGGTGTACCATCGGCCAATGCCTGCATCGCAGTCACATTGCGCTCTTGTTCCTGATGGTGGGTTTCCAGTTCCTCATCCATCAACGCTTCAATTTCGTGCACATTGTTTGCGCCCATCGTCACCATGCGCATGTAGTCACACACGAACTGCACTGCGTGATGGTTCTTGGCAAAAGTTGGGAACGCGTTGAAAAGCGTGGAATTGTGCGGGTCTTCAATATGGGACTCGATACCCAAGATGCCCTTCTGCTGGACGATCTTAAACATGGCATACTGCATGCCGAGCAGTTCCAGATATGCGGTCTTGTCGTATTTTGGGCCCTTAAACAGCGAGCCAAACATGCCCGGCACGGCCTTCAATACAGGCGCGCCGTTAGCAATGATGAAGGCACCAAGCGCAGCACCCAGAATGATCACGAATTCCCAAGGTTGCCACAGAACCTCGACATGTCCACCCATCATATAATAGCTGCCCAAAACGCAGGCAAAAACGACGATGGTTCCCAAGATAAGACGCATGGAGGTGACCGACCTAATACATTACGACACGAGCGACAAAAAACGGCGCAACCGCTTAGCGCGTAAGGATATTGCCTCGTATTGACTTAACGGGGGGTGTACTTCTCGCCGCAACACGCCGCTAACGCCGCGGCAAATTGCAAAAAAATTGGTGCAAAAACACAAACTCGGCGTACTGCGTAAACGCTGTGCAAACAAAAACCCCCGCCGAAGCGAGGGTTCGATGACCTTGATATTCCAGTCGCGTTAGATTGTGCCGCGCTCTTTGCGGATAGCCAAAACGCGGTCAATGTCCGCTGCAGAGTGGCGCTCGGCCAGCATTTCATCTTCCGGACCCCAAGCAGTGTTCACGCAGCGCCCGCGCTTGACCGGCTCGCGTGCATCGATCTCTTTGGCCCAGCGGATAACATTGGTGTAGATGCCCACATCCAAAAATTCGCCGGCATTGTAAGACCGGTTCAACACCATGCCGCCATACCAAGGGAAAATGGCGATGTCGGCGATCGAATAGTCCTCGCCCGCGATGAACTTGTTCTTGGCCAACTGCTTATCGAGCACGTCGAGCTGGCGCTTGGTTTCCATCGCATAGCGATTGATCGGATACTCAAGCTTTACCGGTGCATAGGCATAGAAATGCCCGAACCCGCCACCAACAAAAGGCGCACTGCCCATCTGCCACATCAGCCAGTTCATCACTTGCGCGCGTGTAGCTGGGTCCTTTGGGTAAAACGCCCCAAACTTTTCTGCCAGATGCACGAGGATAGACCCGCTCTCAAACAGAGCGATGGGCTCCGCGCCTGAGTAGTCCCACATCGCCGGGATCTTGCTGTTGGGGTTGACCTCAACAAAGCCCGAACCGAACTGATCACCCTTGCCGATATTAATCAGCCAGGCGTCATATTCCGCGTCATGCCCCGCCGCCAGCAGCTCTTCGAGCATGATAGAGACCTTCTGACCATTTGGCGTCGCGAGCGAGTGGAGCTGGAACTTGTGCTTCCCGCGCGGCAAGACAGCGTCATGGGTCGCGCCCGCCGTTGGGCGATTGGTGCTGGCAAAAGCCCCACCATTGCTTTGATCCCACTTCCAGACTTTTGGCGGCACATATTCTGCATCAGACATGGCGTAACTCGGCTAAAAGAACTGGCACAACTATATCGTCATTTGCCGATGAAGCAATGTCCCATTGCTCTTAGCCGCACTCCCCGGTAATTCACCAGCATGACCACCTCCCTCCTTGAAATCTATCTCGTCGCCACGCCGGGCCTTGAAGCCCCACTTGCTCAAGAAGCCGTGCAAGCGGGCTTTATTGACGCCAAAGTCACTGATGGCGGCGTTACTTTCATGGGGACGTGGGGCGATGTTTGGCGCGCCAATCTCACCCTGCGCGGCGCCACCCGCGTGCTGGTGCGCCTCACCAATTTCCGCGCCATGCACTTGGCGCAGCTCGATAAGCGTTCACGCAAACTCCCTTGGGCCGAATGGCTCCAGCCCAATGTTCCCATCACAGTTGAAGCCAGCTGCAAGCGTTCGCGGATTTATCACGCCGGGGCCGCCGCCCAACGCGTCGCCACCGCGATCACGGAAACCATCGGCACGCCCATCGCCGAAGAGGCAACTCTTCGCATCATGGTCCGCATCGAAGACGATCTTGTCACCATCAGCGTCGACACCACAGGCGAGTCCCTTCACAAGCGCGGCTTCAAGGAAGCGGTCAACAAAGCTCCTATGCGCGAAACCATGGCCGCCATGTTCCTGCGCCAATGTGGCTTCGACGGTTCCGAGCCAATCCTTGATCCCATGTGCGGCTCGGGCACCTTCCCGATTGAAGCCGCTGAAATCGCCGCTGGTCTCCTGCCCGGTCGCGCGCGTTCTTTCGCCTTCGAACAGCTCCCCGGTTTCAAGCCAAAGGCTTGGGCCGAGCTGCGCGCTGCCGTCCCGCCGAGCAAATCGACCGATATCCGCTTTTACGGCTCAGATCGTGATGCGGGCGCCATCCGTATGGCTGGGGAGAATGCGGAACGCTCCAGCGTTTCAGCCCTCACGATATTCGAGCAAAAGAACATCGAAGACCTCGCCCCACCGTGCGAGCAGCCAGGCCTCATCATCGTCAATCCGCCCTATGGCAGCCGCATTGGCCAAAAGGGCCCGCTGATCGCCGTCCACAAAACCCTCGGCACCGTGCTCAAGACCCGCTTCAAGGGCTGGCGCGTTGGCATTATCACCGCCGATAAGCAGCTCGCCCAGGCCACCGGTCTTAAATTTGAACCACAGTTGCCCACCGTGCTGCACGGCGGCATCCGCGTCGCCCTCTATCGCACCGCGCCACTAACATAAGCCAATACGCCGCCCCTACGGAACGCACGGCCCCCTCGTCCATTGGGCACCCATCGCAACTCTCTAAGGAGAATGAAGATGGACTGGAACCGTATCGAAGGTGGCTGGAAGCAGTTTGCTGGCAAGGCCAAGGAACAGTGGGGCAAGCTCACTGACGACGACATCGCCCAGATCAACGGCAACCGTGAACAGCTCGAAGGTAAGCTTCAAGAGCGTTACGGGAAAACCAAAGACGAACTCCGCAAGGAAGTCGATGATTGGTCCAGCCGCTTCTAAGCGCTCAAACCCCTCCCACCGGAGGGGTTTTCTTTTTGTGGGCAAGCACGGGGGTCAGCGAGCACCCCGCTCACTCCGTAAAATTTGAACCAAATGCTAACCATAATCGCAAGCTTGCCCGATCTCGGCGCAACCATCCTCCACCCAAGCCCTTGAATGCGCAGCGTCACCCTTCACCACCTAGGTCCTGACCCATGAGCCCACTCAAGCGCCTCCTCGTCGTCGAAGACGATGCCTTACTGCTTCTATTCCTGATCGACGATCTCGCCGAACGCGGCTTGGAAGCCGTTGCCGCCAGCAGTGCCCGCACGGGTGCCCGTCGCATGGCTGAAAACATCGACGCGCTCATCACTGATATCGAACTGGGCGATGGTCCCAATGGCTTGGCCTTGGCCCGCCTCGCGTCCCAATATCGCCCCGGCCTGCCCATCGTGATTGTCTCGGGTGGCGTCACGCCCAAGCCCGAGGACCTCCCCAAGGGCGCGATCTTTATTCCCAAACCCTACAGCATCGACCGGATACTCTCCGCTTTGGAAAAGCAGCGCGTCACCCGCGCCGCCTAAACACAGCAAAGTCAGAGCGCAGCACTATGGCCGCGCTCCGATCTGGCGGGCGTTAGTCGCCCTGGCTAATCCGCACGATTGTCGAGCCACCGCCCTCAGTCACTGCATAGATCGCCCCATCAGGCCCGACCTTCACATCGCGTACGCGCGCGCCGACAGGAATGCGCTCTTCGTGCTTCACCCGTTCGCCATCCATGTGCAGCACCACGACGGCCTTGCCCACAAGCCCGCCAACCAGAAATGCGCCATCCAGCTCGGGGAATTCATTGCCTTCATAATAGGCCATGCCTGAAGGCGCGATCACTGGGTCCCAATAGTAAACCGGCTGCTGGGTTTCCGCGTCCGCGGTCACACCCTGCCCAATGGCTTGCCCTGAATACTCGACGCCGTAAGCGACATCCGGCCAGCCGTAGTTAAGGCCAGCTTCGGGCAGGTTTAGCTCATCGCCACCGCGCGCGCCGTGCTCAACGACCCACAGCCGGCCCTCACCATCAAGCGTTGCCGCCTGCGCATTGCGATGCCCAAAGCTCCAGATTTCCGGCAATGCGCCCTCAACGTCAAGCAGCGGATTATCCGCCGCCGCCTTGCCCTCACCATCGATCTTGAACACCTTGCCCAGACCGCTGGCGAGTTCTTGCGCTTGCGGTCGCATCGGACGATCAGACCGCTCGCCAACCGTTACATAAAGCGCCCCATCAGCGGTTGGCACGATGCGCGAGCCGTAGTGCTTATCCCCGTCATAGCTTGGGGTTTGACGGAAGATAACGTTGACGTCTTCTAGCACTGCGCCGCCCTTGTCATCTGCCACCAAAACCGCCGAGGCGACACTGGTCCCGTTGCCATCGCTCCGCGGCTCGGCAAACGAGAAGAAAATCCGTCCCGAGGTTTCAAAGTCATAAGCCAGCGCCACGTCGAGCAATCCGCCCTGCCCGCGCGCATCAACCTCCGGCACGCCCGCAATCGGCGCGCTCACCGTCCCATCCGGCGCAACGATATGCATCGCGCCTTCTTTGGCCGTCACCAGCATGCGCCCATCGGGCAAAAATTCCATGGCCCAGAGATGCGGCAGCCCCTGCGCAATCACCGTGCTCTTGGTCTTGAGCAAGTTATCGGGTTGGGTCGCGCGCGTCTGGCCTTCAAACGCTGGCACCTGCCCGCGCCCATTTGCTTCACCGACCGGAACAGGTTCGCCCTGTGCCACCGCACCAGCAACCATCAAGGCCCAGACGGACGTTATCGCCACGATCTTCTGCACCATCTCGTACTCTCCTTAAGTGTTGTTCGATCAGTATAACTGATCTGTGCCCGCTTCGTTCAACCACGCGTCTGCAACGGGATCGCGACTGACGCGTTGACCTGCAAACACATTCGCCGAGAGCACGGGGCGCCCTTCTGCATGTCTGAAACTCGCTATCACGTCATTCTCAATGCCAATTCTGGCACCGCTCATTCCTTGGGTGTCACCAAGGAATCCCTCCAAGCCCTCTTTGAAAGCCACGGCCTCAACGCCGAAATCGACGCCGATTCCGACAAGGATTTTGACGATCGCATGAAAGCGGCTGTCGACAGCCCCGCCAATATTATCGTGGCCGCTGGCGGCGATGGCACCATCACCGGACTAGCAGACGTTATTATCGAGACCGACAAAGCGCTCGCCATTCTCCCGCTTGGCACCGTCAATGCCCTCGCCAAAGACCTCAATATTCCGCTCGATCTCGAGGAGGCCGTGGCCGCCCTGGCCACCGGCCATCCAATGCAAATCGACGTCGGCGAGGTGAATGGCAAAGCCTTCCTTCATAAGGTCGTTGTCGGCGTCATCCCCGGCATGGCCGCCGCGCGCGAGCACATCCGCGGCAGCGACGATCCAACCGCCAAAGTTGGCCTTATCCGCTATATGTTCCGCCGTATTCAGCGCGCCAAACGCATCGCTGTGGTCTTTGAACGCGCCGACGGCTCCCGCACGATCGAACGTTTGCACTCGCTGGCTGTCTCGTCCAACGCCTATGACCAGGGACTGGGACGCTTCTTCTCACGCTCCAAGCTCGATCAGGGTTTTTTGACCCTTTACACGCTGCGCCACTTCCGCACCTGGGACTTTTTCCGCCTCGTGTTCGGCATGATGTTTGGCAAGTGGCAGAGCGATCCGGAGCTAAATATCGAATCCATGCAATCGCTCACCGTCGACTTCCGTAAGCCGCAGATGCAGGTGATGTTTGATGGCGAAGTCATGCTGCTCGACACGCCCATGAAGTTCACCATCCGCCCCTTGGCCCTAACCGTCATCGTGCCTGAAACTGTATCGACTGAGATCGCCGCGTGAAAATCCTTCATATCTCTGACCTCCACTTCGGCAAGCATGACCCCGTTCTTGCCGAAGGCTTTGCCGACGACATCAACGCGCAAAACCCCGATCTGATTGTCGCCAGCGGTGACTTCACCCAGATCGGCACCAAAGAAGAATTCATTCAGGCGCGGGTCTTTCTCGACAAACTGAACGCGCCGATTTTCGCCGTTCCGGGCAATCATGACGTGCCCGCCGTCAATTTCGTGCGCCGCTTCCTTGATCCCTATGGCCTTTATAAGCGCTATATCTCGCGCCAGCTCGAGCCTTTCCTCGAAATGGATGGCGTCGCCATCCTTGGCATGCGCACCTCGCGCCGCTTCCGCCTCGAATGGAATTGGGGCCACGGCACCATCTCCCGAAACCAACTGGCAGATCTCGAAGCCCGCTTCTCCCGCGCGTCCCCGCATGCGGTCCGCGTGATTGTCGCCCACCACCCCCTGCTCTATCCCACCGAGCAAATGGCACAAAAAGAAGCGCGCACCGTCAAACGCGCCGACGACGCCCTCATGCGCTTTTCTGAGCTTGGGGTTCGCCTCGTCCTCTCCGGCCACTTTCATCTGTCGTATGTGCGCAAGCATGAACCAGCCTCGAAAAGCCGCGAAGGCGAACCGATCGGGGTCAGCAAATCCACCGCCGCGCCCATCCTAGTCGCGCAAGCGTCCTCGGCTATTTCCACCCGCCTGCGCGGTGAGCCCAACGCCTATAATCTGATCGACATCACACCCGATCAGATCACGGTCACCGTGCGTGAATGGCGCGACGGCTCCTGGATCACACGCGACAAGGCCTCCGAGCCTGTCTAGCCCGAACCAATATTGGTTCAATTTATAGAACTGAACTCATTTCAGTTCATTTTTCTATCTTGAACCATTTTAAGTTCACAGGCATGCTCCGCGGATGGATATTGCTGGCGCGCCAAATACCGCCGTTCTGATGGGCGACATCGTCAACAGCCGAGACCGGCACACACCGGCCCGGCTGCACGCCTTGTTCAATGATGCCGTCGCCGCTGCCAATCAAAACAATGGCGCCGACATTCTCTCCCCGCTTACCATCACCTTGGGGGATGAATTTCAGGGCATCACGACCTCATTGACGACAGCGGCCACCATCGCGCGCCAGCTGCGTCTGGACCTGCTCCAATCTGGGATCGATTGCCGCTTCGTCATCGGCCAGTTGCGGCTGCAAACCCCCATCAACACGAGCATAGCGTGGAACATGATGGGCGAAGGCTTGGCACGCGCCCGCTCCAAGCTGAACGACAAGCAAACTGGCCTCTTCTACCGCGTCGCCCTGTTCGATGATCCCACCCATGAGATCCTGTTCGACGCCCTATGCCTGAGCCTATCCACTATAGAAGCAGACTGGACCGACATTCAGGCCCAAACCGTCGCGCAAACTCTCGCGGGGAGCAGCGTTGAGGATATCGCCACACGTCGCGCGGTTACGTCACGCAACGTTTACAAGACCCTCAAAAGCGCTAAGCTCGACGTCTACACGACCCTATGGACCGCGCTACTGACCGGGTTCACCAAGATCGAGGAGCCATAATGGACACCACAAGGATTGCCATTTCGCTGGTTTCCCTCGGCACATTCCTTGTCATCCTCACCTTCTTCGGCAATCTCTTCTGCAAATGGGTGCTTGCCGTCACCCACGTTACGCCCCTCCCGCAAGGCGCTAGCGAGACTGGCGAGACCCAGCACAAGCGCAACACCGCCGGGCGGTGGATCGGCGCGGTTGAACGGCTAATCATTGCTTTTGGCATAGCGCTCTCAAGCACCGAGATCATTGCGGCCGTTGTCGCAATCAAGGCGATCTCGCGCTTTCAGCAAATGGACAATAAGGACTTCGCGGAATACGTCCTCTTGGGCAGCCTCTGCAGCGTTCTCTGGGCTATCGTCTGGACAGCCATCGTTCTGTCCATCGACGCAGCATGGGGCGCAAATCTGGTCGACCTCTGGCTCCACCAGATTACAGCGCCATAACGCCGCCGCATTGCGCCCCCAGCCTACCGCCTATGCGCCTACCGCTTACGCTCCTCGCCACGCTTCTGGTTCTGCCCATGCTCCCCGCATCAGCGCAGAGCCAAACCGAATCCATTGAAGCGCAGCTCTGCCGGAATCAGCTCGACCTCCTCCTCTCGCGTGAAAAGCTGACCCAAGATGAGGAGGCGGTGTTCAATGCCCAGTGCGATTGCCTTGAAGAGCAAGCAAAATCCAGTGATCCTGAGCGCCAAGCCTGCGCGCAGGCGCATGACTAGCCCTAGTGGCACCATCCTCCTGTCAGTCTTGATCTTTTTGCCCTTTACCCTCGTCCCCGGCGCGACATTTGCGCAGTCCGACTGGGGAGGCAGAAATGCGAACTATACGAAAACGCTTGGGCCCGCGCCCTCTCCAGCACCCCCAACACCGACATCAATGACAGTTTCCGCGCGGCTAACGAGACCTTCATAGCCTCGGGCTGCACTGAGAAAATTGCCGCCTGCCCCCGCTCAAGCGATGAACGGGAACTGGCCAATATGCTCACCATCGCCATGCTCAATGAAGGCGCCGCCAGCACCTTCCTTCCCTTTGCCTGCGACGATGAATAAGTGCCGCTCCCTCTTCCCTTCTGCGCCCTCTTAAGTTAAACCGCCCACCTAACCACCATGTTCGGCCTTTATGCCCCGTGCCGCAGTGCTCAACTGCTGCGCGGGTTTCGCGCGGACGGGTGTGTCCGGGCGATTCTCCTCGCCCGCGTCCTGATAGAAACGACAGCAGAGCGAGTCCCATGCCGAAGCGTACCGACATTAAATCGATCCTCATCATCGGCGCGGGGCCAATCATCATCGGACAGGCGTGCGAGTTTGATTACTCCGGCACTCAGGCCTGTAAAGCGCTCAAGGAAGAGGGTTACCGGATTATTCTGGTCAACTCGAACCCAGCGACGATCATGACGGACCCAGATCTCGCCGACGCAACCTATGTTGAGCCGATCACCCCAGAAGTGGTCGCCAAAATCATCGAGAAAGAGCGCCCAGACGCGCTCCTGCCCACCATGGGCGGTCAGACAGCTCTGAACTGCGCACTCTCGCTGCGTAAGATGGGCGTTCTCGACAAGTACAATGTCGAAATGATTGGCGCGACTGCTGACGCCATCGACAAGGCAGAAGACCGCGAGCGTTTCCGCGATGCGATGAAGAAGATCGGGCTTGAAACCCCGCGCTCCATGCTCGCGCACAACACCATCGAAGCCCTTCAGGCTCTCGAAGTGATCGGCCTTCCAGCCATCATTCGTCCGTCCTTCACCATGGGCGGCACCGGCGGCGGCATTGCTTACAACCGCGAAGAATACCTCGCGATCTGCGAAAGCGGCATCGACGCTTCGCCGACCAACGAAGTTCTGGTTGAGGAAAGCGTCCTCGGCTGGAAGGAATACGAAATGGAAGTTGTCCGCGATAAGAAGGACAACTGCATCATCGTTTGCTCGATCGAAAACCTCGATCCAATGGGCGTGCACACCGGCGACTCCATCACCGTGGCTCCTGCCCTCACCCTCACCGACAAAGAATACCAGATCATGCGCGACGCCTCCTTGGCTGTTCTGCGCGAGATCGGTGTTGAAACCGGTGGTTCGAACGTTCAGTTCGGCGTGAACCCAGCTGATGGCCGTATGGTCGTCATCGAAATGAACCCACGCGTATCGCGTTCGTCTGCTCTGGCATCGAAGGCCACTGGCTTCCCGATTGCCAAGGTCGCAGCGCGCCTCGCCGTTGGCTACAGCCTCGACGAATTGGACAACGACATCACCGGCGGCATGACCCCGGCGTCGTTCGAACCAACCATCGACTACGTCGTCACCAAGATCCCACGCTTTGCCTTTGAAAAGTTCCCGGGCTCCGATCCACGCCTGACCACCGCGATGAAGTCGGTTGGTGAAGCCATGGCTATCGGCCGTACCTTCCAGGAATCGCTCCAGAAGGCTCTCCGTTCGCTCGAAACCGGTCTCACCGGTCTCAACGAAATCGGCATCCCAGGCATGGGTGAAGGCGAAGACAAGAACGCCATTAAGCAGGCGCTTGGCACCCCGACCCCAGATCGTCTCCTGCACGTGGCTGAAGCCATGCGCTTTGGCATGTCCAACGAAGACATCCATGAAGCGTGCAAGATCGATCCTTGGTTCCTCGAACAGATGCGCGGCATCGTCGATATGGAAAACAAGGTCCGTGAACTTGGCCTGCCATCGGACGCGGCAAACCTGCGCACCCTCAAGGGCATGGGCTTCTCGGACGCGCGCCTTGCCGAACTCGCAGGCACCAAGGCTGCCGACGTGCGCAAGCTCCGTCACGACCTTGCTGTTCGCCCGGCCTACAAGCGCATCGACACCTCGGCTGCCGAATTCGCTTCGCCAACCGCTTACATGTACTCGACCTACGAAACCCCGTTTAACGGCAAGGTCGAAGACGAAGCGCGTCCATCGGATCGCAAGAAGGTTGTCATCCTCGGCGGTGGCCCAAACCGTATCGGTCAGGGCATCGAGTTCGACTACTGCTGCTGCCATGCTGCCTTTGCGCTGGCTGACGCTGGCTATGAAACCATCATGGTCAACTGCAACCCAGAAACGGTTTCGACCGACTATGACACTTCGGACCGCCTCTACTTTGAGCCGCTGACCGAAGAAGACATCATCGAAATCCTGCTCACCGAAAAGCAGAACGGCACGCTGCACGGCGTTATCGTTCAGTTCGGTGGCCAGACCCCGCTGAACCTTGCAGAAGCCGTGAAGAAGGCCGGCGTTCCAATCTTGGGCACCCAGCCAGACGCGATCGACCTTGCCGAAGACCGCGATCTCTTCTCCAAGCTCCTCAACAAGCTTGAGCTGACCCAGCCAAAGAACGGCATTGCCTATAGCCTTGAGCAGTCCCGCCTCGTTGCGGAACGCCTTGGCTACCCACTGGTGATCCGCCCGTCCTACGTTCTCGGCGGCCGCGCTATGGCCATCGTCAACTCCTCGGCTGAGTTCGAACGCTACATTCAGGATACGCTCTCGGGCCTCGTCCCGCCTGACATCCTGCGCCGTTACCCGAACGACAAGACCGGCCAGATCAACTCTGTCCTCTCTGACAACCCACTGCTGTTCGACGCATACCTTCAGGGCGCGACCGAAATCGACGTGGATTGCCTCTGCGATGGCGAAGACGTCTTCGTCGCTGGCATCATGGAGCACATCGAGGAAGCCGGCATTCACTCCGGTGACAGTGCTTGCTCGCTGCCATCCCGCACGCTCTCGGAAGAAACCATTGCTGAACTCAAGCGCCAGACCCGCGCGCTCGCTCTTGAGCTCAAGGTCGGCGGCCTGATGAACGTTCAGTACGCCTACAAGGACGGCACGATCTATTTGATCGAAGTGAACCCACGCGCTTCGCGTACTGTTCCTTTCGTGGCCAAGGTCATCGGCGATCCAATCGTCAAGATCGCAGCCCGCATCATGGCTGGCGAAAAGCTTGCGTCCTTCGGCCTGCAAGAAAAGGTCCTCAAGCACGTCGCCGTTAAGGAAGCCGTGTTCCCGTTCAACCGCTTCGCTGGCGTTGACACGGTGCTTGGGCCTGAAATGAAGTCGACCGGTGAAGTAATCGGCCTCGACACCAACTTCGCGATGGCTTTTGCCAAGTCGCAGCTCGGTGCCGGCCAGAAGGTCCCAACCTCGGGCAAGGCGTTCATTTCGGTTCGCGATAGCGACAAGCAGTACATCGTTGATCTGGCCCGCCAGCTCGTCGAAAACGGCTTCGAAATCCTCGCCACCGGCGGCACGCAGTCCTACCTGGCTGAAAACAATGTTCCAGCCACCAAGGTCAACAAGGTCTTGGAAGGTCGCCCACACATCGTCGATGCGATGAAGAACGGTTCGGTTCATCTGGTGATCAACACCACCGATGGCGCCAAGGCAATCAGCGACGGCCGCGACATCCGCCGCACCGCGCTTCTGGCCAAGATCCCGTATTACACCACCATCGACGGCGCGATGGCCGCAGTTGAAGGCATCATCGCCTACTCCAAGGGCAACCTCACGGTCCGCCCACTGCAGGACTATTTCACCGCCTAATCCGCGCGAAACCCGAATCCGAAAAGGCCCGCCCCGCGCGGGCCTTTTTTTATGCTCTCAAAGACCACCGATACGCTCCCCAACACCGAACCAGCCTCCCTCCCCCTACCAGGGGGAGGCTTGGTGGGGGTCCCCATCCACAGTCCCCACAGCAACCCTCCCCCTCGTCTCCGCATTCATCTACGATACATCTTGGCTCCGCCATAAAGAGCGAAACCAAGCACACGAGGATTGCCCATGTTGCGTCGTACTGCCGTTACACTCAGCCTTCTTCTCGCCACCACGTCTCTTGCCGTCGCCCAATCGGACACCGACGAAGCCATCGCCCAGTTTACCGGGGCCAATGGCTTCTCGCTCGTCGACACCGAAACGCTTGAAGCAACTCTCGCCAGCTATTGGCTCGATACCAATGCCGCCACCCCAGGCGGCACCGTCGGCCCTATCGAGAAAGCCCTGCTCATTGCCGATGACGCTATCGAGAGCACGCGCACCCGCACCGAGCTTTCTTATGGCGAAATGATCGACAGCGCAGAGGACGGATCTTCCGCCCCTGTGAGCTTTATCGAAGTCCGCCACTTCAACTTGGGCCCAACTATCCGCGCTGAACTGGCAGCGGACCTCGGGGAAGAAAACGTCGCCGACGCAGCCGAGTTCGGCACTGGCGAACACCGCGCTTGGCGCTTCGTCTTCACCCCGACCATGAACAATCAGGCGATCCTTCTCCAAGCCTCGACCAAGGAAATCTCGGCCAAAGAGGCGTCAAAGCAGGATTGCCAGGGCACCCCCTGCCTCGACAGCTATCGTGACTTCCAAGACATGGCGGATTGGACCGAAGTAGAGGGCGAGCAGCCCGATTGGCCCCTGCTCTATGCGGACGTCGCCGATGATGTGGCGATCCCTGCCTATGCCGCCGCGCGCCTCGCCACTCTGGGCTATTGGGCCAATGCCGAAAGCGGCGAGTATCAGTGGACCTATGGCGAGCACCCTGAAGGCGTGGAACGTTACGAAATGTACCGCTTCCTCTCCATGGACCGTAATCTCGGCAACGAAATCGGGCTGGACGCCGTCTGGCACGAAACCAAGCTCAACGACGATGCCGTCACCGATCTCTGGTATCGCTTCGCCGATGTCGCCGGCTTCCACACGGTCTTTACCGCCAGCGCAGGTCGCTAGAAACGCTGAAAAACCATCAATCCGGTCGCGCGCCAAAGCCCAATCGCCAGCGCGAGCGACCGGACTGCCATCGCAATTGCAGCCCCTGCCGCTGCGCCGATCAGCCCAAATTGAGGGGTGAGCGCCGCGATAAGCACCACGCTGGCCGTGACGCTGACAAGGTTGACAACGATCCCCGTCCTCTGTTTACCCAGCACGATCAGCGCCTCTTGGGCCTGACCGCTGAGCGATTTGGCCACCATGCCTGCCCCAAGCACCGCCACCAGCGGCCACCCGGCCTCATAGGCCTCGCCGAACGCGCGCAACAGCAGTGGCGCGGCGATAATCGTCACAGCGACGGCCGCCGTCGTAAGCCCCACCGTCAGCATTGTCCCGCGCGAAATACTGCGCTGAAGTTGGTCGTTCGATGCGCCAGCGAAATCGAGCGCATAGCGCCGCCCTGCAACCAGCGTCATCGCATAGGCGACAAATCCCCCCAGCGCCAAACACCGCGCCGCCGCAAAATAAACCGCCACCTCTTCCGGCCCAGCCAACAGCGCCAGCATCAGCACGTCGGCATAGCCGGTCAAATCCTCGAGCCCCGACAGAACCAACAGCGGGAACGAGGCCGTCAGCCAAACCCGCTTTTGTCGCGCGCTCACCGCGCCCGCCACGCCGAGCCTGCGCACCCGCTGTCCCACCACCAGCGCCAGCGAACCACTGATCACAGCCATAGCCGTGATGAAAACGCCGCCCACCACCGGCAGGGTCAATTCAACGCCGCCCCCGTCCAGCAGCAAAACCGCGCCTATAACCAGCAGTGGCCGAACCACATAAACAGGCACCGCTGCCAGGCGGAACCAGCCAAAGCTGCGCGCGACGCCTTCAATGAAATACTCAAGCGCAATAAAGGGCAGCCCCAACGCGACCAAGATTATGACGAGCCCAGCGCCCCCTTGCGGCCCCAAGCCCATGCCGAGGGCAACGCCGGCTACGCCGAGCGCCACGCTGACCCCGCCCACAAGGCGCAAGCCAAACCGCCAATAGCCGAACAGCTTCACCCGCTTATCGCGCAGCTGATACCGCGGCAAAAATCGCACACTGGATTCGGCAAAGCCCAGCGCCGCAAAGCTCCCGAGCGCGAGGATCCAGCTCCACAGCGTCACGAACCCGCCGTAGTAATCGGCGGGCATCAGCCGCGCTAAAACCACCTGCATGGCGAACACAAGGCCCGCCCCGGCAACGCGAATGGCTATGGCAATCGCCGCATCGGCAAAACTGCTTTGACCGTCAGACATACAGCAGCAAACACACGCTACCTTGTAGGAAGTTCGTCCATCTCTGCATCAGTACTGGCAGCCGTTCATAGTGCCGCTTCACAAACGGCCGAACGGTCGGCAACCAGTAACCGGTATAGACCCGGCCCTTCCACGATAGCGGCTTGGCCCGTGTCGCCACGGCATGCGCGCTATTGGTCCAGCTGTTTTTATAATCGGCCGGATTGACCAGCAGATCATATGCGCGCGCGCCCTGCTCGATCAGCCAGCCCACCGTCATTTCCATCTGCACCTTGCCCGGAGACAGCTCGCGCAAGCTCCAGTCAAAGCTGCCGATATAGGCGTAGTAATGCCGGTAATGCAGAAAACCGAGTTCAAGCGCCACGACCCTGTCGCCTACGCGCAGCACGGAAATACAGGCGCCAGAGCGCTGATCACTATCTCCAGGCAGTCGCTTGAGGAAGGCGGCATAGCCCTGGGCCGAAAACCCCACACTCCGCCGCCCTGTCTGCGCCAGCCATTCGCGCTTCCAGTTCACCGCCTGCTCAACGAGCCCATCAAAGCCCGCATCGTCTGGAAAGACCATCTCAAAAGACACGTCGCCCAATCGCGCCAGATGATTGCGCCGCCGATTGCGGTTCCGCTTCTGCAGTTTTCCCAAGCGCTCGAAGTAAGCATCAGCGCTCACATAGGGCGTCAGATCGAGGACCGAGCTCTGATTAGGTTCTTCGCGGACCCGAGCAATGGTTGCGATCATGCGATCAAGCGCCGACCCTTCGATGACACAACGCTGCACCCAAACGTCAGTCTTCGAGGCGCGCACGGCTAAGCGCAGCGCCTCAACGACCTCAGGGTCGCTCGTCGCGCCCGCCAAGGCCAGAGCACCACAATATTGCGCGTGTGCCTCGCCAAGCGTCACGAGCCGCGCGATCCCGCCCTTACGGGTCACCACCAGCGGCACGATGGCCAGCAAGACTTCGTCGCGCCACAGCGTAATCACATAGGGCTCGGTCGCTTCAGTGCAGAATTCCGCAACCCACGATCGGCACCAGTCAAACGATTGGAAATAGCTCATCGGGTCGGAGCATCGCAGCTCCAACGCCCGCCAGTGCTGTTCATTCGCATCAATATCGTGGAGCGACGCAAGAATTCGCGTTGTCACCCCGGATGTTACCGCCCGCAAAATGTGATCTCCCATCGTCACATTCGAACACAATGAAACGACCGACCGAACATGGAAACAGTAAAGTATTCTTACGGTAAATACTTATTAGTCTTTGAAAAACGTATCGACCGCTGCAATAGCAATTTCAATGTCATCGTCGCCGATATCAATATGGGTAACCCAGCGATGTTCCCCATAGCCGCCGCCGAATGCAATACCCATGCTTTCCAGATGTTCTGTCAGCGCTCCAGAGACTTCACGTTCTGCCTTTGCCCAGACAATGTTGGTGTCCGGCGTGGTCACACTCAATTGCGGATGCCGCGCCAGACCCTCGGCCAAACGTTTGGCGCGCTTATGATCGTCGGCAAGTCGCGCAACATTGTGGTCCAGCGCATAGAGCGCCGCGGCCGCTAAAATCCCCGACTGGCGCAATCCGCCACCCACCATTTTGCGATAGCGCCGCGCTTTGCCAATCAGCTCCCCGCGCCCAACAAGCACCGAGCCCACGGGCGCACCCAAGCCCTTAGAGAGGCAGATCGAAACCGTATCAAACCGTTTCCCCAGCGTCGCAATATCGATGCCCAATGCCAGCGCCGCGTTGAACCCGCGTGCCCCATCCAGATGCAGCCCCAGCCCATGGCGCTCCGCCACATCGGCAACGGCATCCATATAGCCCATCGGCAGCGCCCGCCCACCAAAGGTGTTTTCGAGCGCGATCAGCCGCGTCCGCGCATAATGACTGTCGTCAGGCTTAATGGCGTTTTCAATGTCATCGATGGCCATCGTTCCATCGGCCTGATGCGCAATAGGCTGCGGCTGGATCGATCCCAGAACTGCCGCGCCACCGGCCTCATGCGCATAGCAATGCGCGTCCTGCCCCGCGATATATTCATCGCCACGCTCACAATGGGCTAGGAGAGCCAGAAGGTTAGACATTGTGCCGGAAGGCACAAACATCGCCGCCTCTTTGTCCATCATGCCGGCTATGCGCTGTTCCAGCAGATTTACGGTCGGATCATCGCCGTAAACATCGTCCCCCACCTCCGCCTCTGCCATTGCTGCCCGCATCCCATCGCTGGGACGCGTGACAGTGTCAGAGCGAAAATCGTGGCGGATGGTATTCATGGTCATCTCCAGAGCTATCGCACCTTTATGACCAAGTTCTGCGAGCGCCGCTAGGCAGCGACGTCACCATCCATGCCGACATCATTGGCGGCCGTCATACTATGCTGCGGCTTTTGCGCCACCACCAAGATCCCGACAATCGGAGCGCCGCGATCCATACGTAACTCGGCGGTTTCATAGCGCAAAATGCTGAACCCAGCGGCCACCAGCGCCGTGCGCGTCGCCTCAATGCCATGGGCATAGCGCAGGCTTGGGCGTAAAAACACCGCTTCAGGGCCGTCATGCGCTTCCAGCGAAAAGGCGACGAGCCCCCCCGGCTGCAAAGCGGGCATCATCGCGCTCAGAACTGGCTCTATCGCGCCGCAATAAATCAACACGTCTGCTGCCGTCAGCAGGTCCGTGTCGCGGTCGCACCGATTGAGTGCTTCAACCAGCTCGGCCTTTTCCAGTTTATCGTAAATGCCCTTGCGGGCCGTCTCTGCAATCATCGCGGCGGAAATATCAACGCCCTCAAGATGATCAACCTTGCCGCGCAAGCGCTGGCCCATCAAACCTGTGCCACAGCCCAGATCGATCGCGCGGCCAAACCGCTCAATGCCAAGGCGTGTCATCTCTTGATTGACAATGTCGTCGAGCAGTTCAGGCACTTTATAGCCCAGTTTACCGACCAGCGATTGCTCGAACTTGGCAGCATATTGGTCAAACAGGGCCTCAACATAGCCCACTGCCGTCCCCTGACCCGCAGCACCGGCATTATGCGCAGCCAGTTTTAATCGGGCCCCGAAAACACCGTGGTCATCGAGAGCTTCAAGCCGCCGCCAAGCGCCTATAGCCGCGGAAATATTGCCAGCTTTTTCGTGGTAGTTGCCGAGCAGGTCCCAACCGGCAGCCCATTCGGGGGCCAATTCCAGAGCCTGCTCCATCAGCTCTGAGGCTGCAGCGGGGTCACCACTTTGGTCCAGCTGCCGCGCATAGTCGGCACGCCGATCGGCGAATACATCGCCGGAAGAATAAATCGCCTTGCTCAAGACGGTACGCTTTCGAGAGGACACGGCCATGCTGACCGCGACTGCGAATTAGCCGGAAAAACCGTACACGCGCAAGGAGAATACAGGGCACGATTGAGGCACCGACCCGCGTGAAAATTTCGCCCCAGATTCCGCCGAAATCAGCACGAATTTTCACGATAATGCACGCGAAGGGCAATTGCCTTTTCAGAAATTGCTTCCGGCAAACAACTGACCACTCACGAGAACTGTCGTTATTTATCGAAAGCACCCCCATCAACACACGAGATATTGATGCAATCGTTTTTTCAGGTTAGGTTCCGCCCATCGAATACTGCGGCCGACTGACCTAAAGACGCGAATTGCCATTCGCCATTGCTGTCATCATCTTCCGATAGTTCGATATCAACTAGGGGGCCTGATCAGGTGCATGATCAGAACCTCATTTAGCAGAGACGTCACGAGGGATAGCGCATTATGGCAACGGGCACCGTTAAGTGGTTCAACGGCCAAAAAGGTTATGGTTTCATCCAGCCAGACGAGGGTGGCGCAGATGTGTTCGTTCACATTTCTGCTGTCCAGCGTTCGGGTCTGAACGGCTTGGATGAAGGCCAAAAGGTGAACTACGAAATCGTCAAGGACAAGCGCACGGGTAAGTCCGCCGCTGACAATTTGACGACGTCGTAATCACGAACCTGGCTTATTGGATTGGGGCGTGCCCTAGGCGCGCCCTTTTCTCTTGCCCACGCTCTTTGCTACTTTTCAAGTGTCCTTGGGTGTGCGCTGCGCGGTTTGGCCTAGTTTCAACGGCTTGACCGCGAGCGAACCTCCGGGCAAGGTCAAATCTTCCCCAGATCCTTATTCGCGACGCATGAGCCGACCGACCGGCTGGGGTAAACTATTTGGGGCCACGCTGGCTTCAAACCAGATCAACGACTAAGCAGCGCGGCCGGCAAATGTTGGCGGCGCGCTCATTACTATTTTGCCGAGCCGATTGGAGGCAGCAGGAATGGACAAGATCCCAATGACGGTGCAGGGCCAAAAGGCCCTTGCCGCAGAATTTGAGCACCGCACAAGCAATGAGCGCCGTCGTATCATCGACGCCATCGCGGAAGCGCGCGCTCACGGCGATCTGTCTGAAAATGCAGAATATTCCGCTGCCAAAGAACAACAGGCACTGAACGAGGGCCGGATCAAGGAACTCGAGACCATTCTCGCCTTGGCCGATGTCATCGACGTCAGCAAGCTTTCCGGCACGACGGTAAAGTTTGGCGCGACCGTCACCTTCATCGATGACGACACCGAAGTCGAAAAGACCTACCAGATCGTTGGCGATCCAGAAGCTGACGCTTCGGGCGGTCGCATCTCGATTTCGTCCCCGATTGCCCGCGCCATGATTGGCAAGGAAGAAGGCGATTCGTTCGAAGTCGCTGCTCCGGGCGGTTCGCGTGGCTACGAAATTCTCAAGATTCGCTATGTGTAATCCGCAAGTCTGCGGATAAATCCACAATAGCTGTGGTTTTCTGTATACTCCCGCGTGGTTTCACTGCGCGGGAGTTTCTTTGCCTTGAAACCACCCCGGTTCGCACCTTAACTAGAGCAAGAGGGAGCATTCCGTCTTTTAGGAGCGACATCGCGATGCACGCAAAAGTCATCATCATTGGCTCGGGTCCAGCTGGCTACAGCGCCGCGATCTATGCTGCACGCGCAATGCTTGAACCGGTCATGATCCAGGGCCTTCAGCCCGGCGGCCAGCTCACCATCACCACCGATGTGGAAAACTATCCCGGTTTTGCTGATGTCATTCAAGGTCCATGGCTCATGGACCAGATGAAGGCACAGGCCGAACACGTCGGCACACGCATGGTCAACGACATCATCACCGATGTGAATTTCGACGTGCGCCCCTTCGTCCTCACCGGCGATAGCGGCGACGTCTACACCGCAGATTCCATCATCATCGCCACTGGCGCTCAGGCCAAATGGCTTGGCCTGCCTTCCGAGCAGAAGTTCCAGGGCTTTGGTGTCTCCGCTTGCGCCACCTGCGATGGTTTCTTCTATCGCGGCAAGGAAGTGCTCGTTGTCGGCGGCGGCAATACCGCTGTTGAAGAAGCGCTCTTCCTCACCAACTTCGCCGAAAAGGTGATCGTTATTCACCGCCGCGACGAATTCCGCGCCGAACGCATTCTTCAGGATCGCCTTTTCAAGAACCCGAAGATTGAAGTGCGCTGGAACACCGAAATTGTCGAAGTTGCTGGCTCCGAAATGCCACCTTCGGTCAATGCGGTCATGCTGCGCAATCGCGCCACCAACGAAGTTTACGAGCAGAAGATCGACGGCGTTTTCGTCGCCATTGGTCACGCTCCAGCCACCTCCATCTTCTCGGGCAAGCTCGACATGAAGGCTGGTGGCTATTTGCAAGTTAAGCCAGGCACCACGCAAACCAATGTTCCGGGCGTCTTCGCTGCGGGCGACGTCACCGACGACGTCTACCGTCAGGCGATCACTGCTGCTGGCATGGGCTGCATGGCCGCGCTCGATGCCGAGCGCTTCCTGGCAGAACACGAATTGGCCGAAGCGGCGGAATGAGGGTGACTGCCGTGAAACTCTTGCCTCACGCTAGAAGGAGCCGCCTCGGTCGGCTTTTCTGCAGCAGCAAGACAAGCGTTCGCCCCGGCTGATCAACATAGAAGGCGTCACGAGAAATGCTCGACTGGGACAAGCTCCGGATATTCCATACCGCCGCAGAGTCGGGCAGCTTCACGCATGCCGCCGAAAAACTAGGGATGAGCCAGTCGGCCGTGAGCCGTCAGATCTCCGCCCTAGAAGATGACTTGGGCTTTAAGCTCTTCATCCGCCACGCTCGTGGCCTCGTGCTCACCGAAGTCGGCGAGCAGCTCTTCCGCACAGCGCACCGCATGCATTGGGAACTCCAGCAAGTGGAGACCCAGATGTCGGAAAGCCAAGACGTGCCAACCGGCCCGCTGGTTGTCACCACCACCGTGGGCATTGGCTCCACCTGGCTCTCCTCGCGCCTCGACGAGTTCCTCAAACTCTATCCGCTGATCCAGCTCGAAATCCGCCTCAACGACGCTGAACTCGATCTGGCCATGCGTGAAGCCGACGTCGCCATTCGTCTGCACCGCCCTAACCAGTCGGAAATGATTCAGCGCAAGCTGTTCACGGTGCACAACCACTTCTATGCCTCGGATGCCTACATCTCCGAATACGGCATGCCCAAGTCGCCCGAAGATTTGGACAATCACCGCATCATCAGCTTCGGCGAACCTGTCCCCTCCTATCTCGGCGACATCAACTATCTCGAACGCATGGGCCGCCCAGACTCCAGCCCGCGCCGCGCCGTACTCAAGGTCAACGCCATCTATGGCATGATGAACGCAGCCCGCGCTGGCATCGGCATCGCCATGCTCCCCGCCTATGTGGTCGAGAAGGCCGACGGCCTGGTGCAGGTGCTGCCCGAAGTCGAGTTGCCAGCCTATGAGGCCTACTTCGTTTATCCACCCGCTCTGAAGAATTCAAAGCGCGTAGGCGTCTTCCGCGACTTCCTCGTCTCCAAAGCCCGCGAGTGGAGTTTTTAGGCGCCGAACCGGCCGAAAGCCAATCGCCCCTACTCTTTCTTACCTCGCCCCTACGGGGGGAGGTCGGGACGCAGTGCCGGGTAAGGAGGCCTTCCTTCCACGCATCGCGCCCCCCTGCTCGGCCACGTCCAAAAGCCCCAAAACGCCCCTCGCGCGCCCTTGCTAAGGCCCACAAGTGCCAGCAAGATGCCACATACATGCCCCTAAACGCCCAGCCGAGATGACCCATGGCTCGCATCACCACCATCGCCCTTGATGCTGACGATACCCTCTGGGAAAACGAGCAGTTTTTCCGCCTTACGGAAGAACGTTTCACCACGCTTTTGCGCGACCACACCGATAGTGCAGACCTCAACGATCGCCTGATCAGCGCCACCATGCGCAATTTGGCTTTCTATGGTTTTGGCGCCAAAGGCTTCACCCTCTCGATGATCGAGACGGCCCTCGAACTCACCGAACACCGCGTCCCCGGCCCTGTCATCGCTGAAATTTTGGCCGCCGGTCGCGAGCTTCTCACCTATCCGGTCGAGACCCTACCCTATGTCGACGAAGCGCTCGAAGCGCTTGAAAAGAAATATCGTTTGATCCTCATCACCAAGGGCGATGTGATCGACCAAGAGCGCAAGCTTGCCGCCTCGGGCCTCGCTGAATATTTTGCGGCTGTGGAAATCGTCCAGGATAAAACCACTGCGGTCTACGAGCGCATTTTTGCTCAGCACACCGAAGGCGCGGACCACACTGTCATGGTCGGCAACTCAATGAAGTCTGATATCTTGCCCGCGCTTGAGGCCGGAGCCTTCGCCGTCTACGTCCCCCATCGCTTAACATGGGTTTATGAACAGGCTGATGAGCCAATAAATCATCCGCGATGGGCAAAAATAGAGCATCTCGGTCAGCTCCTGACCGTCCTGGACACCTTCGCCACCCAGGCACCACACCCGTAAAAAACCGAACGTTTCTGGGCGATTCCGTACGGGAGTTTCTGCGCCAACCGTTGATTGTGAACGTTTTTTGGCAGTTACATGCGTACGGCGCATGGCTGACATGCCCATTAACCCATTCCTCATCTTCGAGGATCAACCTATATACCGCGACATCACAGCGGGTGTTTCTCCTCCCTCCCTTGCGCCCGCTGCGTTCCCTCCTTAGTGAGCCGTCAGGCTTACTACTCCTTAGGCTCCGCTCTCCCCTCGAGCGGGGCCTTTCTTTTGTCTGCAATTCTGTGGACCGATGCATAAATGCATGGCTGACATGTGTTTTCCGGGATTGCCTACTAAACCAGTAGAGTACATAAAGGCCTCGTTGCTGAGGCGCGCTCCGATCTCCTCCTCCCTTCGGACCGTGTATCGCAACACTGAGCTGCGGATCGTAATCTCCTCCCTCGATCCAATGTTCTGGCAGAGCAGCATACTCCTCCTCCCTTGCTCCTCTGCCTTTCACTTTCGATTTGGCCTCTGGCCCAGTCATCGGCCCCATCTTTGGATGGGGCCTTTTTTTCTGCACACCACCACGACTTTGGCGAAGATAGGCCAACTCGCCCCGCCGCCATCGGTTGAGCCCAGCCTCCCCACGCACTCAGCTCTACCTCCCTCCCCTTGAGGGGGAGGGATTGAGGGTGGGGTGAAAAAGCACCGGCCAACCGATCCTCTCACGCCGGCCACCGGGCCATCGCCGACAGAAAAGCAGACCCTACCAACCACTTGCCCCAACGCCACCACCTCATCCATACAAGCTGCACATTAAATGGACAGTTTGTCGCTGTGCCTAATGCATAGCTGGCATGACGAACCATGCATTGTTGTGAGTGCCAGAACCGCCTAGGTTGTGTGTGTCGACGGGACGCCGCTCCGTATCCTCCTCCCACGGACCCGCGTTGTCGACACCCGGATTGGAACCGTTTCCTCCTCCCTCGGTTCTGGTCCACATGGTCTGACGCATATCCTCCTCCCATGCGCTCAGACCAACACTTTCGATTTGGCTTCGGCCCTATCATCAGGCTCCAACTTCGGTTGGAGCCTCTTTTTTTGCCCGCACAAGACTGCAGCAAGGTGACGCGTAGATTTTGCATGGCAGCATTACGCAATTGGCGCTTTTCTAGGCAGTGCCGCCGATTGATAATGCCCTCAACGCAGCGCTCGTGGTGACGCTGCCCTCCAAGGTCTACGGTCCGCCGTGACCCTTAAGACCCTGCCCCTCCCCTCGGGCAGGGTCTTTTTTTTAGGCAATCAAACGTCGGGCAATTCGCGCAGCGGCGTATCATCATGCAGCGGCACGGTCTGGCGCTCGATCATGCGATGCACCCTCGGCGGCTCTGCCAACTGGTGCAGGGCCCGCAAGGCCAGCGTATTTTCCGCATCAGCCTTTGTCCGGCGCATGTTGTGCCGCAAATAATCATCCCAGGTGGGCACGTGGTAGCTTTCCACCCACAGATCGGGTTCCTGCAAATCGCGGAGCACCGCCCATTGCCGCGCCCCGTCACGAATGCGGATACGGCGGCGATCAGCCATAAGTTCCAAGAATTTAGGAATGTCATTCTGCGCAATGCGATAGTCGATCATCACGAGGATCGGCCCAGAGCGTGGCCGCAGATCGAGCCGCAAAGCGGGCTCATTAAACGTGTCGAGCGGATTGAGGTCACGCGAACTAAAGGCCGGTAACGGCAAGCGTAGTCCCACAGCGCCGCAAAACACCAAGACGAGCGCCGCACACAACAGAGCCAGCTGCGGTCCCCCAATATCCGCGAACAGGCCCCAAACCCAGCTTCCCAAGGCCATGCCTCCAAATGTAGCGGTCTGGTAGAGCGCTAGCGCCCGGCCAACCACCCAACGCGGGGTCGAGAGCTGCACCGACACATTGAACAGCGATAGCGCGAGCACCCAGCATGCACCCGCCGGGATCAACACAGCATGGCTCAGCCACACCTCCCGGCTGAGCCCTAAGCCAACACAGCACAAAGCGAAAATGGCGCAGGCGATCCGCACGATCACCTCATTGCTGAAGCGCTCCCGCACGCGACCATTGAGGAATGCCCCACCAATAGCGCCGAACCCGAAGCAGCCGAGCAATGTGCCATACACAAAGGCCCCACCCCCCACATAGTCATTGGCCACCGATGGCAGCAGCGCCAGAATGACGACAGCCGCTAGGCCAAAGAGAAAGCCGCGGAACAACACTGTCGTCAAATGCGGCGACAGCGACACATAGCGGATGCCCGCATACATGGCCGAGCCGAATTTTTCGCGCGGCAGGTGGCTCTTGACCCTCACCGGCTTCCACCGCCAAAGCGCAAAGATCAGGGCAATATAGGACACCGCATTGAGCGCAAATGCGGCAGCGGCACCGGCTGTCGCCACAATCAGCCCACCAACCGCCGGACCAACGCTGCGCATGAGGTTAAAACCCATGGAGTTGAGCGTCACCGCACCGGGCAGGTCTTCGCGCGGAACCACATCGCCCATCGACGCCTGCCAGCTTGGATTAAACAGCGCCGTGCCGCACCCGATGAGGAAGGTGAAGCCGAGCAGTAGCCAAGGCGTCAACAGGCCAAAAACTGTCAGTATCGCCAGAAGGATAGAGACCACCATCAGACCGATCTGAGCGACCAGCATGACGATACGTCGATCGAAATTGTCAGCGAGAGCCCCGGCCGCGAGCGAAAACAGCATGATGGGAAGCGTCGTAGATGCCTGCACCAGCGCCACCATATTGTGGGAGCTCGACAGCGTGGTCATCATCCACCCGGCACCCACCGATTGCACCAATCCTCCCAGATTGGAAAACAGCGTTGCCAGCCACAGCATTCGGAATGTCTCATGCCGAAAGGGGGCCAACATCGATTTACGCTCAGACATTACAGCTCCGAAGTATAGCACGGCGCAAAAGTGACGCGCCGCGCTCCCCTACGATAGGCCGAGTTGGTTCACGCCGTCCTACCGATTCTCACTCTGGACCCAACGAAACTACAAAGTCTCGAGTTCACACCCGACAGACCAGAATAAGTTCTTGCCCGGCAGTTTTTACCGCCACCCCGAGTTGCTCCCAATGCGCGTCTGATTTCATTCAAAAATATCCGGCACGCCCATTGCATGGCTTATGGCAGAAGCTCGGGAGACACCCACATGGTCACCGTTACAGCGACTACCCCCTACTCGGCCTATCGCGATTACCGCGCCAGTACTGAACAGCCAGCCACCGCCGCGACAGAGCGTCAAGAAGCCGAAAGCACTGTCGATCGGCCTGCCACGACGATTACCTTATCTGTCGAGGCGCAGGCCGCCTTAGCGGAGCGCGACTACGCCACCATCGTCAAAGACGCCGAGAGTAAACTCCTCACCCTCCTCACCGAGGCTCGCCGCTCCTCTCCCCTTCAAAACGGCAGTCTCGCGCTCGACTTATCCTCGCTCGATAATCGAGAGTTATTCTCCATGGCCAATGACGACACGTTCAACTCTGAGGAGAAGCAAGCGGCAGGTTTGGAGATGGAGCGGCGCTTTCGGGCCGCACTGGCAGGTCCTGCTGCCATTGCCAAGGTAACGGGCAGTTATCTGGCGCTTTATCAAACCGCTGCCAACTATCTATCCTCTCTAGGCACAGAAGAGAAAAGCTCCGCAGATTGGCAAGCGGGGCGCGATGCTGTCCTCAAAGGCATTGAGAGCCTAAAGCTCACGCCCGGCACGCTCCCTGCGCCTGATAGTGCCGATCCGGTGCGCGCCTATCTTGCCCTCAGCGAAACGCCTGAGACCACCACAACGCCGATTGCCAACCTCGCTTCTAACGCCCGCGCGGCGCTTGATCAGCTCTACGCCCAGGCCGACGCCAATGGCAAATTTCCGAGCTTTAATCGCCAGACTAAAATCGGCCAATATATTGATGTATCAGCGTTTTCTAGCCGAACACTGTCGTCAATGGTCATCAATAAGGATGCGCTTTTTACGTCTGAAGAGGCATTTGCCGCTAAAACTGTGCTGGCCGCACGGAGCGGCGCGACGCTCTCCGAGAGCTTTTCGAGTGCCAGCAGCTCTGGCGACCCTACCGCCTTCAGCCGCAATATTATTGCCGCTTACTCATCATTGAGCGCCGAAGAGCGGCTGGCAGTCGGCTGGAGCGACAAGCTCTATCAGGCCGCGGTACAAAGCTATGCCTCAACCACAAAGATCATGAACACTTTAAACCAAACGGCCGGCTCTACCGCTTCCGATAGGCCGACCGTTTTGTCATTCTTGGGCCGCTAGTGGCTTATTTGATGCCAGCGCAGAAGGTCTGAATACGGCTGACCGCATCGGCCAGCTGTTCGTCGCTTGCAGCATAGGACAGGCGGAAATGCCCGGCGAGACCAAAGGCCGAGCCATGCACCAACGCCACGCCGGTTTCATCAAGCAGCGCCATGACGAAATCTTCGTCTGTATTCAATACAGTACCGCCCGCCGAGGTCTTGCCCAGGAGACGCGCGCAAGACGGGAACACGTAGAACGCGCCTTCTGGCGTCAGGCAATCGAGCCCGGTGTTGGCGTTGAGCCCAGCGACAACCATGTCACGGCGCTTTTGGAAAACCGCGCGCCATTCAGACAAAAATTCCTGCGGACCATTGAGCGCTTCCACGGCAGCCCACTGCGAAATCGACGACGGGTTCGTGGTCGACTGCCCCTGCAGCTTGGTCATCGCCGCTAAAAGCGGTTTTGGGCCAGTGCAATAGCCAATGCGCCAGCCGGTCATAGCGTGCGACTTGGACACGCCATTCATGGTCAGCGTCCGCGCCTGCAGTGCTGGTTCTACCTGTGCGATCGTGGCGAAAGTCTTGCCGTCATAGACCAGCACTTCATAGATATCGTCGGTCAGAATATGCACATGCGGGTGGCGCAGCAGCACGTCGGCCAAACCGCGCAATTCTTCTGCCGTATAGGCCGCGCCAGTCGGGTTCGACGGCGTATTGAGCAGCAGCCACTTGGTCTTAGGCGAGATCGCCTTTTCCAAAACCTCCGGCGACAGCTTGAAACCTGTTGTGGCATCGGCCACCGCAAACACCGGCCCAGCGCCGCACAAACGCACGATTTCCGGGTAGCTCACCCAATAGGGCACCGGCACCACAACTTCGTCGCCGGGGTTGAGTGTCGCCATCAGTGCGTTGAAAATGATCTGCTTGCCGCCCGAGGACACAAAGCAATCGGCTGCCGTAACATCGAGCCCATTATCCCGCTTAAACTTGGCCGCAACGGCTTGTTTCAGCTCAATAATGCCGTCGACATTGGTGTAACGGGTCTGGCCTTCGTCCATGGCGCGCTTTGCAGCATCGCGCACGTTTTCCGGCGTGTTGAAATCTGGCTCACCCGCAGAAAGCGCGATGATGTCGCGGCCTTCCTGCGCCAGAACACGCGCCTTCTGACTGATAGCAACGGTCGCCGACGGCGCAACACGAGACAGCGCGTCTGACAGAAAACCCATTTTGAACCTCCAAGCTTAGCCGCACCCTCTTTAGCGCAGCCCAGTGTTCCTGAGAACCACAACCATTCGCCAATGCGTAAGATTGCCCCTCTGCCAAAACCATTTTTGCCAAGAGCACCCGCACGCGTTCACGACTTCGTTCTCGCCTTTGCCACAGTTTCGCCCCCAACAAATCGCCACTTGCCCTAATCACCCCCTACTAACACCGCAATCTCATGGTGAATTGAGTACAGTTCAGTAAAGTGTAAGACGTCGATCCCATGCAAAAGTCCGCGTCCCCCAAGTCGAAGAACCGTCGTGTTTTCACGCTTGCCGGCATTTCCTTGCTCTCCATAGCGGCTGTCGCAGCCATCTCTGTCTCGGGTGTCTCGCCCGCCAATGCGGCCAACTTGGCCCAACAGGCAGACACACAGATCGCTGTGTTCCTCATTCCAGTCGCGCTTCTCATGGCCGTGATGCTTTATGAAGCGGCTCGCTTCGTCATGGCCGGCCCCCTTCCCGCGCGCGTCACCGCCCCTAAGCGTCCAGCGCGACGCACCAATTGGGCCGATAGCGACCGCTAACCCTCTCCCCTGACCTCCCAAGACTTCAAGGCCGGCCCCCCGGCCTTTTTGCTTTATTTGAGTGCGATCAACCCCGCCTCGGTTGGCGCAAACCCGCACGAGGTATAAAAACTTTTATACTGAAGCTCGAAGTCAACATGCAGCCACGCTGCACCCCGAGCCTCCTCGAACATTACCAACCTCTCCATATCTTCATCGCACCGCAATGACCGGACAAGATGGTTCACTCTATCGTCCAATCGGTACCAGCCAATGGTACCTCCCATGCAAAGGATGACACGATGAAGACCCTCCCCGCAGCCATTCTCGCAACGTTGATGACGACCACGCTTGCGCTCGGCATCATCGTCCCCACATCGGCCCAAGATGCGCCTGCTTCTGCCCCAATGGCCCAACCGCATCACGGCGGAAAAGACTTTGGGCATTTCGCCCGTCCAATGCAGCGCGGTAATGGCGACTTCCTGAACGTTCAGCGCGGCGCCGAGGCCGTCGAAGTCGGCCTCGTACGTCTCGCACATCGCCTAGATCTCACCGATGACCAAAAGCCCTTGCTTGACGCCCTAAAGGCCGCTGCACTGACGGCAGCCACTGATTTTGAGGCTGTTATCAAGGATTTGCGCCCGACTCCACCGACACCGCCAACTGATGCCTCCAGCGCTGAAGCCCCACCGGCACCAGACTTCAGCAAAAACCTCGATACCCGCATTGCCATCGGCAAGGCCAATGTCACCGCACTTGAAACGATAAAGCCCAGCTATGACGCCTTCTTCGGCTCTTTGACCGACGAGCAAAAGGCCAAGCTTACTGACCGCCCAAATGACGGCCACCCACGCGGCGATCGCGGAAGCCACCGCCAAGACCGCAGGTAACCGCACATTCTTCCCACTCAACCCTAACGCCCGTGCGTCTCCCTCCCCCTTGCGGGGAGGGATTAAGGGTGGGGGCCTGCAAACACACACAGTTCTCCCCCCTCCCACTCAGCGCGAACGCCGAATGGGGGCCTATTGCATTTGTATGGCAGTCAACTACCGTCGTCTCACCTCTCACGAACGACATAACTATGACCCAACTGCCACTCGATCCTGCCCGCGTCCGCGCGTTGTTCCCCGCCTTCTCCGAGCCTAGCCTGCAAGGTCAGGCCTTCTTTGAAAACGCAGGCGGCTCTTACACCGCCAAACACACGCTCGACCTGCTCGATCGCTACTATCGCCAGACCAAGGTGCAGCCCTATGGCACCAGTCCGGCGTCAATCGCCGCCGGCAAGGCCATGGACCACGCCTATGAACGGATCGCGCAAGCGCTCAATGTTTCCGCCGATTGGATCCATTTCGGTCCATCCACCTCGGCCAACACCTATGTGCTCGGCAATACCTTTGGGCAGTTTCTCAATCCCGGCGATGCCATCATCGTCACCAATCAAGACCACGAAGCCAATACGGGCGCATGGCGTCGCCTTGAGACGCGCGGCATCGAAGTGCGCGAATGGGCCGTCGACGAAACCGGTCGCCTCGACCTCTCCGATCTCGACGCGCTACTCGACGGAAAAGTAAAACTCGTCGCCGCGCCGCACTGCTCCAACATTGTTGCACACATCAATCCGGTCGCAGAGATCGCTGCGCGCGCCCACGCGGTTGGCGCTTATTGCGCTATTGATGGCGTCAGCTACACCCCGCACGGACTGCCCGATCTCGCCGCCCTGGGCGCAGACATCTATCTGTTCTCAGCTTACAAGGTTTATGGCCCCCACCAGGGCATCATGGCCATTCGCCCGGCTCTGGCGGAAAAGCTTCCCAATCAGGGCCATTTCTTCAACGATATCAAACCGCGCTATCGCCTGACCCCAGCCGGTCCCGATCACGCCCAAATCGCCGCCTGCGCGGGCGTTGCCGATTACCTCGAAGAAGTCGGCAATATGGTCTCCGGCACAATTGCTGGCGATAACGCCTTCCGCCGCGCCCATACGGCCATGCGCAATCAGGAAATCGCGCTGGCAGCGCCCCTGCTCGATTACCTGCGCTCGCGCAATGACATTCGCCTACTCGGTCCAGACGATCCGGTCGAGCGCGCGCCAACCATCGCCTTCGCCCACACCGACGCTGCCGTCGCCGTCGCCCAGCGTCTCACCAAACACGGCCTCATGGTCGGCGGCAGCCATTTCTACAGCTACCGCCTCCTCAAAGCCTTGGGCATTGATCCCGATCATGGTGTTGTGCGTCTCTCCTTCGTCCACTACACCACGCCCGACGAAATCCAGCAGGCCATCAAAGCGCTCGACGCCGAGCTCTAGGCCGCTGCCGTATGCCCCCTTCTAAAAGGGCCATCACTGGCCCTTTTTCGTTGCGAGTAATCATGTCCCGCCCCATCGCTACTCTGATGCTTCTCATCTGCACCATGTTCTGGGGCTTTGCCTTTATTGCGCAAAAATCGGCCATGGACATGATGGGGCCGCTGACCTTCGCAGGCGTGCGCTATATTCTGGGCGGTCTGCTCATCCTGCCGCTGGCGATCTGGGAGTATCGCCGCAAAGCCCCAAAGCTCACCACAAAGCACTGGCTTTTTATCCTGACGATGAGCTGCGCCTTCTTCTTCGGCTCATGGCTCCAACAGGCCGGTTTGAGAACCACGACCGCCACTAACGGCGGCTTCCTCACGGGGCTCTACGTTTTCTTCGTGCCGATCTTGGTCTTCGTCCTCTTCCGTACGAAACCCCGCCCGATCCTCTATGCCGCTGTTCCGACAGCACTTATCGGCATCTACTTCCTGAACGGTGGCGGCCTCGACAGCTTTAATTCAGGCGATTGGACCATTGTCGGCAGCGCGGTGTTCTGGGCGGTACATGTGATCCTTCTGGGTCACTGCGCTCGCATCACGGGCCTACCGATCTTTGTTTCGGCCGTCAGCTTCCTCTTCGCGGGCGTCATCGCCTCTGGCATTGCACTCGGCACAGAAGCCCCTTCCATCGAGGCGATCAGTGCTGGCTGGGTCGAAATCGCCTATGCCGCCATTTGCTCGACAGCCATTGGCTTCACCTTCCAAGCCATCGGCCAGCAGCACGTTCCACCGGCCAATGCTGCAATCATTCTCTCGGCTGAAAGTCTGTTCGCGGCCTTGGGCGGCGCTCTGCTCTTGGGCGAGCGCTTGCCGACAGTGGGCTACTTCGGCGCCGCTTTGCTCTTCGCCGCGATCATCTTAGTCGAAGCGCTGCCCCCGCTCTGGAACCGCCGCAAGGCGCACGTCCAACGCACGACGAACTAGGCTGCATTCGCTTACGCTGAACGATCTCCCTCCCCTCGAAAGGGGAGGGATTGAGGGTGGGGTCTTCCTAAGACCTATGTCTCACCCGTTATAACGATACATCTCATATGACTTGCAAAACACCGCCAGCACGCAGCCTTGCAGCGTGATCTGGTTCTCGTTCACCTGCGTGATCGTGCCTGCCGCCTTGTGGCCATAGAGGTTGAGTTGCCCCTTCCATTCGCCCGGTCGGGTTTGCTTGGCCTCGTTGATAATCAACTGATTGAGATAGGGGATATTTTCCGGCTGCTGCTCAGCGCCATTACCCAGCCAGATTAATCGAACGCAAAGTTGGGTGCCATCGCCACACATCGTCGCCTCATAGCGACTGTCGCGCATTTCAATTTCCCACGTGCCGACCGGCGACGCAAATGCAGGGGTGGCCGCAGCAAGCGCAAGGCCAACACCCAAGACGTATCGAGCAAATCGGTTCATCTCACACTCCAAAATCATTGGCTTAGCTCTAGTGCGCCACGGCTGAACTGAAACTGAACATCTGGGAAATTGATCTCGTTCCCCTCGGCCCGCTATTCACTTGGCCGATCCAGCCCCATGGTGATCGTGACACAGGGCGAGCCCATTTCGCTGCCCGGCTCATTGTAAAGCTCGACCCAGCCGCGACGGAGATAGAATTGACGCGCCCTATCGTTAAATTCGCGCACTTCCAGCCGAAGCGCCCCACGCCGTTCGGCATCCGACATCATTAGCCGCCCCACTCCGGTTCCCAGATGGTTGACCGCGACATGGATGGCGTGAAGGAACCCGTCTTCAAGATGGTAGACCCCGACCAGCATCCCGTCCCGCTCCGCCACGGTGAACTTGGTCCAATACTGGCGAGCATAGCTATCCCCCGGACGTCCAAGCAAAAACGTCTGGCGCGAGGTCACACTCACATGCGGCCCCCAGTGGGCAATCCACGAGCGGAAGAATAATTTGTACAAGTCCGGAAGGTCATCCTCCCGCGCCGCCCGTAAAATCAGCCTCTCCATCGCTCTCCCACTCACCTGTTGAAGCCAGCACTCTTAGGCTTTCGCCCAGCCGCCCTGAGGTCTATCGCTATCCCAATCAGGGCCGCAGCAGGACTCGAAACATGGCTAAGCTTTATTTCTCCTATGCGGCGATGAACGCGGGCAAGTCTACCCTCCTCTTGCAGGCGGCGTATAACTACCGTGAACGCGGCATGAATCCGCTGCTCTACACATCCGCACTTTACGCCGATGGCGGCGAAGGCTTGATCTCGTCCCGCATCGGCATTTCCGAACCTGCTCAGCTCTATGCTACGCAGGACGATGTCTACCAATCGGTCAAAGATCAGCACGAAGCTGCGAAAGTCGATTGCGTCTTCGTCGATGAAGCGCAGTTCCTGACGCGTGATCAAGTCTGGCAATTGGCGCGGGTCTCTGACCGGCTAAAAATCCCGGTCATGTGCTATGGCCTGCGCACCGATTTCCAGGGCAAGCTTTTCCCCGGCTCGATGGAGCTGCTCGCCATCGCCGATATCCTGCGCGAAATCCGCACCATTTGCACCTGCGGCGCCAAGGCGACCATGGTCGTACGCCAGGACATGTCCGGCCGCGTCCTCACCGCAGGCGACCAAGTGTCTATTGAAAAATCTGTCTATCTCTCCTTATGTCGTAAGCATTGGGAGGAAGCCGTCGGCCGTTGGCCGCCTAAAGGTCCTTAAGAATATGAATGACTCTGCCACTCAGCCTACGGGAACGCTCACAATCCGCACTTTGGCCATGCCAGCGGATACTAATCCTGCTGGCGATATTTTCGGCGGATGGGTCATGAGCCAAATGGACATTGCCGGTGCTATCGCTGCGGTCGAACGGGTCCGCGGACGCGTCGTGACTGTTGCGGTCGAAGCGATGACATTTATTGCGCCAATCAAGGTCGGCGATGTCCTGTGCGTCTACTCCACAGTCGAACGCGTTGGCCGCACCTCGATCACAATAGCTCTGGAAGCATGGGTGCGCCGCGAACGCCACGAAGACCGCCAGAAGGTCACCGAAGCGCGCTTTGTCTATGTCGCACTCGATGAAAATGGCGAGAAGCGCGCCATTCCTGCCGAATAATCAAAGCCATGAAACGCTGCGAAAGTGCCGTTTCATGGTTTCTGGCTTGCGCGCTGGGTTTTTATGGCATGAAACCCATCTCAATCCGGCTCGCTGGCATCCTTTCCGCTTTTCTTCTCACGCTGCTCGCAAACAGCGCCAATGCAGCAGAGATGGTCGCCGTGCATTCCGGCCCCGGCCGAGACCACGTTATTCTTGAGTTCATCAGCACCAGCGACCGCATAGATGGTCTTCAATGCACCCAGCAATGGTGCGCTGTCCGCATTGGCACTCGCGCAGGCTGGATTTATGAACCAGACCTTCTGTCGCTCGCCAACGCGCTGAACAATAAAGGTAATCCCGGCGCTCCGCCGGCGCGCATCCCCGCGCCTCACCCGTTGGACCGCCCAACTGCGCCTGAACCTCGCTTGCTCGAGGCCCCACCGGCGCGGCTGTAAGGGACTTCTGTGCCACTGAAGATTGTCTTTGCCGATTCTTGCCGGTGTCTCAAAAAATTCGAGAATTGCTAAGTAAAAATAATAAAGATCTGAATTACGGTGAAACCGCAAAGTTGAACACAGCGTTCAGCTAGCGTTCAGACGCATTACTGTTATCTGTTCCACATAACGAGTCTCCGCAGACTTCGTCACAGCAGTCACAAAATCGTCGGAACCCTCCGAAGGCCGATCCGTTTGGTGACCAAACAATATTAAGCAGAGCCGGACCAATGGGCTTTGTAAGGGGATAGTCACTATGCACAGCAAGACTCGTAAGAGCCTCCTCAACTTCGTCACCGGCATCGCCATTGCCGCCGCAGCCGTCGTTGTCTTCATGCCTGATGCCCAGGCAGCCCCCGGCACTGTCACAACCAACGTAAACGTGCGCAGCGGTCCAGGCACAAATTACGGTGTGGTTGCCGTGGCAGTTCAGGGCCAGCGCGTGGATGTGCAGCAGTGTGAACGCTCGTGGTGCTACATCAATACCGGCCGCACCTCTGGTTGGGTCTCTGCCCAATATTTGCAGCCAACAGGTGGCAACAACACGCCAAACCGCCCGAATAACAATAACCAGCCAGGCTTTAATTTCGACATCACCATTCCTGGCGGTCCATCCATCAGCATTGGCAATGGCAATCAGCGGCCACAGCCGCCGGTCGTTCGCCCAGAACCGCCGCGCCCAATGCCGGTGCCTCCGCCGCGTCCTCCGCGCCCACAGCCGATGCCACAGCCAGTTGCTGACGACATCTGCTTCTTTGATCGCACGCAGTTTCGTGGCGACAGCTTCTGTCTGCAGCCGGGTGATGCGCAGCGCGATCTGCGTGGCTGGACCGATCGGATTTCCTCGATCGACAATCCGGGCCGCTACACGATTGAAGTCTGTTCGGAACGCAATTTCCGGGGCTGCCGCACCTATACGACCAGCGCCTCTTCTCTGGGTGATTTTGACGATTACATCGCCTCAATCCGGATCCGCTGATTTCCCAAATCAAACGCCGTCCCTCGGGGCGGCGTTTCCCTTTTCAGACCAATCGTTTCCAGATAAGGTGACGAAAATCAATCCGGATCTATAGTCCTAATGCGCTCTGTTTACGCTGTTGCATTTGCTGTTTTCGCGAGCTTGCTTGCGGCCACCCCAAGCTCCGCCCACTCACTTTCGGGTAGCCATGCGTGGATTAAATCAACGCTGGAGCTGCGTACTGGTCCGGGTACGAAATACGCCATCACCGGGGAAATCGCCGGTATCGCGCCGATCAAAGTTCTCCGCTGCCAAAAGCACTGGTGCGTGGTCGACGGTCCTGCCGGTCGGGGTTGGACCAACATCGGCAAGATCGATTTCGGCACGACCACACGCGATGTGGCACTCAATGTTCCCGCCAAGGATCTCTCGAACGGCGAGATGTGCTTTTACGAAGGCGCCAATTACACCGGAGCCTATTTCTGCCTGTCGTCGGGCAACACCGTGCGCGATCTCGCGCTCTCGGGTTGGGACAATCGGGTGACTTCGGTTCGCGTCACCGTACCAACCAGCGCCGCGCTGTGCCGGGATCGCACATTCCAATCCTATTGTGAGCGCATCACCGAGAGCCAACCGCGTCTTAGCCGCTATCTGGCCCGCAACCTCTCCTCGCTCCGCGTCTATTAAGTGCCTCGTTCAGAACCAAACCGATGAGCGCGCCGTGGGCGCGCTTTTTTCTGACCTGAGTGCCCAGCCTAGCCAAAATATCTCCCCTCCCGTCGTTACCATTTCTAGGGTGGGGCGTTCTGTCCTTACCGCCTTCGGAACTTCGATGTCGCGAAGGCCAAACAACACGGAGGATTACGATGGGTTTCTTTGACGCCATTAAAGAGAAGATTTTTGGTGCCCCTAAGACCGAACACGCCAGCGCACCGCAGGGCCTAGACCCCAAGGCCTCGCATCACGGCAGCGTCGTCGGCACCACAGATTCTACACCTGTCGCGCCAACACCAACCCGCGAAAACCTCGCAGCAGGCACCGCTCATGCGAATGCAGCGCCACCAGCATCAGGTGCATCCGCACCAGCGTCCGGCGCAGCTCCGCAGGCCAACGTTGATGTTGCCGCTATTCTCGACGCGGCAGTGGCTAAGTCTGGCCAGCAGCTGAATTGGAAGACGTCCATCGTCGACCTCATGAAGGCCCTTGGCATTGATAGCTCGCTGACCGCTCGTAAGGAGCTCGCCGACGAGCTTGGCTACACCGGCGACAAGTCCGACAGCGCCACCATGAACATCTGGCTCCACAAGCAGGTGATCAGCCAGCTCAAGGCCAATGGCGGTACAGTCCCAGCCAATTTGCTGGATTAATCTCCCCATAGGATGCCTGCTACGGCAGGCATTCTCCCAATACCAATCCAGAAATATCCGTATATCCCAGCCCTTTGAGCCGCACTACGCTTGCGCGGCGACGCACCGAACAATCGGGCGTGCACAGGGAGGATATAAATTGCCGTTGGTATCTCAGCATTACTTCCGCATAGCCGTCATATTTCTCATCATTGGCATCTGCTTTGGCCTTTATATGTCGATCAGCACCGACCATCGCTTCACCGGCGCCCACGCGCACTTGAACTTGGTGGGCTGGGTCACTTCAGCGCTATTCGGCATCTATTTTGCGCTCAATCCGAGCAAAGCCACTGGCCAACTGGTGCGCGCTCAATTCTGGATCTTCGTCGTCGGCGTCGTGATCATGACGTTGGCGCTCGCCCTTTTGCTGGCCGGCAATGCGGCCATGGTGCCATTCGTGGCGGGCGGATCAATGATCACCTTCGTCGGCGTGCTGCTATTCTCCTACATCGTTTGGAAGAACTGACGGCACCAGGACGGTGCCACCAATAGAAAACGGGTACCGATCATTGATCGGTACCCGTTGAAGCTTCTCATTATTGGCGATTAGAACTGCGCTTTAATCTTAGCTGACGCTCCGACGCCACGGGCCCCAGCCGCAGTTGCGTTGCCATCTAGGCCGAGCACTACTTTGAAGCCCCCATCGCTAACCAGTTCGGTGCCAATCCCGCCCTGGATCATCTGGCTCCACGCACCGTTGGTTCCAACCATGCCCAGATCGAGACTTACATGCGGGGTCAGAACCCAATTTTCGCCCGCGTCAAAGCTGTGCTCAATCCGGCCACCGGCACTCGCGGTCAACTGTTGCTGCACGTTTGCATCGACGTTCTGGGTGGTGCCTGCGCCGTTTGAAACGGTGTAACCAGCAATATTCTCGCGCATATAGAACAGCGTAGTGTTCGGACGGAAGCGCGTGCCCTCACCCAATTCGACATTGCCGCGAAGTTCGGCACGGGCAAGCACACGGTCCGTCGAAAAGTCACCGCTGAAATCATCGAATTTGAGCGTGTTCCAGCTCTTCCCGTAGAGCGCCGCTACGTCAAAAAAGACGTTTGGCGCAACTTCAGCGGAAGCATAAGGGCCCACGAGGAAGCCGGCCCCTGTCGTGTTCTGGCTATCGGATTTGTCATGCATCCAGTCGCCGTAGAGCACGCTACCAACCAGAAGGTTTTTGTCGACCAACACGTCAACACCGGCCCCAACAAGCCCGGCCTGACCCCACTGAGCCCCGCCGCCATTGTCACGGGCGTACAGGTTCATATCCCCGTCGATCCAGAAATTAGCGCCCTGATCATCGACAACGATGGTCTGCCCCAGCGCAGTCACCGCCTGCGAAGCCGCAGTCATCGCCAGTGTGCTGGCGGCAAAATTCATCGCCACACCACTGCCCGCCGGATTGATGGAAATCGTACCGGGCGTACGCGCTGCCGACATCTGCCGACGCTGCTGCAGCATCCCGCTGAACAGCCCTGCGTGGAGCTGACGTCCCCGCGCCTGCACCATGTCCGTGCTGATCTGCTCTGCCGTTTCGGCATTATCTGTGGGGCTTACTGGTCGCTGAAGCACGGTAATGCTAACATCGAACGAACCACCGTCACCATGGGTAAAAGTATAAGTGTAAGTGTAAGAACCAGGATCAGAAACACTTAATGTAAAGGCATCGGATGGTATATACTTCCTCATCCGCGCTGCCCCTATTCGCCCCATAACTGCGCCAATTCGTGAACTGTCACCCTGCTGCATGTGCTGAGCCATACCCATCTATGGGCTCACCTCCCCCAGCTTGCTCATGAAGTACAAGGCCCGTATGGCCGTGAGGCTTTGGGAGAGGCCAATTGCAAAGACGGCGAAGCAAAGGCAGATACCAAGGAAGCCGAGACGGCGGGCGGATCAATGATCACCTTCGTCGGTGTGCTGTTATTCTCCTACATCGTCTGGAAGAACTAAGGCGGCACCGCCGTAGCGGGCATCGCCTCATCCAGTCCAATGCGCGAGCTGAAGACCCGCAAGAACTGGCTCGCTGAGCCTGCGGCTGCGATTGTGGTCGTCTGATTTCCGTGTTTGAGCAGATTTGGTGCGGCGTTTGGCGATCGGCGGTGCCCATTGACGGCGTTTCCCGGTCATCCGGGCAGACTCATGGCGCGGTTGCGCGCTTTTCGTGGAAGACGAGGCGGTCGAAGTTGTAGGCCAGATTGGCCAAGGT